>NZ_JBNNOR010000004.1:0-333073 GCF_050274955.1 Peribacillus sp. NPDC006672
TATTATACGAGATTTGATGCTGTTACTCGTGAGTTTTGGCGGTTTACTCGTGAATTTGGACACTTTACTCGTGAGTTTGAGCGTTTTACTCGTGAATTCAGCTGTTTTACTCGTGAATGGTTGCTTAACCTCGAGTTGTTTGATTTTCACTCAAGATTTTGCGGCTATTATACGAGATTTCATGCTGTTACTCGTGAGTTTTGGCGGTTTACTCGTGAATTTGGACACTTTACTCGTGAGTTTGAGCATTTTACTCGTGAATGGATGCTTAACCTCGAGTTGTTTGATTTTCACCCAAGATTTTGCGGCTATTATACGAGATTTCATGCTGTTACTCGTGAGTTTTGGCGGTTTACTCGTGAATTTGGACACTTTACTCGTGAGTTTGAGCGTTTTACTCGTGAATTCAGCTGATTTACTCGTGAATGGATGCTTAACCTCAAGTTGTTTGATTTTCACTCAAGATTTTGCGCGGCTATTTTACGAGATTTGATGCTGTTACTCGTGAGTTCAGCTGTTTTACTCGTGATTTTAGTTGATTTACTCGTGAGTTTGGAAGGGTTATAAGTGGTGGGAAGATGAAGTTTTCCTGATAAGGTGAGAAAATCTTAAAAAAATTAAATCTTCCGATTGTAGTAAAACCGGAAGATTGTTTGAACTGCCAATTATAGCATCATTAATATAATTACAAATATAAACCTTCGACGTAAACTGACGTGATGGTTTGAGCAATCTCCTCGACAGAACTTTGATGTTCGTTTCGGACAATTTCCCAAAGATACATTTCATTTGTGAAAAACCATCCTCTTGCTACAAGCTCATGGTTTAGTTCAGCTCTTGCCAGCCCATTTTGCTGTGCATAGGCGACGTCCTTTGAAATTCGCTGAATGAACTTCATACGGATCGCCTTCCATTTATCTGAGATGACAGTTGAAATCCCAATGGCCTGTTCGAAAACTTGCATCATATTGCGTTCAGCCTCTGCCATTTTCAAAAAAGCATTAGCTTGTTTATTTATGATATGTTTTGCTTCGTCCTTCGATTTTGGAAAGAAAGAGGTCTCCGCAATTTCATAAAATTGCTCCATAACATTCTCCATTAATACAATTAAAAGATCTTCTTTCCCTTTAAAATGAACATAGGCAGTTCCGTACCCCACGTTTGCCTTTTTAATCATTTGGGAAATAACCGCAGCTTGAAAACCTTCTTCAAGAAATATCTCCTTTGCCGCTTCTAATAACTTTTGACGTGTCATGATTGAGCGCAAATGTCGTTTATCCCCTACATTACCATTATCCATCCTGATTCCTCCCCTTATCTTCTAGCATAAAGGATTTCTATCAAATAAAAAACATTTGCTGGAATATGTTTTTTCGAATGATTTAATGTTTGTAATTTTCTGAATTGCATTATTGACACCGTGTCATATTCTTTGATACGATTCTCCAAGGATCAAACTAATTTAGGAGGATGATTATGAATTCAAAATACACGTTGGATTACGCAAAACAAATGGATGAAAAAGATTCCCTTAAAGGTTTTCGAGAAGAATTTTATTTAAAGCCGAATTCCATCTATATGGATGGAAATTCATTGGGGCTTCTTTCTAAAAGAGCTGAACGCACTCTTTTGGAATCTTTGGAGGATTGGAAGGAACATGGGATTGATGGATGGACACAAGGGAAACACCCATGGTTTTTCATGGCAGAGGAATTGGGCGCCAAGATTGCCCAATTAGTGGGGGCTTCTCCTGAGGAAGTTGTCGTAACCGGATCCACAACTGTTAACCTGCATCAACTTGTAGCTACTTTTTATAAGCCGGAAGGGATACGCACAAAAATTTTAGCGGATGAACTAACCTTTCCGACTGATATTTATGCTCTTCAAAGTCAGCTGCGTACACATGGATACGATCCGCTGACACATCTCATCCGCGTGAAAAGCCGCGATGGAAGATTCCTTGAAGAGGATGACATTATCGAAGCAATGACCGATGACATCGCTTTGATCATCTTGCCAACGGTCCTGTATCGCAGCGGTCAAATATTGGATATGAAACGATTAACTGATGAAGCCCATAAAAGAGGAATAGTAATCGGATTTGACGGATGTCATTCTATCGGTGCCATCCCGCATTCATTCAGCGAATGGGATGTGGATTTTGCGTATTGGTGCAATTATAAACATTTAAATGGCGGCCCTGGCGGTGTTGGCGGTTTATATGTAAATCGAAAACATTTTGGAACGATGCCTGGATTGGCTGGTTGGTTCGGGTCCAAAAAAGATAAACAATTCGATATGGAACATACATTAACACCAGCTGAATCAGCAGGCGCGTATCAAATTGGCACGCCGCATGTATTAAGTTGTGCACCATTGATTGGGTCTTTAGAAATTTTTTTAGAAGCTGGCATTGATAATATCCGCGAAAAATCCCTTAAAATTAATCAATATTTAATAGACTTAATTGAACACGAGCTGGAGGACATGGGATTTTTCATTGGAACTCCTAGAGAAGACATACGCCGCGGAGGTCACGTTAGCCTAGAGCATAAAGAAGCTGCACGGATTTGTAAGGCATTGAAAGAAAACGGAGTCATTCCGGATTTCCGGGCACCAAACATCATTCGTCTTGCTCCAGTTGCACTATATACTTCCTACGCAGAAGTTTGGGAAGTGGTACAAATACTCAAGAAAATCATGTCGGAAAAACAATATGAAAAATTCAAGAATGAACGTGAAGTGATTGCATAACGCTAAATTCCACTTCCCTCGAATTTGTTAGTCGGTTAATATGGGCGGTCAGTCTGCGCTTAAAGATGTGTGAACTCACTGCCCGGTAAGATAAAGTCTTTTGGGATAAAAGGGGATGAACTATGGAGAATAAAAATACTCAATTGAATCTTAAAGATGAGCCTGAGAAAGGATTAAAACGTGATCTGGAAACAAACCAGCTTACCATGATCGCGATGGGCTGTGCCATCGGGACGGGGCTATTTCTTGGCAGCGGGCTTGCCATTCAAGCGGCAGGGCCAAGTGTATTGCTCAGTTATGCACTCGGGGCGTTCATTGTCTTACTGTTGATGGGCTGTTTAGCCGAAATGACGGTTGCCCATCCTACTTCCGGATCTTTTGGGGCCATTGCAGAAAAGTACATGACTCCTATGGCAGGCTATCTTGTCCGCTATTCTTATTGGATTGGCAATGTTTTGGCTGTTGGGGTTGAAGTAAGTGCAGTCAGCGTGTATATGAATTATTGGTTTCCGACCGTACCGGGAATCGTATGGATTTTGTTGTTTGCAGGTATCCTGATTTATGTAAATGCTACCAGCGTGAATACATTCGCTACATTTGAGTATTGGTTCTCCTTTATTAAAATAAGTGCCATTGTTGGTTTTATTCTCCTTGGAGCCTATGTACTATTCGGTTCATCCGAACAGCCACATATAGGACCTGAAAACTTTGTGAATGAAGGCGGTTTTTTCCCATTTGGTTTAAAGGGGATGTGGATAGCCGTATTTATTTCTTTATTCAGCTTTCTTGGAACTGAAATGATAGCGGTTACATCAGGAGAAGCAAAAGATCCAGATACAGCTGTTCCAAAAGCATTAAAAGCGACCGTGTTCCGTTTATCCACCTTCTATGTATTGACAATCGGCATCATGTTGATGATCGTTCCGTGGAAAACAGCTGGGATCGAGGAAAGTCCATTCGTAAAAGTGATGGACATCTTGAACATTCCAGGTGCGTCCGGGATTATGAACTTTATTATTTTAACAGCTGCTTTATCTGCCATGAATGCTCAGCTCTATGCTTCAACACGTATGATGTTTTCATTAGCGCGTGGGAAAAATGCACCTAGCTTTTTAGGAAAGTTAAACAAAAGGGGCGTTCCGGGAAAAGCACTTGCTGTCTCTACCACTGGGATTTTCATTGCTGCAGGCGTCCATTCGTTACTTCCTGGCTCTTCCTATGCCTTCATGATGGGGATTTGCATGTTCGGTGCTATGTTCACATGGCTTATGATCTTCATTTCTCATTTATTTTTCAGGGTGAAATGGGAGAAAACAGGCGGACGCAAGTTACCGGTAAGGATGATGGGTTTTCCCTATTTAACGATACTAGGAGCCGTTCTTCTATTTAGCTTAATGGTTACGACATGGTTTACAGATTTCAAAATCATGCTTCAATTCGGAATTCCTTGGTTACTATTTTTATCTGTCGCTTATTTTGTTTCGAAAAGAAGGAATATGAATCAGAATGTAGTGGAGGAACCCCTGGAAAAGAAGATAGAATAGAAGGAAGGAAAAAAATAGTATGGCGAGATCACAGTTTTTTGAAATATGAAAAGTGAGGGGATTGCGGAATGAAGAATATGGATACCAATCAGCCAACAATAACTGGGTTAGAGAAAGAAATTCAAACCGATTTTCAAAAATCGATGTCATACGGAGATTATCTCCACCTTGATAAGATATTAACTAGTCAACATAGATGTTCCGATCATCATGATGAAATGCTTTTTATCATCATCCATCAAGCGAGTGAGTTATGGATGAAGCTAATTTTACATGAGCTGACAGCAGCGACTCAATGTATACGCCAAAACAAGTTGGAACCCTCGTTTAAAATGCTGTCGCGCGTTTCGAGAATTCAGCAGCAATTGATCCAGTCCTGGAGTGTCCTTTCAACTTTGACACCGGCTGAATACATGGAGTTCAGGGATAAACTGGGGCAATCTTCCGGATTCCAATCTTATCAGAATCGTTTGATTGAATTTGCGCTAGGAAACAAAAATGTCCATACACTATCAGTCTATCAACATCAGACAGATCTATTCGAGCAAATGCAGCAGGCCCTTCATGAGCCAAGTATTTATGATGCGGCGATTAATGCCCTTGTGGCGCGTGGATTACCAATTGATCAAGAAGCCATCAGCAGGGATTGGTCACAAAAATACGAACCAAATACAAGTGTAGAAGAAGCGTGGCTGACAGTTTACCGCGATGTCGAGCAATATTGGGACTTATATGAGCTGGGCGAGAAGTTAGTGGACATTGGCCATCAACAGCAATTATGGCGTTTTAATCATATGACCACGGTGGAAAGAATTATTGGTAATAAACAAGGTACTGGCGGATCATCGGGTGTAACGTATTTAAAAAGAGCTCTAGACCAACACTTTTTCCCAGAACTATGGAGCCTAAGAACGAAGCTATAAGAGATGGAGGTAAGATGCATGGGAACATGGATTGATATTTCACAACGTCTGGATGAAAACGTTGCAGTCTGGCCTGGAGATACCCCTTTCTCATACAAAGTCAATTGGAGTAAAGAAGAGAGTGGATCTGTCAATGTAGGTCAAATCAATATGAGTGTGCACACTGGTACTCATATTGATGCACCTTTTCATTTTGATAACGATGGAAAAAGAGTGATTGAACTGGATCTCGATTTATATATGGGAAATGCCCGAGTCATTCATTTGCCAAACAAGATAAGCATCGGTGTCAATGAATTATCCAATCTGGATCTACAAGGCGTGACGCGACTGTTAATTCGGACTGACGCTTGGAAGGATAGACGTGTGTTTCCACAAACTATTCCTCATATCCAACCAGAATTAGCGGCATATCTTTCAGGACTAGGCGTTCGTCTAATTGGTCTTGATTTGCCATCCGTAGATCCATTGGATAGTAAAGAACTGTCTGCCCATCATGAACTTGCCGGTCATGGAATTCATATTTTGGAAGGGCTTGTATTAGACGATATAGGGCAAGGGAATTATGAATTGGCAGCCCTCCCGCTTCCATTAGTTGAAGCAGATGGAAGTCCGGTGCGTGCTGTATTGAAAAAATCACCCTAAAGAAATAGAACTTGAGATAATATTTACAGCGTTAACAATTTATAAAAATAAAAAAACAAGCCGAGTCACAAAAATGATTTGGCTTGTTTTCTTAACATTCCCCAGCAAACGGCCAACTGCATTTCCCTCTCCCCCTTCGCTAATACCAAAAAGGCCTATCTATCAATGTTCTGTTTCTTGAGAAAAAACGAATCCATAAATAGACTTTCCAGCCTATATGTGCGAGGCATCCAGATAATCACAACAAATTCTTTAAAAATATCGACATGCTTATTTATCTCCCTAAACCAAGTTCATTTATGTTATAATTTTCAGAATTCACCATTCAGAATGGAGGTCCGAATATGGAGAACTTTTATTTGTTCATGATCATGTGCATTCTTCTCATCATTTTACCTGGTCCGGATACGGCGATAACCACAAGGAATACCGTTACCGTGGGAACAGCCGGAGGTTTTAAAACGATGTTCGGTACGTGCTGTGCGCTTTTTATTCATACATCAGCTGCCGTGTTTGGACTTTCGGCAATCATTGTGAAATCCGCTTTATTATTTTCCATCTTCAAATATGTCGGTGCCGTTTACTTAGTATATCTAGGCTTCAAGACTTTATGGGGATTAAGGAATAAACAAGTGGCTGCAGCGGCAGAAACACCCGTCAAAGGTAAGTATGAAAACCAGTCTTGCTTTAAGCAAGGGTTCCTTACCAATCTGCTGAACCCTAAAGTGGCCGTTTTCTTCTTAACGTTTCTGCCTCAATTCGTGGATCCAGGCAATGATACGTTTTTACCCTTCCTGATCATGGGGATAACGTATACCGTTTTAACCGCTATATGGTTCATCTTTTATATCTATCTCTTGAACCAGATCAGTGCTTTTATGAAAAAGCCGAGAACTCAGGCGATTTTCGAGGGAATAACAGGGACGGTATTGATTGGTTTTGGGATAAAGCTAGCCCTGGAAAAAGCTCATAATTAATCTATTAAGCCCCCTAAATGAACTGCACCCCTAATTGTTAGACACCATCTAACTGTTGGAGGTGCAGTTTTTATTTTAGCAAGTAGAAAAAGGCTGGCTCTTGGATTCTGGTGCAGATGTAAGGATTTAAGTAATTGGCTAAGTATGTTACAATAAAAACCATAATTTGGGTTTTCGAGTTCAGAACATTCTCATCTGCAAGGAGATTAAATATGACGACTATTGCATGTAAGAAAACAAAAGATATCGGAGTAGGTTCACTTTCTTTCGTCCTATGTATAATCGGAATATTGTTTACCTTTCGATTTGCCAATAAATTTTGTATTGGAGATAGTATTCTAAATAATATCGGACTGAGCGCATGGTCAAATGGAGATACAGGCATTCATTTGACCATGTTCTATTCAGTTATATTTTTCATCCCTTCCTTTATTATTGGTCATATTCATCCCGATAATAGAGGAGCAAAAACTGGGGAAATCATATCAGGTTTCCTATCAGTTCTTATCATATATCTCTTTTTAGTAAAATGAGCTTATTGAGGTCTGTTTATTCCACATAGGAATAAGGTCAAATTAAAGGGTATGAGCCCAGTTGAATACCGAACTCATACCCTGCCCGCACCTTAATAAAGTGTTGAACTATTTGTGTACACTTCAAGGGGCTTTTCATTTCATTGGTCACTCAACGTACCCATTTACAAAAAATCCAATCGTTTCGAGCTCATCTTCAGTTAAATCCCGTTTTAACCCTTTTGCCAATTCCTGCTCCATTAATGCTCGATTTCCCCGATGGTCGACCACGGTTCTGGCACATTCCTTCATTAGCTTAAGCTCCGCCTCCATTTCCTGTCTCGTGCAAGGCTGATCCTGATGGGAGAGTATATATGTATCGGCATCATATGCTTCAATTTTCTTAACGAGTAGCAAGGCCTGGTCAGCCGTATAATTCCATTTTTCAGCATAAAGATTGGCATAAAAGCAGTCTCCCAGAAATAATGTTTTTTCCTCTGGAACATATATGATACAGGAGTCTTTGGCATGATCTCCCCCAACATGTTCGATTACACAGGTTACATTGCCGAGATCGATTGTCACCTTTTTTTCAAAGATAATATCGGGCAACGGCAGGGAAATCTTTCTATTTGTCCCATGTTCCAATTTGATTGCATCGGCGCAAAAGGGAATCTCCGTCCCGTCTGCGACCCGTTGATCAAGTGCCTGATCTTCCCATGAAAGCTGCTGCATATCTTTAATATTGTTGTATGTTTTTTCATGACAAATGACCGGAATCCCGATATTCTCCAGTCCGAATACATGGTCCCAGTGAGAATGGGTAAGAACAAGGAAATTCCCGTTTAGATCATTCCGTAGCAATTCGTCCTTAAAGAGCTGTGCATGCTGGACGGAGTTACCGGCATCGATGATGAGCGTTTTCTTGTTTCCGGAAACGGCTGCAAGTACCGGCCGATCCGTTTTCTGGACCGGGGGCAGGTAGACGATATGTTTCGATAGATGCTGTAAGGTTTGCATGTTTCTGTTCTCCTTCGGATAATGGAATATTTTTTGATTAGCTTTGCTCAAGTATAGCAAATTACACATTTGTTAATTAGGCAATAATCCATTTTAAACGAATTTGCTCCGTAAAAAGACAACAATCGCTGAGATTGCTGTCTTTTCGTCATCATTCAAATGAACCTCTTCCAATATACCGTTATTTTCGAAAGGGCATTTAAAAAGGTCGCTTTAAAGAAAGATTCTTCCTTTTTCTGATCTTCAGGTGGTTCTATATATCTTTTATTGTCCGCGACGAGTGTACTACCCGGGATTTTCGACTCGATGGCCCCTATCAATTGCGCTGCAAAATTTTCACTATCAATTATCACCATCGATTCTGTATTTAAAAAGGCAGATCGCGAATCCAGATTGAAGGAACCGACTGCACTTAATCGCCGATCATATACAGCCGATTTACCATGCAATGAATAAGGCTTTGAATATTCATAAAGCTTTGCCCCTGTCTCAACGATACTATCCCTAAGTGCCAAGTAACCGGAAAAAGCGATCACATTCGGGGTTGATGTCACTGAGTTGGTTAGTATGGTCCAATCAGCTTTTGAATTCATATTCTTTGGTACATATTCCTCCATGGCACCCGCAGGAACAATATAGGGACTCTGGATAAATACCGACTTATTGGCGTTCGCAGCAATATCCACTAGAGATCTCCACACAAAAGGGTGTTTATTGAACCGTTCGATTGGATTATGAATGAAGGACACTTTTTTTGTAGATGTTGTAGACTTGCTCCAATCGATGGCCGGATTAACGAAATCGGCATTATTTTGCATAGCTTTGCTGTATTGATTTAATAAGGTATCTCTGACTCGTTTTCCTTTTTCCTTTTGACTTTTCGAAAGGTCTGCAAAGACTTTGCTCGTATACGGATGAGTCCATAATTCATGTATATAGGCCTTCATTTCAACGATTACACTATCTTTCTCCTGTTCAGCATTGAAAATGAGTACATCCCGGTCATAGACATAATTCTTAGGCGCGTTTTTTGCTAAATACTTATCGGCGATATTCCTGCCTCCGATGATGCCTAACTTTCCATCTGTAGTGATCATCTTGTCATGGAGGCGGTTATGCCAGGTCCAGGGCTTAAATGGCTTAAAGGTTTCGTAGTACCTTAATTCAATGTTTTCATGTGATGCCAGTGCATAACGGACACCGCTTAATTGACCTCTGAGTCCATGAGAAATTCCATCCAGAAGGATTCTAACCTTGACACCGCGGTCAGCAGCTTCGAACAAAGCTCCAAGAATAAGTTCACATGATTTTCCTTTTCCAAAAGCGTAGTAGGCAATATCGATTGAATGCTGTGCTTCCTGGATCATTCGCATTCGGGCGAGTCCCGATTCATAACCATCTTCGAGAAGCAGGGCACGATCCACGGTGGAATCCTCCTCTCCCAAATATGCACTTATAGGTTTAATCGGCCTATCTTCTTCTTTTTCCTTGAGGAAGTAGAAAAGGACCACTGCCGTCACCAATACATACAGGAAATATAATAGAAGAACGAGCAGAAATCCTTTAATCATCGTTTGTGCAGTCATGGCACTCTCCCCCTTTACCCGATATTTTATTACTATTCGTAATAAGTACGGACTCTATTCAACATCTTCAAGCTTAAATAAATCCTCCAAAGAATAAACCCTCTGGCTTGTTAGCCAGAGGGTTTATTTCTAAGGACTGAAAGCATGATCCTGGGTGGAACTTGGAGCATTTATTTTTCTTTTAAATGTGACAAAGTGGTGAACATGTTAGCAGCTGCATACTATTATATAGAAGGAGGGATTTTATGCTTAAACAACCTAATCGAATAAGTATCTTCAATTATTGTTTTGCCTTAGGTGTGTCAGAGGTGTTCTTTTTATCCAGCTTTTATCTTTCCATTCTTGACGTTTCATTATTTGCTATTGCCTTACCATTTTCCGCTTTATTTCTAATATTCTCCTTGTACCTGTTCCTCCGAACACACAAATCCGTAAAGAATTTACCCAATCAAGAAGAACGAAGAAGGGAAATTCATGCGTTCTATCATCAGTCTTTCGGGATTTTCACGATCATTTTTTCCGTCCTATTTTTCACTGCTTTAGCCTATATTCCCTTACTGGAAAACGGAGGGCATTTCTATCTTCTTTATTGTTTACCGATGGCATTACTTTGTTTGATTCCTTCGATTGTATCTTATAAAGGAATGAAATTATTCAAACTGGAAAATGACAGGAATTTAACGAAAATCTAAACTGATTATACATGGCCTCAAAGTGGATCCCGCTTGGAATCCGTAAGCTTTAGGGGTCTTTTTATGGTTCCATCGCTAGGAAATGTAGTGTCAGCTTATTTTATATGTATAAATCATCGTGATTTTATGCCAAAAATCCTGATAGAACATCAAGGAATGAATTCTCCATACATTGAAACTTCGTTATGCTCTTTCCATGTTTTTTAGTTGAATGTATAGGTAAAATGAGGATATAATAAAGATAACTAACATATATAAAAAAAAGACACTGGATAAACCAGCGTCTTAATGAACAGCAAACTGCATAAAGAGCAGCGGCTTTCTGTGGTAAGTCAGTAGCTACTCAATCATGAAAGTAACCCTTTTCCTACATACATCTGGCCGGATGGTATGGAGGGGGTTACTTTTTTAATGTAACCGCGATTACTGCGACGATCAAAGAGGCAAATGAAATCATAAGCATCAGTCCGTCCATAATAGAAATCACCAGCGACACCCCCTTTCATTAAAGGAGTGACCGCTGCCCACTATACCAAATTGCTGTTCATTTCTTATTATATCTGTATTTACTTGTTATTTATAGCAAAATATAGATGCAAAAAAATTCTCCCACTTAAAGTGAGAGAATTTTTTGCATGTATATCCCTTTATTCTTCCACTACACGACCATCTTTATAAATGTGGAACCACCCGATCGTTCCTGTGCCGCCTTGATCCATCCAATCTTTATTAGCTGCTTTATATTTGTAATATGATTTTCCTTTGCCATCTTTCAGCAATCTGCCATCACCGCTGAATACGATCTTGTTACCTAGTTTCTTCTTTCCTAACGCAATCGCATCTTTCTCTGTAAACTGTTTTCTTTCTACTTTATTTTCATCTAAAGCAGCCCATGTCAACGGTCCGACGATACCATCTGAGGCCAAATTATGATCCACTTGAAACTCTCTTACGACATTTTGTGTTTGGGTACCAAAAATCCCATCAACGCCTACACTATATTTAACATCTTTAAGGCTTTGCTGTAGATCTCTTACATAACTAGAACGGGAGCCTTTCCGAAGGGTCGGGCGCGTTTCCGCTTTCGTTTCGACTTTCTGGGTTTGATTGTCTTTTGATGCTGCATGGGTAATTGAAGTTCCCGCTCCTAGAGGGGCGATCATCAATGCAACGGCTGGAATAATGACCAATAATTTTTTCTTCAACGTCATATAACCTCCATTCATAAATACTCCTGCAGATATCTGACTTTCTTTCCTATGGAGCCCCATTCATTATAACGTAAGAGGTCATTCAATTGGCGTTTTATTACTTTAATTATAAAAAAATGGTAAATAGTATCCACAAAACATCCTAATAGGGATTATCCTTTACTGACAACTAAGGCTTGATATCCAAAACCAATGTATCGAATAATTCGCCATCGATATAAATTAATATCGCCCATTTACCTGCTTTTGGAAGCACAACATTCGATGGAAAGCTTGCATCCGCTCCATTAATCTTACCGCCAGCAAAACCATTCCAGGTCCAAACTCCTTTACTGAAAACCGGACTGATGTCTTTTGTATCATGGTGGTAACCAACCAGTGTCACTTCACCTTTATCGATTCCCCAAAAATGCCACAACCATTTTTCAATCTTATTGGGCTTTAATTCAGGTCCCATTATGCCAACTTTTTTCTCATTACCGACCATATCACTGCCTGTATCTGTTTCAAACTCAGCAGCCACCCTATCCCAATCGACCTTATCAAAATCCTTTTCAGTTACAAAACCGGGCATATCATCAGACAGATTTTTATGGGGGAGATTTTTAGGTTCTTGAACCTTCGTTGATGTACAGCCGCTTATAACCAATAAACACATCAATAGTAGAACAAATCCTTTTTTCATATTCAAAAGAAACTCAGCACCTTTCTTTTTTTTATTCCATTATTAGAAAAACCACCATTGTACGATTGTGTTATAGGTTTTCCTTCTTGAACGCTCGGATTTGCAAAACCAATCCAATCTTACTCATAAGTATCTATCAATAAGAAAAGTTGTTATGAAGGATTCAACTAAAGCGGCAAGCAAAAATAACGGAACGACAATCAATAAATAACTTTTCATGCCTTTTTTACACATCGTGCCCAGTTTAGATGTATTGTTCTTCTTCAAGTACAGTCTTTTAATGATGTTTTTATTAATATACATACCGACTGCCATGCTATAAAGAATCGGTATTATTTCAATGATTGCGTGAGGTACGAAAGCGATCATCATCGTTTTGATTACATCATAATCCATGATATATCCGTACCCTGCAACTACTCCAACGGCTGTAAAGGAAATTAATCCATAAATGACTGGAAACCCATATATAGGAATGAATCCAACAAGAATGATAATAAGTCCTATCAAACTATTGTGATAGCCAATAGAATAGAATTTTTCAATATTCCCGGGCTCTACACCATTTTTATCAACCATTTGATCTGCAATACTGTGAAAATGCTGAATAACAAATTCCTTGAAATATAACTCCAAACAAAATGTAAGGACCGCTATAAAAATACCTAACACCATAATCGTCATGGCAGATTTCTTATAGTGATTTTGATAAAAAACAAACTCATTTCTGTACCAACTTTTAATGCTGATCGACTTCCCTCTTTAAGATACTTTAGTTTTCTATCGTTTTGCCATTCACTATATGGTAACAAATTCCTTATTAGTATATACGAATTACACACAAAACAGTTTTAATAAATTGGTTTTTTTGTATCAAGTTACCGATTGCCCTCATAAAAAAAACCGAAATCAAAAAAATGCATTTCGGTTTTCTTCATTTTTAGGCAATCATGAATGTACTTGCTTACTTCCCTTTTTTTCATCGGTAGCTTTTTGATCGATTTTTGTATAAATGCGTTCCACTTGAATTTTGTCATGCAACAGAAGTTCGCGGTTTTCTTTTAGCAGTTCATCATAAGATTTTTTTCTCCTGGACATTTTTTGATTCTCCTCTCAAGTTATTGAATTCTTTCTGCAATACAAAAATCGGAAGCTCGTATAGTTGTTTATTATATTTTTTAAAAATCCCGAATTTCAGAAGTTCTTGTATAAGTTCCTCTTTTTTTGCTTCTCCCTTTGCACTTAATTGGGTAATCATCAAGGACCCTCCTTAACAAAAATGCTGACTTTTGGTATTTGGGGTTACCTAGCATCCGATCACACATGAACAATCTCCACTTCTTCCTATTGCTTCCCCATATAAGGGCATGCTCTCTAAAAGTTTTCACATTTCCTTAATTGTTCGTATGTAGGTGCTTTTTCAATACTCGATAAATACATCAAATCCACATTGCTATTACCTAATTCACTATAAATGAAAATGATTCTCAATGTCAATTATATACCTCTTATATGCAGGATGAATATCAGGAACGGATATTTTCAAAAAAAAAAGCCCGTTTTTACTCATTAAGAGTAAACAGGCTTTTTGTATGTCTGTATCGCAAACATGTACGATCTTGAACTGCTTTTCCAGGTTCTTTATGAATATCTTAAATCTTAGTATTAATAAAATTTCACAATATCTTCAAATGGCAGGAACGTCTTTTCTCCTGGTTGTTCATTGGGCTCACCAAATGGCATTTGAGCTATCAATGACCATTCCCCTGGAATATCCCAAGTTTTCTTCACTTCTTCATCAATGATCGGATTATAGTGTTGTATTGATGCCCCAATGCCTTCCACTGATAAAGTCATCCATATTGCATACTGCAACATAGCACTGCCTTGATGGGACCAATATGGGAACTGTTCTTTATATGATGGTGCTTTTTCTTGCATTTGCTTTATCGTTTCTTGATTTTCAAAGAGTAGGATGGTGCCCACTCCATCACGGAATCCTTGTAATCGTTCGACAGTTGCCGCAAAGCTCTCTTCTGGAACGCGCGAACGAAGTGTTTCTTTTACGATATCCCAAAACTTTTCATGTTCGTCATCCATCACTACCACCACTCGTCCACTTTGCATGTTAAATGAAGTTGGTGCATGTAAAGCGGTTTTTAAAACTTCATTCATTCTTTCTTTCGTAATATTTTCGTTCTTTTTCACCTTACGGATTGAACGGCGATTGATGATTGCTTCTTTTAAATTTGTTGTAGTTGCTGACATTTTGATTCCTCCAAATTATGTTTAATTTAATATGATAGATTGATTTGTATTTAATAGCTCAGAACGTTATTAGCAATTCCCCTTACTATCGCATTGCAAGCCATCAAATTCATTCAGTTTATTTTTTGCTGCTTCCTTCTCTATGACTTGCGCTAACCTTTCTTTGCTAGCGAGTCCTTGGATCACTTCATCACCAATGATAAATGTTGGAACAGCCCTAATATCCGCTTCTTCATAGGCATGTTTTAGTGCGTCTTGATGCACTTCACGATACTTACGTGACACTAACGCTTCTCTAAAAGCATCCTCGGATAGTTCAACTTCACCTGCTAATTTTGTCAATACTTCAATATCTTCAATATTTTGTTCCTCTTGAAAAAATGCTGTAAAAACTCTGTCATGGAACTCATTCCCTTTTCCATGCTCCTTTGCAAACTGGCACCCTTCGAACGCCAAATGTGTATATGGATGCGGAGAAACACGCGGTAAACGCATATCAATCCCTAGCTTTTTCGCAACAGGAAGAATATAAGAATCCCATGAACTCAACTTATCAGGTTCTTTCCATGGATCAATTTTCGAATATGGACTAGGACGCAGTTCAAATGGCATCCACTCCACTTCTACATCTTTTTCCTTCACGATTTCATCTAAAGGACCTTTGCCCAAAAAACAAAATGGACATATAAAATCAGAATACGCTTTAATTTTCACTGTCATATGATATTCCCTCACTTTTTATCATTAGCCCCCATTTGTAACCAAATCAGTTACAATAGAGAGTAAAAAAATATGCTTTCTCTGAATATAGAATGCATTGGATTTAGCAGTACGTAATCGATTGCTGCTTGCGATTGTACTGTTATGTGTTCCACCCTGCTGTAATCATTTTAGTTACAGGTTGTATATAAGTCAAGCATTATTTTAAAAAAGCTTTAAATCGAAATGCAAAAAAAAGTTTGTAGAGGAAGAATTCTTTCTCTACAAACTTTTTTATAAGCACCCTTACATTTCAATGTGTTCGTTAACGGGTTCTCTCTTTTTCTTCCTCTGTTTTTTCGACTTTTTAAAGTATAGCAATTCGTATATACATGGAATGACGATGAGTGTGAGCAGTGTTGATACAGCTAACCCGCCAATGACAACGATGGCTAAGCTTTGTGAAACAAGACTTCCTGTTTCCGCTTTTTTATATAAAAGAGGCAGCATGGCGCAAATGGTTGCTACAGCCGTCATAATGATCGGACGGAATCTCGTAGCTGTCGCTTCAACGATCGCATCTCGGATTATCATTTTTTCTTCGTTTTGCTTGACTCGATCGAGAAGCACAATAGCGTTTGTCACTACGATTCCAATTAACATGAGCGCACCCAATAGTGCTGTAATATCCACTGGAATACGACTGATTACCAATCCTAACACTGCTCCGATCGCAGCGAACGGCAATGAAAATAAAATGGCGATCGGTGCTCTAATTGATTTAAATGTTAAAACCATGATTAGAAAGACGATGCCTATAGATATTAACATCGTAAGGAACAAATCAGAAAAATCATCTGTTTGCTGAGCACTGGCTCCTCCAACATAAATGTCTACATCTTTCGGAATATCAAGTCCCTTGGTCTCCTTGTCTCCAAATATCTCAAGATTTATTTTCCTTGCAATATCAGAAAGTTTGGCAGGATCGACCGTTGCCGTTAATTGGAGATACGTTTCTCCATCTTTATGGAACTGTGTTGTGGCACTCTCTTCGCTCTTTAAAGAAGCAACTTTTGACACCGGGACTAAACCGCCATCTGTCAAAATAGGTATATTCTTTAAATCCTTTGGTTTTTTAGGATCTAAGATTGGTTCAAGGACTACAGGTGTCTGCTTATCATCCAACGTGATATTGCCGATTGGGGTTTTATTGAGCATGATACCAAGTTGTTGACCTATTTGTTCTGTGTTGCCTTTAGCAGGATCCACCTTGAATGAATAAATGGTTTTCTTTTCGTCCTGGTTCGTTGTAACTTCTTCGATCCCTTTAATATCTTGAATATTTCCTTTGATCTTATTAGCTATCAGCTCCAAATCTTTCGCATTGTTGCCAATAACATCTATCGTGATGTTCGTCTGTGACCCCCCCATCATAAATGAAGAAGCGGTGGACGTAAGCTTCGCACCAGGATAGTTTTCTTTTTGCTTTTCGATTTCCTCCAAGATGGTATCTATGTTTGCTTTATCCTTCACTAAGATACTGAATGTAGCTTCTGTAGGTGATGTGACTGAGCCGTATTGAGCACTTTCGGCAGAGTTTCCTAATTGCATGAACACATTATCCACATCACTCAAATCCTGCATTTTTTCTTCGAGTTCTATCGCCTTTTCTTTTACTTCATCAAATGGCTGATCATTTGGATAAGTCAACGTCGCTGAGACATAGTCAGCTGAGGAATTATCAATCGCTCCTTTTGGCATGGAAAAATATGTACCAATGGAACCGACAAACAACAGCAATGCAACAATCAGGACAACCCATTTATGGTTTAATGACCAAGTAACAAGCTTCGTAAAACGCTTAGCTGGTCGATGTTTTGGCAACTTCGCCCTTTTCAGCAATCCCGCACTCATTAACGGAACGACCGTTAATGCGACAATTAATGAAGCCAGCAATGAATAAGTGACCGTTAAAGCGAAAGGAAGCAGAAACTCTTGAAGGCCTCCGTTCAATAATGCTACAGGCAAGAAAACGGCTACAGTAGTAAGGGTTGAAGCTGTAATCGCCACCCCTACCTCTTTTATTGCCTCCATCACCAATTGGGTGGAAATCTTCTCCTGCTGCATTTTCCGGAAAATATTTTCAATAACAACAATACTATCGTCCACTAAGCGCCCAATGGCTACAGCGACACCGCCTAGCGTTAAAATATTCAGCGTTACTCCCGACAATGACAACAAGAATAACGTAAAGGCGAGAGATAGCGGTATGGATACGATTGTAATAAATGTAGACCGTACATTTCGTAAAAAGACCATGATCACAATGGTGGCGAATAGCGCACCAAGCAGCACCTCTTTTACCATCGTCTGAACAGAAGTCTCCACCATATCAGCTGTAGATAAATAGATGGTCGATTTCTGGTCACTATACTTTTCATTGATTTTTTTTGCTGTTTTTTCAACCTCTTTACTGATTGTGACAGCATTTGATTGGCTGTCCTTGATAATGCTAATATCAATGCTTTCTTTTCCATTGAAACGACTGACGAGATTACCATCCTTCGCTTCATCAACTTTCGCTATCTCTCCAAGTGTGACATTTGGAGTGACCTTTAACGCTTTTAATTTTTCAATACTTGTTAAATCCCCGATAACCTTAATGTTACTAGCCTTCCCATCGATCACTTTTTCGCCTACGGCTAGGGCTGTATTCTGACCGTTAAGGACGCTCATGACATCTTGGATCGAAACTTTCTTTTTAGCCAATTGTTCATTATCCACTTTGACTGAAAGAACAGATTGGGAAATTCCAAATGTCTGTACGTCCGAAACTCCTTTAATATCTTTATACAGAGGCTCTAATTCCTTCTTCGTCAAGTCTATATTTTCAGCTGTTAACCCGTCCTTAAAAGTAACAGCTATAAATGAAATGGGAATCATTGATGTATTTAGCTGTGTAACAGTCGGTTTTGCCATGCTTTGCGGCAATGCTACATTGTCTAAAGCCTCTTTAACATCAAGTTTTGCTTTTTTCATATCCGATCCGGATTCAAAGAATAGATCTACTTTTGAAAACCCATCTCCAGTGGTGGAGTATACTGAACTCTTTCCTTTTATTCCTGTAACTGCTCTTTCAATCGGATCTGTAACTTGTGTTTCCATTGTTTTCGAATCAGTGCCCTGTCCCATCGTGATAATCGTAACTTGTGGATTATCAGCAGATGGTAAAAATTCCATAGGCAATTTAAAATAACTAACAACACCTATCAACAAAATAAATATGGTTACCAACGAAACGGCAGCCTTGTTCTTAAACGACCACTTAGTAAAAAACTCCACTTACACCTCTCCTTTGATTGTAAATTAAAGAAAATAATTCCAATTTAATATTACCATATACTACTAATCGAAGTGTATGAAAATTATAACTTTTTACCTAGAATTTACAAGGTATAGCAAGGCCTTTCGCTCCACATAAAAAGGGCTGCCGCAGCAACCTCAATTATCAAAACTTTATTACTTGTAACCTTTTAAAAAAAGCATAATGATCGCCAATATGATAAGACCGATAAATAATAAAGGTCCGATGCCTGAACTATACACGAAGTATACAGTGATATCGCGGAAAGCCATCACAACAAGGAATAGGAGTAACAGGATCCCTAAAATAATGATCAGAGCGGTATTTTTATTCCGATACAACGTAACCAGCCCCATTTTTAAAGCTTTATTTACACGAAAGCATGCACCACAACATCATTCCATTAAGAAACAATATGCCGCCAACCTTTTGTACTATTCAGTATTTCGTTAAATACCTTTTGCTAGCGAGAAAATAAAAAAGGGTTGCCGCAGCAACCCTTTTTCTCGAAACTGTAAAAATGAATCTACAACTCTTGTAGTTCATTGACCGTTAAAAACGTATACCCTTCGTTCGTTAACTCTTGTAATATCCCTTCAATCGCTTGAAGTTCTTTACCCGTATCATCATACATCGGATGCATCAGGATGATCGAACCTGGTTTTATATTTTCCTTCACATACTTCACTTTATCAGAAGCGGAAGTGTAATAGCTATCTGGTTCCAGATTCCAGGTAATGGTCTCTCTATCATTTTTATTTAAGTAATATGGCAAGCCAACGATCTTTTTCCCATTAGGTGGCCGAACGTCAATTTCACCCTTATATCCGGAGTTTTGAATTAATTTATCCGTTTTCTCGATTTCCGCTTTGATATAGGAGGGCGATTTAAAAACCATTCGCCTGTGGGAATACGTGTGATTCCCAATCTGATGTCCTGCTTCCGCTATTTTTCCAGCTTCCTCTGGGTACTTTTCGATTTCGTTACCAATCAGGAAGAATGTAGCTTTTACATCGTATTTATCCAATAACGGCAGGATCTGATTTACATTCTTCGATGGACCATCATCAAAAGTCAAAGCGACCACTTTTTCATCCGTCTCGACCTTATCGGTTAATCCTCCGAATACCTGATATGTTCTCGAATTCATCAATTTATACGTACCCAGTAAAAGGAGAAAAACAACCAGGATTCCCACTCCAATGAATCTCAGTTTCTTTTTCATGACTATGACCTATCTTTCTAAAAGTTTTTTAATCCAATGACCTATTATAGCAAATCACTGAACGAAAACTTTATTATGCTCTCCCGAACGAACCGTCTACATTCACTTTACATGTATCAATTCAAGACGCTCACACACAAGCAGCATATCTTCTTTAAAAGTGTGGCCAATTTTGGCCAATTCTTCTTTCAACCATTTTTCATGTGCATCCCACCAGTATGTATAAGTTCCATCGCCTTCCCCTTCTGCAATCGCAAACTCTTCACTCACTTCATTCATTGGCAATACTTCGACTTTCACTGTTTGGATGATGGCTAATGGCTCATCCTCACTACTTAAAATAATGCTGTAATCACCCACGGTTGGTAATGGTTCATTTTCCTCTTCATAAAAAACATAACCGGAGCAAGTAGCCGTTTTTAGCCCATCCATCACTAATTGAGCCAAATGATCGGGATCAGCCCCGAATTGCCACGCACTGACTGACTGAGGTTTTTCTTCACCTTTCCCCTGCCAAAATTCATTCCAATATAATTCCGCTTTAACATTCATTCTATGATCTCCCCATTCTGTTTTGGACTTTTCCTATTTAAAGGCTGAACCGCTGCTTTTAAGAGAAATGCAGAAATGATCATGTGCCCATAGTCGGCCCTCCATTCTTATTTCTCTCCATATGCTTCAATCGAGATATCCGTATATATCTTCGTTTGGTTACAATCATACTGGACATACCAATTAATGCAAATGAAAAACTAACCAAATCACAAAAACAAAATTAATAAAAGCCCTGTAAGAAACGAAAGAAATAAAAAGAAGCAATTTTGCAAGTCACGCATGATTCGCCTCTTCATGTTCTCAACTAAGTCCCCATTCTAAATCGCCTAATATCGGATTCACCAGATTCATAATGTCATATGACACTTCAAAACGCTTGGAGTAACTGGATCAAAACAAAAATCCCCCTAAAAAACATGTTACATTACTTAGCCGTTATTACTAATGTTGTAACAACTTTTGATAAAAGAGTGACAAAAGGTAACTTGTGTATATGACAAGCGATTTGCGATATTCGGTTAGATCCATTCATGATGCAGCCTTAAGGTCAATCAGGAATGGGAGAAGACTAAGTCAATTAAATCGATTTATAAGGGAGAAAAAAACATGAAAACGAAAACACGTAATTTAGGGCTTGCCTGTCTATTATTATCTGCCACCAGTTTTACCGCTTGCACTGCAATTAACAATGTCCCAACCGAATCAGTAGAATCTCAAAAACCAGCAAAAAAGATAAGTACGAACGGCCCCCAAGATGCTAAAGAAGTAGAATCGTTCATGAATTCGGTGCTTGTCGATAAGATGGGGAAGTACAATGTGAATGGCTCCAATTTTGTAGTGGTCAAAGATGGGAAGGTCCTGTTAAATAAAGGCTATGGTTATGCTGATAAGGATAAGAAAATACCTGTAGATAAAGATACCGTCTTTCAAATCGCTTCCGTTTCAAAGACCTTTACAGGCTTGGCAGCGATGCAGCTTGCTGATAAAGGCGCGATTGATCTGAACCATGATATTCATGAATATTTAGATGGCTTGAAAGTACCTAATAAAACAGGAACTCCACTGACCATGTTTAATTTGCTTACCTATACAAGTGGTGTAAATCTGCCTGACATTACTACGTATACCTCACCTGACTATATAAACCAGGAAATTCCGATGAAAGAGTTTCTTAAAGAGCATATGCCGACTGTAGTTCGAACACCTGGAGAATCGTATACCTATGATAATTTTGCATTTTTATTGGCTGGCTATGCGATAGAAAACGTAAGCGGCCTTAGATTCGATCAATATATGGAAAAGAATATATTCAAGCCCTTGGACATGAGCTCGACAAGTACCCGTTTCACTCCTGAACTACTGGATAGGATGGCCGTACACTATGATGATAAAGGCACGCCTCATCCAACTTCCGGTCATGCACCGACAGATGGGCCACAGGGCAGCATTCTTTCTACGGGAGAGGATATGGCTAAGTATTTAACCATGTTTCAGCAGCAAGGTAAATTCAATGGGCTGAAAATTATCAGTGAAAAATCGTTAGAGCAAATGCAATCCTATCAGGTGTTTGCAGATAAGACTCTACCCATGACAACTGTCGGAGGATTCGAAGGATACTTCAACGATTTAATGAATGGTCACCATGTCATTCTAAAAGGCGGAAGCATGCCTGGACATCAATCGTTAATTGTATTATTGCCGAAGAGCAATACCGCCTTTTACATGTCGTATAACAATGATTCCATGATGAGTATAGAAGTATTTGAAGAGTTTATGGATCACTATTTCCCAGAAAAAAAGAAGCCAAAGAAATCCACTTACACGCCTTTAAGCAGTAAAGAAGCCGCTAAATATGTTGGATTATACCAGAACACCCGCTTCCATTTCTTAAAATACAGGTTGACCTATAAGAACGGCAGCTTGTTGATGGAGGCAGGGCCCTCAGGCAAGCACACCTTGAAGATGGTTCATCCCCTGTTGTTTGAAGATGAAGCTGGAAATAAATTAGCGGTCAAGAAAGATCATCAGAATCGAATTAAATACTTCTATTACACGAGTTCAACAGGTTTGGATTTTATTGCCGATGCACAAAAAATGCCTACAAAGAAACCTTTCTCAGATGTACCGCATGACAGTTTGTATGAGACACACATTGACAATCTGTATGCATTTGACATATTCAAGACTCAACCAGACAACCGCTTCCATCCGGAAGGTATCATGACACAGGGAGAGTTTGCAGATTTACTTCTTCGTGCACATGGTTGGTTTGGTTTTCCCGATGATACTGAGAAGAATAAAGCGAAAATGGTTTCCGGAATTCCTAATTTTAACCGCAATACTGTCATTACAAGACAAACAGCAGCAGTCATGATTCAAAATCTAAAGCAAATCCAACCCGCTCCAAAGGTCAAAATAACTGGAAAAACCGATAAGTGGGCGATCGAAGCTACCCAAGCGCTTGTCTCACAAGGAATTATTGATCCCGATATTAAACCCAATGCAGACGGGTCTATAGATTTCCGGTCAAAACAGCCTTTACTTCGTCAAGAAGCTAGTGCATTGCTTGATAAGGCATTTGGTTACTATACACTGCCCCTCAAAATCAAGTAACCAAATGCCCCAACAGAAAAACTGCCAGCATTAAGTCATGTATGGACTCTCAATTAAGTAATCTGCCAAAAGCCATGAATATCAAATAGGTAAGCATGGCTTTTGATTTACCTTAACATTAACAAGAAAAACATGTAGCTTTCACAACCGTCAATTCATCTATCAATCGCTTTTTTCACTTCTGTATTCATTTGTTCCCATTCACTTAAATACATACGTTTCATGATTTTTTTAGGATTTTCCAGTTTACTAATAAACTCCAAACTGTTGCCGTCTGGATCATTAAAGTGAATTTTAGCGTGCGCATATTCCCCGTGAGGCATGACGAAAGGCTCAATTGGTTCAAATCCAAAAGCCTCTCTTGGCGAATAGCCTCTATCTTCAAGCCATACGACTGAGCTCTTTAAATCTTCCAATGATACTTCAAAAGCTATATGCCTTATGGAAGGATGATACTCAACCTCCACTTTTTCCGTTTCCCAAATCCCCAACCAACTTTTATCCTTTTCAATCCATAGAAAAGCCAGGTTGTCTTCAACCTTATGATCCAGCTGCAAACCAAGCCCTTCATAAAATTCAATGGAACGATTCAAATCACGAACCGGTAAATGTGCTTCATATAAACCTCTTATCATTCAATACACCTCTTTTTTCGTCAGATCGAAACCATCCTGATTCAATCCCTTTATCCTATTGTTCTACGGGGCAAATTCAATTTCACCCGTTAATAACAAAGTGATGATGATAACCCAAAATATAAAGAAAGACGAAGAAAAAACCAAAGAAATAATGGGAATCACTCTTTTCTCCGTTTTCTTCAAAATACCTATGATCGAAAGGACGATACCGGTAATCGTAAGGAAAAATGTTATATAATCATCAGCCAGGCTCCCGATATTTGCAACTCTAATAGGTGGAACAAAAACCATAAAAAAGCAGATAATTCCAATAATGAATGAAATAAAACTAATTACATCGTACCTCTTCTCAATAAATACTTCGTTTTCCATCAATCCACCCTTTCTTGATTGTAATTTAAATAGTTTTTTTCGATAAAAATTTTCTCACAAATAATTTTAACATATAATGCCAATCGGTAGTTATGCACAAAAAAGGTTGCCGCAGCAACCTTCCCGGTGGCAGGATTAAAAACGTTGAATTAAAGCTTCATTTTCATACCTTCATGAGTAGCTTTGAATCCTAAACGTTCATAAAAATGCAGCGTTTCTTCCCGCTTTTTATCTGTCGTTAGCTGAATGATATGGCACCCCCGCTCCTTTGCACGCTCAATCGCATATAGGATCAACTTGCTTCCTATTCCTTTCCCCCGCTCTGAAGATGCCGTCCGAACCCCTTCTATCGTAGCTCTCCAACCTCCTTGATAGGTAATATAAGGAGTGAATGTGATTTGCTGCACCCCAACGATTTCCTCACCAAGACATGCTACGATCAATTCATTATTCTCATCGGAATCAATGGACTCAAATGCTTTTCGATAGCTTTCAGGAAGGGGATTTTCATAGCGCTCCCTTTCCCTCCCCAATACATCATCCGCAAGCATCTGTACTATTTCACTTAAGTCTTTTATATTCGCATTCCTGAATGTGACCATACTATCCCTCCTGATAAATACTTTAGCATCACCTTTTTTCATCATGATGAAAAAAAGTAATTCAGTTTCATCTAATACTTCTGCTAATCATCCTACGTTCCTCTTTTCCTTCCAAAATATTTTCCAGTCCTTACTATCAACCAGTAAAATTTGGACCGCAAAAAAAGGACGAACTTCCTCTTTTATAAGGAAGTCCGTCCAGAAAATCATTATTAGGTGGATTAAATAATGCCCAATCCGGCTTAATATGCACTCCAACCAGCATCTGCGGTGATGACAGTACCATTTAAAAAGCTTGAATCGTCAGAAGCAAGGAACAATGCCACTTTAGCAATTTCTTCAGGTTTGCCATTGCGCGGATTGGTCGCCATACCCAGTTGTTGGCGAGAGGCGCCAAACTTATTGATATTCGTCATGCTGGAACCAATATTGGTTTCAACTCCACCTGGTGCTATTGCATTACAGCGAATGCCTTTTTCTGCATACATGAAGCCCGTGTTTTTCGTGAACCCAACCACCGCATGTTTAGAGGCAGTGTATGCTGCGCCAGCTCGGGCACCATATAAACCGCCAGCAGAAGCAATATTGATGATGACTCCATTTTGTTTTTCTAAAAAGATTGGTAAAACCTTTCTAGTCGAACGCATGACGCTTGTCGTGTTAATTGCAAAAATCCGATCCCATCCAGAATCCTCAATATCCCCGGCAGGTTCCATGCCATCCATGATACCCGCATTATTCACCAAAATATCCACCGTACCATACGTACTAACCGTTGTATCGATCAAATGTTGAATGTCTTCCTCCATCGATACGTTCGTTTTAATGGCAAAGGCCATTCCGCCATTCTCTTTTATTTCTTCTACCGTTGCGTTCGCACCATCAAGATTTAAATCCGATACGACGACTTTAGCCCCTTCTCTAGCATAATCTATAGCAATTTGTTTCCCCATACCTGACGCTGCGCCTGTCACTACTGCAACCTTGTCTTGTAATTTCATTTAAACTCCCCCATTCATTCTAGTGAAGTGATACTTATTGTACAGATGTTCATTTACCATCTTCCCTTATAGTATAATTAGTTTCAGTAAGCTTATACAATCAGCAAATGCTTACCTTGATGTTGAACAATGAACATAAAAGGTCATTTTCGTTCATCAAAAGTACAATAACGAACAAAGGGTGAAGAAAATGTCTAATAATAACACTGGGATTGATAGAAGGATCAGGAAATCCAAAAAGGCTTTAAAAGAGTCTCTCATAACAATAATGCAAAATAAGGATTTTAGGGACATATCGATTACTGAAATAGTAGAACTCGCCGACGTTAATCGAGGTACATTTTATAAACACTATCAGTACAAAGAGGAACTGCTTGAAGAAGTCATGGAGGATGTCATTGCCGATTTGATCATATCTTACAGGGAACCTTATAAAAATGTCGATACTTTCACCATTAATGAACTTACGGCTTCAGTAATCAAAATATTTGAACATGTAGCTAACTATGCAAACATTTATACCCTGATTCTAAAGTCGAATGCATGGCCTAAACTTCTTGATAGAATTTGTAATGAATTAAAGAAACTCCCTTTAGAGGACCTGGAAGATTATCGGCCAAACCCGAAGATCAATACAGAGCTTGCCTCCAGCTACCAAGCATATGCGATTTTAGGCATGATCATCGAATGGGTCAACACTGGATTCAAGTATAGCGCTGACTATATGGCTGAACAATTACTGGAAATCATCTGTAACAAACCAGTAAACGCCGTTTATAAAATAAACCATACATTTAAAGATGCCAGGCAGTAATAAGAGGGCTGCATCGGCAACCCTCCCTCAAAAATGCTATTTGGATGCACTTTAATCATTAGCGCCTATTTATTTAATAAGTATTTTGGCAGTTCATGAAATAAGAAAACTCTTCACGGCAGCTAAGAACGCTGGTAAATTATCTTCATGCACAAAATGCCCAGCATCCTCTATCGTCACCAATTTGCAATTAGGAATAAGCTCGGAAACTTCCAGCAATTTGTTTTGGGGAATATGACTCGACCCACCGCCTACAACAAGAGTTGGCATGATAATGTCCGTAAGACGCGCCCACCATTCGGGATTGGGTTCATTCAGTTGCCTTAGAATCGAAGGCACAACCTGCCAATCAAACGATAGAGGGCCAGAAGGCTTGGAAGGAACATCGATTGGTCTATCCGAAAAAGGAGGAGGAGTGTCTTCGACAACCAACCTTTCTATCCTCGATGGAAAAGCTTGCGAGAAAAGATAGGAAACTGTTCCCCCCATGGAATGCCCTATTAGCGAAAACCTTCTCAAATTCATAGCATTCGCAAAATGAAGCAAATCATTGCGCATCAATTCAAAACTGTATGTATTAGTTCTTGCACTCCCACCGTGGCCCCGTTGATCTAAAGCTAATACGCGATAATTTCCCCCTAATACGGCAGCCGCCTGATCCCATGAATCTGCACTTTTTCCCAGCGCATGAAGGGCAACAAGCGGTGGTGCAGAAGGTTCCCCACTTTCCCGATATTGAAAAGTGAGTCCATTCAATTCAATTTGATTAACCCGTATTTCCATCTCCATTCATCTCCTAGGATAGGATTCACAAACTCATCTATATAACCTCCTGAAATTTTATGTACGCTCACATCAAATTATACTTTTTATGGAAGCTATCATATGACTCAACTTAAAATTAACGTGACATTTTTATTATCAAAGACCATTTCTTCAATCCAATCGAATATAGAACCCATTAATTCCGGGCTTAACCCGATTATTTGGCCTTTAACCCATCACTCGTCCTTCAGCCTAGCGGAGTTGACGGCGGAGAAGTAATCCATGACAAATAAACGAAATTGCTTGGCTGCTGGGGTGAAGTAGCGTTTTTCTGACCAGCCGAGTCCAATGGTTCTTTGACAGGCAGGTTCGGTTATCCTGATTTTATGGGATAATGATCCGGTTTGGTGGAGCCATGTCAATTCGGATACGAAGGCGATGCCCAATCCTTTCCTGACAAGGTCCGAGATGACAGCAGGTTCATCACCTTCGAAGGCGATGTGCTGGACAAATCCAGCTTCGAGGCAAAATTGGTCGGTTAGGCTGCGGAATCCGAAGCCTGTGTTCATACTGATGAATGGTTCATCTTTCACTTCCTGAAGTTGAATGCTTTCCCTGCCAGCCAGCCGGTGATTGGGAGGCACGATCAGATATATTTCTTCCGTGATCAGCGGTTCCCACTTTAGGTCGGGGCCTTCTATCGGAACGGATGATATGCAATAATCGATTTCCCCTTCAATTAGAAGCTGTTTCATGGATGATATGGATTTTAGGAATTGTTGAAAACGTACATCCGGGTATTTAGATAAAAATGTACCCAATAAATCAGGCAAGACCCTAGGAATGGTAACGGCCAAGGTGATGTTCTTTTGGTCTTGATCTGTTAATTCCACTATTTCGCGCCTTCCTTCATTCAGTTCCGCAAAAGCCCGTTCGACCCTGTTCAAGAATATTCGTCCGGCTGCATTGAGCCTGATTTTCCGGTGTTCCCTATCGAATAGCGGGACTCCCAAATCCTCTTCAAGCCGGGATATGGTTTTACTGAGCGACGGCTGAGCAATCTGAAGTTGTTCCGCAGCCTTCGTCATATGTTCCAGCCGTGCTACGGTTTGAAAGTACTGCAGCTGTAATATTTCCATTTCCCCACTCTTTTCACATAGATTTAAATCTATTATTACATAATCTTTTATGTATTATACAGTATCTAAAAAAGCCATTATGATGAAATAATCTCATTTTGTTAGAAAGGGCAGGATCAATAATGAAAGGTTTACAACTCGTACTTCAAGATATAAAAGCAATGTGGAAACATAAACACGGGAGAATCGCCTTGATTTTCCTTTTGATCGTTCCATTGATTTACTCTGGTTTCTTCTTGGCAGGATATTGGAACCCATATGGACAGTTGGATCAGCTCCCTGTAGCAGTGGTCAATCTCGATAATGGTTCGGAAATGGACGATAAGCCAGTCGAGGCTGGAGATGATTTCGTTGAACAATTGAAAAAGCAGAAAGAATTGGACTTTCACTTTGTATCAGCAAAGGAGGCTAAAACGGGTCTTAAAGAAGGCTCCTATTATATGGTTGTCACGATTCCGGATGATTTTTCGGAAAATGTCACGACTTTAATGGATGATAAACCGGAAACGGCTAAACTTTTGTATACTGTCAATCCAGGTAAAAACTTCGTTGCCTCACAGATCAGCACAACTGCTGTTGAAAAGATGACTACAAAGATCAACGCAAGCATTACGAAAGTCTATTCTGAAGGCATCCTTTCGAAATTCCATGATGTTTCTAAAGGCTTGGCGGATGCCGGGGATGGAGCGGAAGAGCTTCATCAAGGAATGGCGGATGCGAAAAGCGGCACTGAGAAATTGTCCGATGGCATTCAGGACTTGAATGATGGCGCCCAGAATCTGAAAACAGGGAGCACAAAGCTCTTGGATGGACAAGAAACCTTAGCCGATGGTGCTGAAGGATTAACATCAGGTTCCCGCAATCTGTATTCAGGCATGAAGCAGCTATCGGAAGGACATCAATCTTTGGAAAATGGTATGAATGAAGTAAATCAAGGGGTTAAGAACTGGTCAGCCGGAAATGAAAAATTGATGCAAGGGCAAGAAGAGGCAGCTGATACGGCGAATTCTCTAAAGAAGCAATTGGATGCCTATACCAAAAGTCATCCTGATGCAATAAAGGATCAAGACTTCAAGCAAATCCTGGCCCTATCAGAAGGATTATCCAATGCAGCCACCACTTTAAATGCTGGACAAAAACAACTTGACGAAGGTGCTGCTAAAGTGGCGGATGGACAAGATACCATTCAAACCGGGATGAAAACCTTTGGTGATAAGATGGTACAAGCTACCTCTGGTGCTAAGCAATTAAACGAGGGATCTGAAGAAATCTCGAATGGATTCTCTAAGTGGATAAATGGTTTTTCCACTTTAAATAACGGAATCGATTCACTAGCCGGTGGCAGCAGTCGCCTAGCCAGCGGTTCGACGGAACTTCAAGACGGGCTGGCTTCACTGGAATCGGGTTCAAAAAAATTATCCTCCAAGCTTAATGAAGCCGCCGATAAAACAGCCAGTCTTCAGTACGGAGATTCGACCACTTCGATGTTCTCTGAACCCGTACAATTGGTTCAATCCAATCTATCGGAAGTTCCTAACTATGGGACCGGGATTGCCCCTTATTTTCTGTCACTGGCCTTTTATGTAGGTGGCATCATGGCTTCCAATATTTTGCCGCTTGGCCGCAGGCAGAATCTAAAGGTTACCGGAACGGTTCATTTCATGAATAAATTAGGGCTGGTATATGTAATCGGCATGATTCAGGCACTTCTTGTGGATGCAGTCGTCCTTTTTGGATTCCATTTACATGTTGCCAGTGTCCCAGTATTCATTCTGTCAAGTATCATCGTTTCATTCACCTTCATGACGTTCATCCTTATGTTGGTGACCGTATTCGGGGTTGTTGGCAAATTCGCAGCAGTGACCCTTCTCGTGTTCCAGTTGGCTACTTGCGGCGGAACATTCCCAGGCGAACTCGGAATGCCATTATTAATGAAAATCGGTTCATTTTTACCTATGGCCCACTCACTAAAAGAGCTGCAAGAGGTCATCTCATTAGGAGGCTGGGAAAACTTGTGGATGCAGATATGGATCTTACTTACCTACCTAATTACTGCAGCAATCATTGGCTGGATAGCCAGTCATCTCCAGCATGCAAAGGTAACTTCAGAAGAAGTGACTTCTTGATTTAAAGCAAAGTGCCATTCTAATGGCGCTTTGCTTCTTTGTAAGTCCAGCTGGAAGAATTGGGGGTTCTCGAACAGCAATATGAAGTGAAATCACTGAATATCGGTAAAAACGGAATAAAAAGATTTATCGTTCCTCCATTAAAGCAAAGCAGGATTAGTTGGTGATGTACAGGCTTATGAGCCTCATGGCGGTCAAAATAAAGCACTACGTTTAACCCCTGAATTAATCTGGTTTGTCGAATTATTCCGGTCTAGCCCAAAAAGCTGAAGTGAAGATAAAGTAAAAGCCCCTATGCGGCCTGATTATTCAGGTGGCATAGGGGCTTTTTGGTTGTGTCCTTTAAGCGGTTTGATTCTTTTTCACAGCTGGTTTTTCTTCTGCCGGCCATGCACGCTTGATGAATAATGCCAGAATCAGCGCCACACCGGCAATGAAGGTAGATACAAAGAAGGAGAAGTTAATTCCATCCAGCATTGCCTGCATCCCGATTTGGGCTTTCATTTGGCCCATCATCTCAGCGGAGGGCTGGCTTGTTAATTTGCTCATCGCTTTCGTCATTAAATCTTCGGCAGTAGAAGCTGCACGGTTAGACATGACCGTAACGAGCAATGCCGTACCGATCGCACCGGAAATTTGGTTCAGTGTGTTATTCATCGCTGTACCGTGCGGGTTCATGCGGGCTGGCAGCGAGTTCAAACCATTTGTCATGATCGGCATCATGGACATTGACATCCCGAAGGAACGAACGGAAAACAGGATTACAATTTCTGTATACGTAGTTTCCATTGATAATTTACTTAGCAAATACGTAGTTACCACGGTGATAAGCAAACCGATTGAAGCAAGGATGCGGGCACCGAACTTATCGAAAAGCCTGCCTGTAACCGGTGACATGAGGGCCATTAATAACGCACCTGGAAGCATCAGTAATCCAGAATCGAATGGTGAAATGCCACGTACTGTTTGTGTGTACATCGGAATTAAGATCATCCCCGAGAACATCGCCATATTCAGCACGATTGAGATCGTTGCGGATAAAGCGAACATTGGATGTTTGAAAATCTTGAATTCAAGCATTGGTGTTTCCATTTTAAGCTGGCGTGTTATGAAAAGGATCAGGGAGATGGCACCGACTATCAGTGTTCCATATACCCACGGGCTGTCCCAGCCTTTGCTGCCGGCGGAACTGAATCCGTAAAGCAGGCCGCCAAAGCCCAGGCTTGATAGGATGACCGATACTTTATCGATTTTAATATCGACTTTTTCCTTTTTGTCTTTAAGTTTAAAGAAGCCTAAAATTAGCACTAGTAAAGCAAGCGGAGTAATGAAATGGAATAGCATTCTCCAATCATAATGTTCGATGATCCAACCTGAAAGCGTCGGCCCGATTGCAGGGGCAAACATCATGACCAAACCGAATAGTCCCATTGCCGAGCCCCGTTTTTCAACAGGGAAAGCAGTTAAAAGTACGTTCATTAATAATGGCATCATGATTGCCGAACCTGCAGCCTGAACCATACGTGCGCTCAATAATAGCGGGAATACATGCGCTACACCTGCAACGATCGTCCCGATTGAGAATAGGAGCATGGCTGTCAGGAACAGATTACGAACTGAATATTTTCTTATTAAGAAGGCAGTTGTCGGAATCATGATTCCGTTCACGAGCATGTAGCCCGTTGTCAGCCATTGGACTGTGGAAGTCTCGATTCCCAGGTCTATTTGGATTGATGGCAGTGCAATATTTAAAAGGGTTGAATTCAGTATCGATATAAACGCACCGATCATCAGTATGGCCAAAATGCCATACGAACCTTTTTTTTCAGTTGTTTGTGCTGTACTCACTTTTATCTATTCCTCCATTCAAACTGTTGGTTCATTAAATTGTACGACGAGTATAGCTAAATCTCATAAAATCAATAATATACCCCCAGTTCATTTTTTGCAATAAAAATTTTCTTGTTTAAATAAGGGTTTGTGCTGTGATGGAAAATAGAGTACGATTACATTTATACAAGCAGTATAATGAAAATTAGGTGATATGATGAATAATCGAAGGCAGAATGTCATCGATACGGCCCATAAGCTGTTTATTGATAAGGGCTACCAAGCCACGTCCATTCAGGACATTTTAGACGGCAGCGGTATTTCAAAAGGTACATTTTATAATTATTTCCCTTCGAAGGGTGAATTATTTATTGCCATTTTCCGTTCCGTCTATACAAGGATTCGCCACGACAGGGAAAAACTGTTGATTGGTCAAGATTCAGCTGATATTGAAATTTTCATCCAGCAGCTCGAATTGCAGTTAATGGTGAACAAACAAAGTAAATTGCTTATCCTGATCGAAGAAGTCCGTGTTTCCAACGACGAGGAATTAAAGCAATTCATCAATCAAACTCTATTGTTGAGCATACGATGGATGCATGACCGTTTTCTCGATATATTCGGGGAAAGCAAAAAACCCTATCTATTAGATAGCGTCATTATCTTTCATTCGATGATGACCCACATGAATCATTTTAATCATAAAGCCGAAACAATCAGTTTACCGGAAATAAAAGTCATCCGATACTGCATGAACCGAATTGTCCATTTAGTCAATGAGGTAGCTGTAAGCGGAGAGCAGATTCTTGACCCAGAGCTAATCGATACATGGATTCCTAATTTCAGGAGCAATCTTCATTCTTCCCACACTGATCTACTGCAATCCACCTTGGCATTGAAAAAAGCAACAAACAAAGCTCTACCTTGCAGCGAAGATCGAACCAAAGCAGTTGAACTGATTGATTTCATCCATGAAGAGCTTACTCAATCCAGCAAACCACGCCTATTTTTGATAGAAAGTTTGCTGAACACCCTAAAAACCCAATACGCATCAAATGCCCAGCAATATGTTGAAAATTTCGAAGAAAATATCAACTCCTGCTTGAGCCAATTAGAAAAAGAAATATAAAAGTAGGCTTCTGATGAAAAGGAATGGGCTAACCTAAAAACTAAAGACAATAAACAGTATGTTATTGAACACATACTGTTTTTTCCAATTTATGAAATGATGAATGGTCGAATTATTCCTGGTCACGGTCGAAAAATCGGATGTGTTTTGCATGTGCAGAAATTGTGTATTCAGCAGCAACCCAGATTTTTTCCGCACTTCGAGGTTTATGTTCTTAAAAAGGCCACTTCTGCTTTACTTGCTAAATTCCAAATAATTATTTGCTAGTCCATATTGAATGAGTTCAGATTTCTTTTTCAAAGCAAGTTTTTGCATGATATTTGCTTTATGGTTTTCAACGGTTTTACCGCTAATACGTAACTTTTCTGCAATCTGTATATTCGTATAACCTAATATGATTAGTCGGACGATTTCCTGTTCACGAATAGTGAGGATCGAAGGTTTATCCTTTCCCTTGTTTTTGAATAACTTTTCAACCCGCTCTTTTGGTAGGCCAACCTTGTAATATTTCTTTCCATTATAGACGGTCTTAATGGCCTCGTAGAGCTCGCCTCCTTGGCTATTTTTTAATAGATAGCCTTGAGCACTGATTTCAATCGCTTTCTGAATGTAAATAATTTCGTTGTGCATCGTTAATAGAATCACTTTAACATGCTTCAATTGCTTCAATATTTCTTGAGCAGCAGTAAATCCATCCAGACCGTTCGAGATAGAAATATCCATTAAAATGACATCAGGCTGCATCCTAGCTGCATATATAATGGCTTCCTCGCCATCACCCGCTTCACCGACGATCTCAATTTCGGGATAACTTTCTAATAGAAGAACAATACCTTTTCGGATGAGAACATGATCATCGACAATTAGCACTTTGATCATTCAGTTCCTTCCTCCCACTTTGGAATTGTGATTTTGATTTTCGTTCCTTTATCGTTTGCCGTCTCAATGAAAAATTCACCACCTAATTGATCGATTCGCTCTTCAATATGCTTTAGGCCCAATCCTTCATTTTTGATTTCAGCTTTGTTGAATCCTATTCCATCATCTTCAATAATGAGAGATAAGTGATTTGTATATTTACAAAGACAAATGATGACCTTTTTAGCCTGAGCATATTTTAAGATATTGTGAAGTGCTTCTTGGATAACACGATATAGGTTTATTTCAACTGTGGAGTGGCAGCGTTCTTCGACATTTGTCTCAAATGTGATATTTAGATCAGGATGGGTTTTTTCAACAGACTCAATCAACGTTTTAATAGTAGGTACAATACCGAGCTGGTCTAAACTATGTGGACGTAATTGAGACGAATACACTTTAATGTCATGCATGACTTTTTCCAGTTCTTTCCTCACTTCTTTGATATAGGAATTTAGGCGTTTATCATCCACGATGTAAGATTCGATTGCTTGAAGTGCTACAGATACCGTGTACAAAGATTGCCCTACTCCATCATGAAGGTCTTGGGCCAACCTTTTGTGCTCTGATTCCTTTGCTTCAATTAGCTTTTTAATCATTAATTTTGATACTCTCATCTCTTCTTCTTTTAATTGAACGGTTTGATCACGTAAAACCAAAAGGTACTCCTTTTGACCGTTCCGAGTATCTGTATACATCAGAGCCGTACTCATTTCTACATCTATTTTCTTTCCATGATAAATTGGCATTTTAGATAAAAAATAAGGGACTTCATTATTTTCAATTAAATAGCATTTATGCCCATTCTTCTTCATTTTTCTTTGCTCACAAAATGTACAAAAAGGAACGCTATCATGTAACCCCCAGCCTGTTAATCTTCTAGCCGATTGATTCATCATAAGGATTTTTCGTTCTTGATTCATGATAATAATGCCATCTTGTATGTTTTGAAAGATTTGCTGTAAATACTTATTGTCAATTTGACCAATCTCTAGCATAAACTAGTACTCCTTATTTTTAAATTAGACTTATGACCATTTTGATTGTTCTACCATTTATACCTCAGCAAACGATTTGAACACTTATAAAAACGCATTCTTTCATAAATACAATGTACGAAAAGCTGATTCTAAAAAGAATCAGCTTCAGACTGTAGACAAACTCGATGAAAATCGAGTTTGTTTTATGGCATGTACAATTTGAACGTTGATTTCCGCTCAGGCACTCGCTTTCCGCTCCAATCAACTTTGTTATAAAATTTAGATAGAACCTCTTTTGCCAACAGTCGTTTTTGTTTTTAAAGAGAAGTATAAACTAGAGGTGATAAGGATGCTTTCTAAACATGATTCTATTCAGCGAGATCAACTTGAAATGATTACTTTAGATCAAAATGGTGCCAGCGAACCATTTGGTTCGAAAAATGGAGGACGCCATTGACTTCTCATTCATATATGACTTGGTAAAAGATATGTATTCAGAGGTAGGACGCCCAAGGATTGATCCAGTTATTTTAGTTAAACTGACATTCATTCAATATACCTTTAGTATTCGTTCAATGCGTAAAACGATTGAAGAAGTTGAAACAAATATGTCTTACCGTTGGTTCTTAGGCTATGGTTTCCATGATAAAGTGCCTCACTTTTCAACGGTATAAAAGCTGATTCTAAAAAGAATCAGCTTTTATACCGTTGATCATTCTGTTTTAGTTACGCACTTCTTTTGCCCATGTTGAATAACCGCCTGTCATATTGACAATATTACTAATTCCTTTTGCTTGCAGAATACTCATTGCGATAGCAGAGCGAACCCCTGATTGACAATGTACTACTATTTTCTTTTCTTTTTTCACTTCATCGATTCGTTTTAGTAAAGTTCCAATCATGATGTGCTGTGCTTGTTCCATATGTCCTTCATTCCACTCTGTTTCATTTCGGACATCCAGTACATGGACTTCATTATTATCGATTAACGGTTGTGCTTCTAGCGGTGTAATACTTTCATACATTTCTAATGAAGATGACGGGGCACCTTTAAGGATTTCTTCAACATCCCCAAATCCTGCTACATCATCAATTCCAATAGAACGAAGGGCTATTAACATTTCTTGAACAATTTCCGGATCGACAAGTAGATAAAGCGGTCTTGTATAATCGACAAGCCATCCAGCCCAGGTTGTGAAAGATTTATTAAATGGGATGTTGAGAGTTCCAGAGATATGTTCCTCTGCAAAAGCTTCAGCCGTCCGTGTATCTACTATTTGATGACCTTCAGCCATGACCTTCTGCATTTCTTCAAAAGAAGAAATCACTTTTAATTCTTGTAAATTTTTGATTAATTCAATGCCTACTTTGTTAACATGCTTCATCACAGCAAAATAGTAAGGAGGTTCTGGCTGACCTTCAAGCAATGCACGACTAAATGATTGCTCATCATTAAATTTCATAGCCCAGTTGAACTGTTTTTCATAACCTACTGTAGAAGAAGGAACAGCGCCAAGTGCCTTTCCACATGCACTTCCTGCTCCGTGAGCTGGCCATAATTGTAAATAGTCAGGTAGTTCTTGAAATCTTTCAATCGATTTATACATCGCTTTAGCACCTGATTCAGAAGTACCTTGGATTCCTGCTGCTTTTTCCAATAAATCAGGACGTCCAATATCACCAACAAAAACAAAGTCTCCTGTAAAGATACCCATTGGTTTATCAGCACCACCACCGTAGTCCGTTAGCAAAAAAGATATACTCTCAGGGGTATGTCCAGGAGTATGCATAGTTTCAAAAACTAAGTTCCCAATTGTAAACTTGTCGCCGTCTTTTAACAATTGGTGTGGTACATTTTCAAGGTTTTGATATTTCCAATCTTTATCTCCTTCATCAGAGATGTACATTTTTGTATCAAACCGATCTGCCAATTCCCTGGAACCTGATACAAAGTCAGCGTGAATATGGGTTTCTAAAGCCCCGACGATATTCAGATTCTCTTTCTCAGCCGTTTGAATATAAGGAGTGATATTGCGCATTGGGTCCACAACTACCGCTTCTCCTGTTGCCTGACAACCAACTAAATAAGATGCATGTGCCAATTTCTCATCATAAAAGTAACGTATTAACATAGATCATTTTCCCCTTTCAAATCTTTCTGGATTTTTTTCATTTATTATTTCTAATGCTGCTTGTACATAGCATAATACCCTTTTTACAGTAGGATCCTTCATCCATTTCATGACAGAGATAATTGTTACGTTCTGGGGATTACAATCGGCTCTTTCTTTGACTCTCTTAATAAGAGACAGACCATCTTTCCCTTCCTTGAGAATAGGCTCTGTATATTCCTTTAGGTTTGACAATAAATAATCCGTAGACTCTTTGTCCTTGATAATATCTGTGACAAAGTCCATTATATTTTCTACCTGCTCAATCATACTCACAAGTTTTGGAACTTTCTCTATTAAAGTAATCAACGCTACAACCGTTTCACCGTTAATGTTCAATGTAGAAAGGGTTTGTTCATATTTATTGATGGATTCCTTATCTTGGACAACTGATTTTCCAAAGTCCATAATATTTTCAGCAGATTCCAACGTTTTTTGAATATCAGGTAGCTTCCCTAGTAGTGCCGTTAATGATTCTTGAACTTCAGGTTTCTCTAGCTCATTGATCAATTGTATCATGTCTTTATTTGTATTCGTCTCAGAATACCCCATACCTGCATCCTCCCCTCTGTTCACGTATTTTTACATAGTGCCTTTTAGCATACCATTCCAATACATAATCGGGAGCAAATCCTTTTTCATGACGTACATGCTCGTACGCTCAACAGCCTGATTGAATGGCATAGATTCACAAGGTTCTTTGTTGTAATCAAATTCAGCTAAAACGAGTTTGTTATAACCAGTCACAATCGGACATGAAGAATAACCATCATAGCTAGCCTTCATAGGCAGATCACGCATCAAGGCCATTATATTCTCGGCTACTACTGGAGCCTGTTTACGGATGGCCGCTCCTGTTTTGGAAGTTGGTAAGTTAGCGTTATCACCTAAACCAAAAACATTTTTAAAGTGATTATGTTGTAAAGTGTGTTGCTGTACATCGACCCATCCGTTTTCATCTGATAACGGGCTGTTTTTAATAAAAGCGGGAGCTTGCATTAAAGGCGTTACATGAATCATATCGTAAGCAATCTCTTCTATCTCATTAGTATCCAAGTTTTCAAAAATGGCGATTTTCTCATCTGCCTTAATCTCAATCAGATTTCTGCGGAAACGAGCATCAATATTTTTTCTTTCTACTACCTTCTCAAGTGCAAGTCGATATTTTTCCACATCGAAAATAGCAGGATTTGCGGAACCAAATATGACTTTTGAGCGATTACGAATATGTGAACGATTAAAATGATCTTCTGCTAAATACATAATTTTTTGTGGGGCGCCACCACATTTAACAGGGGAAGCTGGATGTGTAAACAACGCCGTTCCACCTTTAAATGAACGGATTGTTTCCCATGTGTAATCCACATGTTCATAGGAATAGTTGCTGCAAACGCCCTTTGTCCCTAAATTTTCCTGTAGTCCTTTAATTCCTTTCCAATTGATTTCTATACCACTGGCAACAACCAGATAATCATATGAGATGGTTTGTCCTTGATTTGTTGAAAGACTATTTGTTTCAGGAGAAAACGCCATAACTGCTGCTTGAATCCATACAGCTCCCTCCGGAATAACACTTTGCATGTCTCTCTCTGAGCTCTCTTTCTTAGCTGCCCCTCCACCTACTAATGTCCATAATGGTTGATAATAATGTTTGACTGCTGGATCTAAGATGGCGATTTCACCTGAAAGTGAATGAGATTGACGTAATAATCGTGCTGCTACAGAAATACCTGCAGAACCCCCTCCAACAATGACTACTTTGTATGAACTTTTCATTTGAACATCCCCCTTTACAACTTTAATCATAGTTGAAATATTTTTCATAAAATATAGGGGATTTCCCCTAATTTTGAGTAAACCTATCAATATGAGGAAAGTCCATGTCGGAACCCGCAGCATGATAGAGAATAATCCATAATTACTTTCACAAAATATCCATCCAAATTTTAATTGCTGTCGCTAAAATAAGGATTGACAATATCCATTGTAAAACCTTTGTATTCATTTTTTGTCCCGCTTTTGCTCCAAGAGGAGAAGCGATTAAACTAGCAACAATCATGACCAATGCTGGTACTAAAAGCACCTGACCGGTAGCAACTTTTCCGATAGTCGATCCGATAGATGAAATAAACGTAATCGCAAGAGAAGTGGCAATCGTCATCCTTGTCGGAATTTTAAGAACCACAAGTAGAATCGGAACTAAAATAAAGGCACCTGCCGCACCGACAATTCCAGAAGCTCCGCCCACAATAAAAGCTAAAATGGTCGCTAACCACTTATTAAAAACCACTTCATTTGCGGGCTTATCATCATTGTTCTTCTTTGGAATGAACATCATAATGACGGCAATTGTTGCAAGGACTGCATAAACAATATTGATTGTAAACTCTTCCATATATTTAGAACCGAAACCGCCAATCAATCCACCAAGTAAAATCCCTGAACCCATGTAAATGATTAAATCTTTATTTAACAAACCACTTTTCCGGTATGCCCAAACACCGCCAATAGTGGCAAAGAACACTTGGACAGCGCTGATTCCTGAAACTTCATGAGCATTAAAAGCGACAAATCCTAATAATGGCGGTATATAAAGAAGCATTGGATACTTAATAATCGAACCGCCTATCCCTACCATTCCTGAAAGATAGGATCCGATAAATCCTATCAAGAAAATCAAAATGATAAATGAAACATCCATAATATGTTTTCCTCCCCTTTGTATCCATCTGTCTTTTTTTCATCTATAAGTATAGAACGCTTAACTTTTGGAACCTATAGGGGGTTTCCCCTATAAAACTGGATTGATTGGTTGAAATGACAAAATTCTAAACTATATAGGAAGGTAGACAACTTATGATATAGTTCTTAAATCCAAAGTTAAAAAGCTTCAAATGGTGGAACTTCATTTAATGGGTATAATAATAGTACTGATTTATAAAATTTGGAGGTGCTTGGCTTAATGAGTGAACTGCTCCATTTAGAGGTGACCTATTTAAAACGGATTTTTGAGAGCATTCAAGATGGGATCATCATCATGGACCAACAACGTCATATTATTATGATGAATCCATCCGCAGAGCATTTAACAGGTTGGAAACTTAATGGAACGGTTCCTTTATGTACCTATTGTGAAAATAGGAATATACAACCTGGAGAGAATACCTGTTATTTACTGCAGAATGATGAAGTTCCCTATTTCCTTTCCAAAATGCCTACCTATCATGGGGAGAAAATCGATGTGGAGATGAGTACGGCACTTGTCTATCATGACAGGAAAAGTAGCCGGAAAGAATATTTATTGGTGCTGCGTGATCAAAGTGCCAAGAAACGCGAAGAAGAAGCAAGGATCTCTAAGTTAATGATCAAAAAGTTAATTGATGCAAAAGAGTCGGAACATAAGAGGCTTGCCAAGGAGCTTCATGATGGAGTTGGTCAATCTTTATTTAGTATCTCGGTTGCCCTTCAAGCCATTGAATCGTATATCAATGATGCTCGGTTAAATACATACATAGGCGAAGTACGAAAAGAATTAGAAAAAGTGATGAATGATGTAAAAGACTATTCGCAACAATTAAGACCGCATAGCTTAGATCAGTTAGGGATCGTCGCCGCTATTCATACGTTGATTGCTTCTGTGGAAAGAAACAACGCTAAGCTTTCGATCTCATTTGTGACAAATGTTGAAGAGCGCTGTCAATCTCCAGTGGAAATAAATTTATACAGAGTGATTCAGGAGGCTCTTCATAATACACTCAAATACGCCCAGGCTTCCAAGATATCTATCCGACTATTCCGTACTGAAGCTGGATTGACCTTGACTATTAATGACAATGGCAAGGGCTTTAATCCAGATGAGCTCGGAAACCCAGGCCTCGGACTCAAGCATATGGATGAAAGAGTGGACCAGCTAGGGGGAACATTCGAGCTTGAGTCGATTCCTACTAAAGGCACAAACATCAAGATTTTCATTCCACAATGGATGGAGGATCAGCATGATTAATATATTGGTTGTTGATGATCATATTCTGATCCGGAAAGGCATTGTCCTATTATTGGAAAGCTATCCTGACCTGCACATTGTCGGAGAGGCTGGTGATGGAGAAAGCGCCATACTTTTAGCGAACCGGGAAAAACCGGATGTGGTTTTAATGGATATTTCAATTCCTAATGGATTGGACGGTTTTACAGCTACTCAGGAAATCTTAAAACAGGTAGAAAGGGTAAAAGTGATTCTGCTTACCATGCACAATGAAGAGGTATATATTCAAAAAGCGGTGCAGATTGGAGCCCATGGTTACTTATTAAAAAGCAGTCAGGGTGGAGAGTTATATGAAGCGATTACAGCTGTAATGAAGGGAAAAAGACATTATCATGTCGGATTGCCGCCTGAGCAATTGGAAAAAATCTTTCAAAGCACAGGAAAAGCGGAGCCTTCGATCCTAAGCGTTAGAGAAAAAGAAGTTGTGCGTTTTACGATTCTAGGATTCACAAACAAGGAAATTGCCACAAAGCTACAAATTAGCGTGAAGACCGTTGAAAACCATAAAGCGAACATTATGCAAAAATTACAGCTGAAAAATAAGTCGGAACTAATTCAATATGGCTTGAAAAATAATTATTTGGATTTACATAGCTAATCAACAAACTGTTTCTTTCGGGAAGCAGTTTTTTTATGTCTTTATGAACGTTTGTTCAAACAATGTCCATTTTTAAGTCATGGATAGGGGAAAACACCTATGTGTTCACTTCTTCCACACTCCTATACTTTAGGTAAGTTAAATAGAGAAAGAAGTTGACAGTTATGGGTAAAAAACATGAAAAAAGATTAGCTACACTCGCGATTGGCGTGTCCATTATTATGTTTCTTTCATTGCTTTCAAAATTTTTCTCGTAAATAAAATGAAAAAGGAAGCGGGGTCACAACGATGTTTGAAAACAATATGGCCATGTACAGCCGATATTTAACCGAATTAACATTAGCATTTCATATTATCTTTGCGACCATCGGGGTCGGTGTCCCGATGATGATCGCCTTGGCTCAATGGATTGGCTTGAAGAAGAAAGACCCACATCTTCTGTTATTGGCTAGACGCTGGGCACGTGGGTTTGTCATTACCGTTGCCGTTGGTGTCGTGACAGGAACAGCGATCGGCCTGCAATTAAGTTTGCTTTGGCCGAATTTCATGGAATTGGCTGGGCAAGTAATCAGTCTCCCATTATTCATGGAAACATTCGCATTCTTCATTGAAGCCATCTTCTTAGGTATTTATTTGTATACATGGGATCGATTTAAAAATCCTTATCGTCATCTACTTTTATTAATTCCAGTTGTCATTGGATCTTCCATGTCTGCTGTGTTTATAACGATTGTGAATGCATTTATGAATGCTCCGCAAGGATTTGAATTATCCAACGGAGTAATTACAGCAATTGATCCATTGAAGGCAATGTTTAACCCAGCCACACCAACGAAAGTGGCTCACGTTCTCTCATCCGCTTATATGACATCTGCCTTTATTCTGGCTTCGATTGCCGCCTTCCGTATATTGAAAGGCAGCAAGCATGCGTATCATAAGAAAGCTCTTCATTTGACACTTGGCGCAGCCTTCATCTTTTCCATCACTACTGCGCTGATTGGCGACTTCTCAGGGAAGTACTTGGCTGAGTATCAGCCGGAAAAATTGGCCGCTGCCGAATGGCATTTTGAAACAGACACGGAAGTGCCGCTCGTATTATTCGGTTATTTGAACGATGACAAAGAAGTGAAAAACGCGATTTCCATTCCTTATGGATTAAGTATTTTGTCCAATAACCTACCCAGCACGGAAGTCATCGGGCTAAATGAGTTTCCAGTGGATGAACAACCGCCGCTTTATATCCATTACCTATTTGATTTAATGGTAACAATCGGCATGGGCCTTACCTTTTTATCCACACTATATTTGGTACTTGTTAAATGGAAACAACAATGGATCTACAAAAAGTGGCTAATGATTACTACCTCTTTATCTGGTATCGCAGCCGTTCTAGCCATTGAACTAGGTTGGATTTTTGCTGAAGTAGGACGCCAGCCTTGGATTTTAAGAGGATATATGAAAACCATTGATGGAGCAACCGCTTCACCTCACGTGGATGTCTTACTTGTGGTCTTTGCGGTCTTGTATCTGGCCCTAGGCATTGGTAGCATAATCGTCTTACGTAAAATGTTCAAACAAAACACAGCAGAAACTGAACTGAAAGAGCTTGGGTTATAGGAGAAAGGAGGATTTGCAATGTCATTAGAATTGCTTGGCATCACCGTCTTATGGATCTTTTTATTTGGCTACCTCATTGTTGCTTCCATTGACTTTGGAGCTGGATTCTTCAGTGCTTACAGTGACTTCTCTGGAAGAAAGCATTTGATTCATACCATCATCCAGCGATATTTATCTCCTGTATGGGAAGTGACCAATGTGTTCCTGGTATTCTTCTTTGTCGGGATAATCGGATTCTTTCCGAAAACCGCGTATTATTTTGGATCGGCCCTGTTAATTCCCGCAAGTATCTCCATTATCTTGCTAGCAATCCGCGGTGCCTATTATGCCTTTGGGACTTATGGAATGAAAAATAACCGTATTTTAACCTTTTTATATGGAATGACAGGAATTCTAATCCCTGCATCTTTAACAACGGTGCTAACGATTTCCGAAGGAGGATTCATTTCTGTCAAAAACAATGAAGTACAGCTTTTGCTCGGAGAACTGCTGAAAAGTCCGTACTCCTGGAGCGTTGTCTTACTGTCCATCGTCAGTGTTTTGTTTATTTCAGCAAGCTTTCTGACTTGGTACGCCTACAAAGCGCAAGACTTTCAAGCACATGCCTTGCTTAGAAAATACACATTGGCTTGGAGCTTCCCTTCGATTTTGGCGGCCATCACCACATTTTACAGTCTGAAGCTTCATAATGGTGTTCATTTTGAAGCGATGATGGACCAGGCCTGGATGTTCCTTATATCAATTGTATTTTTCATAACCGCAGTCTACTTTTTTTATAAAAAGAAACGTTACGGAATGGCTTTCATAAGTGTTGTACTTCAGTATGGATTCGCCTTCTTCGCTTATGGATCCTCACACTATCCGTACCTGCTTTATCCGTATTTAACCATATATGATGGATTTACCAACCAAACGATGGCCATCGCCCTTGTCGTCGTATTTATACTGGGCTTACTGATTCTTGTGCCATCTTTGTACCTAGTGCTCAAACTATTTCTTTTCAACAAAAAATACGTTCAGGGAGAACGATAGGAGGAAAAAAACATGCATCACTTTCTTATCACCTACGCACCGCTCTTAGCAGTCGCCGCTTCTATAGCCGGAGTATTTATTTGGGGAACAAAAAGCAAATTCTTGGAGAAACAAGATTTTTGATGATCCGAAACAAGCGGAAACAATTAAAGGGTTCAAATTACACACAAAAAAGCAGGTATTCACGCTGCTTTTTTGTGTGTATTGTAGAAGGATATGTAAAATCATAGTAAAATCCGTCTTCAATGACTGGTCCTATCCCAAATTTTTCATTACCGTGAATCCTCTTCACTGCAGCCGATATTTTAGGAAAGAAGATTGTCATTATGATGGGATATAATTGCAGTTTTCGTCGATATATTCTTACTTTCGGAGATATAATTGCAGTTTTCGTCGATATATTCTTACTTTCGAAGATATATTGCGGTTTTCGTCGCAATATGTAAATTTCCATTCTATAAAAACGCTGTTTTTTGGTAAAAAACAGCGTTACTTCTCATTACTTCCCGTTTTTCATCGAATCTAATTGATTTTCAACCTGGCTTAGTCTGTTTTCAATAGAATTCCACAAACAAAAATAGCATCATGAATGATAACATTCACAATGCTCGTTACGAAACTGACTTTGAACTTGTTAGCAAATATAAAACCCATATTAACAGTTTTTCATTCTCTGTGGTGAAGCAAAAGTTTGTATATTTTTTTCTTCTTATTTGTTTTAATAAAATCTGAATAGACTATTACCTTAAATTTGTGATTTGTTTTTGTTCGATTTATAAATCTATATAAGGAAGTCCGAGAGACATCTGCTTTGTCGCATATCTCTTTTACCGTCAATTTCTTTTGCTTGTATAAGTGATAAGCATATTCAAGTTTTGCCTGATCAGCTTTTGGTCGGCCACCAAGTTTTCCTCTGGCTCTGGCTGCTTTTAATCCTGCCTGTGTTCTTTCTGATATGATATCTCTTTCAAGTTCTGCCATACTAGCCATCATTCTAAAGAAGAAACGGCCCATGGCTGTTGAAGTATCTATATTATCTTGGATGGATATAAAGTCCACTCCTATTTTTTCAAATTGCTCTGTAAGTTCAATTAGATGTTTTGTACTCCGACTAATGCGATCTAATTTATAAACCACCACCACATCACCCTGACGGAGATAGTTAATCATATCCTCTAATCGAGGACGATCTTTCCTTGTTTCAGTTATTTTCTCCTGAAAGATTTCATCCACTCCATATTTTTCGAGAGCATCAATTTGCATGTCTGAGTGTGAATGAAAATGCTTTGTCCATTCTGGCTCTAGGCGGAGTGAATGAAATCGGTAAAAAATGTATGTGGTCCAATATTCAAACGATATGGTCATTATCGACTGCGGTGCAAAGTTTCCTGATGAAAGTTTATTAGGCGTCGACTTGATCATTCCTGATATTTCCTTTCTACAGGAAAATAAGGAGAAGATCCGGGCATTAATCGTGACTCATGGGCATGAAGATCATATAGGCGGTATCCCCTATTTCTTAAAAAAATTAAATATACCCATTTATGCCACACGTTTAACACTTGGGTTGATTGAATTGAAGTTAAAAGAACATAACCTTTTGGCTGATACTGAATTAATCCAGATCGACTCGGATTCAACGTTGGAATTTGGGGAGATGAGTCTGGATTTTTTCAAAACGAATCACAGTATCCCCGATTGTCTTGGAGTCACCATGCATACACCGGAAGGCACGGTCGTCCATACAGGAGACTTTAAATTTTATTAAAAGAGTTGGTTTTATAAGAGAGGCCTAAGGAAAGACTATCCTTATTATACTAAAGGGAGGTCTAGCTATTTGAGTGTGAATGAAAATGCTTTGTCCATTCTGGCTTTAGGCGGAGTGAATGAAATCGGTAAAAACATGTATGTGGTCCAATATTCAAACGATATGGTCATTATCGACTGCGGTGCAAAGTTTCCTGATGAAAGTTTATTAGGAGTCGACTTGATCATTCCTGATATTTCCTTTCTACAGGAAAATAAGGAGAAGATCCGGGCTTTAATCGTGACTCATGGGCATGAAGATCATATAGGCGGTATCCCCTATTTCTTAAAAAAATTGAATATACCCATTTATGCCACACGTTTAACACTTGGGTTGATTGAATTGAAATTAAAAGAACATAACCTTTTGGCTGATACTGAATTAATCCAGATCGACTCGGATTCAACGTTGGAATTTGGGGAGATGAGTCTGGATTTTTTCAAAACGAATCACAGTATCCCCGATTGTCTTGGAGTCACCATGCATACACCGGAAGGCACGGTCGTACATACAGGGGACTTTAAATTTGACTTAACTCCCATGAATGATCAGTATCCCGACATTCATAAAATGGCCAAAATCGGGAGTGAAGGTGTCTTGGTTTTATTATCTGAGAGCACTAATGCTGAACGTCCCGGATCCAGTCCCTCGGAGCATCTGGTTGGCAGTCATATTGAAGAGGCGTTTATGCAGGCTAAACAGAAAGTCATTCTTTCAACTTTCGCTTCAAACGTCAATCGCGTTCAACAAGTGGTGAACGCTGCCCAGAAGACAAACCGAAAACTCGCCTTACTGGGACGAAGCATGGTGAATGTCGTATCCGTTGCCATCGAGCGCGGCTACCTTGAGGTTCCTGATGGGATGCTGATTCAAGCACATGAAGTCGATAATTATGCTCCTGAAAGAGTAGCCGTTTTATGTACGGGAAGTCAAGGAGAGCCGTTTGCTGCCCTGTCTCGCCTTTCCAGTTCGAATTATCGGGATATGAGTATATTACCTGATGATACAGTGATTCTTGCCTCCACTCCAATACCCGGAAATGAACGGGATGTTTCCCGTATCATCGACAACCTGTTTCAATTGGGGGCTAAAGTCATTTACGGTTCTGGGACTGTAACTGGCATGCATGTTTCTGGACATGCCTATCAGGAAGAGTTAAAGCTCATGCTTACCCTGATGAAACCTAAGTATTTCATACCCATTCACGGTGAGTATAGGATGTTGCACCAACATCGACTACTTGCTGAGTCTGTAGGGGTGGAAAAGGACAATACTTTCATTATCAATAATGGCGATGTCGTGGATATTGAAAACTCGGTCGCCCGTCAAACGAGAAAGGTTGCTGCCGGCAATACCTTTGTTGACGGTATGGGCGTTGGTGATGTTGGAGAAGTCGTACTCCGCGACCGTAAGCAGCTTTCCGAAGATGGGATGCTCGTAATTGTCATAACACTAAGCAAGATGGAAAGAAAAATAGTATCAGGTCCCGATACCATTTCCCGTGGATTTGTATATGTTCAAAATTCCGAAGAGCTCCTTAGACATGTAAATCGTCTTGTCACGAAAACGGTCAACGACTTACAAAGTGAAAAAATATATCGATGGAATATCATTAAACAAACCATAAAGAAGGAAATAGGGCAATATCTCTATAACCAAACCAAGAAAAAACCAATGATCCTTCCATTAATCATTGAGATTTAGCGTCAGCAAAAAAAGGAACTAGACTTCATATAGTCAAGTTCCTTTTTTTCAATCAAGTTCTGATTTACTCGCTCTTGCGGCCATAGCCTTGTTCTTATTCCAAACCTTGAATTTCATGAAAATGGCAGCAAGCCCGATGATCACGATGAATAAAAGGCTTATGAAAAACCCGGGACGGATCTCTTTTTCAAGCAGAGTGCCACTGACCGCGGCAAAAATTAGCAGAAGTCCGAAAAAGGCGGTAATCTTACTCCACATCTTATTTTCCAATATTTTGAATGAAGAAAGAATGATGAATGCCCAGTTATACAAAAGCAATATCCCAGCTGATGTTGTAATGTATTCATAAATCTTGCCTGGCAGGAGCAAGGCAGTAATGATTGATCCTAAAAGTCCCAAGGCCCCTAGACCGAGTGAGGGCAGTGGAAGGTCCTTGAATTTCTTGATCTTTTGCATGAATAATGCGGGTGCATTTCCATCATCGGAGAGGGTTACCAATAGATTGGTTACACCAAATAGTGAAGCGGTCATCGTCGAGAAACCGGCAATGATGATTGCACCATTAAAAACGTGCGGGAAAAACGCCAGGTGATAACTGTCCAATGCCGAAACGAATGGGCTTTCTTTTTCACTGAATGCTCCTAATGAAATCATGGTTACAGCTAATCCCAATGAAACCACATATATGATTGTAAGAACCATGAGCATGATCGTCCCTGCCTTTGGCGCATCCTCTTTCTTTTTCAGCCGCATTGCCATCAGTCCAATGACTTCAATGCCGCCAAATGCATAAAAAGCATAGATAAGAGATGTCCAAAACCCTTTTAGCCCTTTTGGAAATAATTCATTGTACGTATTCGGAAACGATGGCGGTTTCCCTCCATCAAGACCAAACCAGCCGAAAACGGCACATATTGCTATAATGATAAACATTACGATTGCAGCTGTCTTAATTACCGCAAGGATGTTTTCAACTCTGTCGAACCCTTTTGTTCCAAGCAATACCACAAAGATTGAAACAATGGCAAATCCAGCCGAAAATAGCCACAACGGGACTTTCGGGAACCAAAATTGAGATAACAGCGAAAGTGCAGTAAGCTGACTTCCCATGATCAATATATTGGAGGACCAATAATTCCAGCCACAGCTAAAGCCAGCCCATCGTCCAAATGCTTTATTGGCATAATAACAAAAAGAACCCTCTTGAGGATCGGCAGCCGTCATCTTAGCAAGCAAATTATAAACGATGTATGTACCTAATGCAGCCAAAACAAATGAAAATACAATAGATGGCCCTGTCGTTTTAATCCCTATGGTGGATCCAAGAAAATATCCTGTCCCGATCGTACAGCCTACACCGACTAAAGATAGCTGCCACCATTTCATATCTCCTTGTTGCTCACCTGATGATTTGGAATCTTGAATTGACTTCCCTTTCGCTGAACTGCAATTGGCTTTTGTCATAACATTACCCCCTTCCATCATTCATAGTGTTGATAATGCCGGAAAATTAGCCATTAAGCTTTTTCATTTATGAACCTGCGAAATCCATTCGTTAATGCCGCTACAAAAAAAGACCAGCAGGAAAGACCGAGGAAGAGAAGCTGGGATGTCCCATGATAAAACAGATCCATATATCCCCAACCAAAATAAAATGGATAATGGACTGGTCACTGACATGATGAATCCGGTTAAAAAAAGGAAATTAAAGAATCTCTATTCCCGTAAAACACTTTCGACCAAATCCGCCTAAAAGTCATTGGGTGATTGGGATTTCTAAAAACCGAGGATCATGAACAAAGCATTTGCGATCATCGCCCCTTTCCCCACGATCCAGTCATGCCGCGAATCCACACAAAAAAAGCCGTGGAAAACCAGACTTTTTCCGGAGAATTTCTTTGTATGTTTTTTCTAAGTCTTTTAGCTGGTAGCTTCTTTCTTGTCTGTACTAATGAATTTCAAAACAATAAATACAATGCATATACCAATGATTCCTGAAATGATGTAACTAATATTGAGATGATTTTTCATGACAAGGGACATGACCGGCGGACCTGCCGCAACTCCGATGAACCTTGATGACATGTAAAAAGAAGTTATCGTCCCCCGCTGTTCCTTTTTTATATTTTGAGTGATGATTGCGTCGAGTGTCGGCAATAACGCACCAATTGCTATCCCCACCAAGCTCGTTACGAGTAATAAAAGGAAAACCTTTTCTTTTGTAAAACCGACAAATACAAGGCTGATTGAAAGGACGGCTAAACTGATCATGATGATCTTTTTCATGATTGGTATTTCTCCCTTGATTTTTTTCCCTGCAACATAAGAAGATACACAAAGGAAAAACAGCGGGATCGCTATCACTAAACCTTTTTTGACTCCATGCAAATCATGGATTTTTTCAAGATTGTCTGACAAAAAGAAAAGAACACCGAAAAGAACCAACATGACAAATACACCAATCAGGAAAATTGTATATAACCATTTTCCTTCCTGTTTGAATATTTTTTTCGTATCATGCCAGAATTCTTTTAATTTCTTCGGTTCATCCTTCTCTTTTGGTACCTTTATAAAGAAAAAGACCAAGACAATAGATATTAAACTGAAGAATGAAATCGAGAAGAATGGTAAAAACCAGATAAATGCAGCAAAAAGGGAACCCAATATTGGACTCAGCACTTTCCCAAATGTATTCGATGTTTCGATGATACCCAAACAAGAACTGGTTTTTTCATCATCATCCTTGTAAAGGTCACCCACTAGAGGCAAAATGATGGGCGAGGCTCCAGATGCCCCAATCCCTTGCAATACTCTCCCAATGATGATCCATGTATAAGGATTATCCATTTTCCATGATGCATAACCTGCAACCAAGCCGCCAATAAGGGCAAGGACAAGGCTTGGCATAATCACCATTTTCCGTCCAAATCGATCTGATAAATAACCAGCTATAGGAATTAAAAAAATGGATGCAACGGAATAGCTTGTTATCACCATGCTCGATTGAAATGATGATATTCCCACCTTTTCCTCAAAAATGGGCAAAACCGGGATAAGCATTGAATTTCCAAGGGTCATTACCAATGGAATCGATGCCATACTGATCAGACACCACACGCTTACATTATTATTTTGCTTCTCATGACCTTCCATACTTACACTCCTCATCCATTATAAAAGCAATAAAAGGTAACCTATCTTTGACCATTATTAAGATGTCTTTAATTATTATGTTATTGGACAGAAAGATTTATTCAGTAGCGCGCAACCCAAAATTATCCCATTTGTTCCTAGTTTGCCTCGACTTTAAAATTCTTTATAACAAATAGCCCATTCTTTAAAAGAATGGGTTTTCAGCATTCACTCGGATTTTAATGTATTTAAGTTACGCTGTTCTTTTGCTATGGCCTTCTCCCAGTCCCATTGAGCAACAAATATATTCTTTTCCACTTTCCCAAAGATTGAACTACTTCTATTTGTTTATTCTTAATATCCAAAGCATCAGGACTGACTTAGATAAAAAGGTGGTACAAGTCCAATTGTTTGAATACATTCAAATAAGCAGTTGTATCAAACGATGGGGTGATGATTTGGGTGTTTTTTTCAGCTATGTATTATTAGGCTTATCACTGGCAGCTCCTATCGGTCCAATTAACGCTGCCCAATTGGACAAGGGAATCAAGAAAGGTTTTTGGCATGCCTGGATTTTCGGCTGGGGTGCCATTTTAGCGGATGTTGTCTTCATAGCCCTCGTTTTTTTCGGTGTCGTCCACTTTTTAGATAACTCCTTCATGAAAACATTTTTGTGGCTTTTTGGCTTTTTTGTCCTGACCTATACCGGAATCGAAACTCTTCTTAGTGCGGGTAAGATTGAAGTGAATGTACGGAAAGCGAAAGATTCCCTCTTTTCTTCATTCCTATCAGGATTCATCATGTCCCTTTCGAATCCTTTATCCATTTTGTTTTGGCTGGGGATTTATGGATCAATTCTCGCAAACTCCGCTTCAAAATATGATATGAATCATCTACTATTATACAGTTCAGGGATTCTTGTCGGCCTCTTAGCCTGGGATTTCACAATGGCCATCATCGCCAGCACCTTCAGACGTTTTTTATCCAAACCCATTCTAATGGGCATTTCGATCATATCAGGAATATCCCTTATAGGGATAGGCATTTACTTCGCCATCCAAGCGGCCAAGGTTTTATTTACATAAGATCTAATAATTGCAATAGAAAGAAAGACCAAACAGAGGCATGGCTAAACTTAATCCTGTATGGAAATTAGCATTTACTCGTGAATTTCAGGGATTTACTCGTGAATTCGGTGCATTTACTCGTGATTAATAGGTATTGGCTTGTTAGTCAGATAGAAAAAAGGACAGCTAAAATTGCTGTCCTATAAAAGCATTCGTGAATTCAGCAAAAATTTTCAACACTCTTCCTTGTTAGATGCTTCGGCCTTTTATTTGTTGGACCACTTTCTTGATGAACCCTTCAATTGCGACACTTTCAAATTCTTGTTCCCCGTAATTCCGGACATTCACTTCATTTTCTTTCTCTTCTTTATCTCCAAGAACGAGCATATATGGGATTTTCCCCATTTGTGCTTCCCTAACTTTATATCCCAGCTTTTCATTCCGTTCATCAATTTTCACCCTTATGCCGTGACCCTTCAGTTCTTTTTGAACCTTTAAACAATAATTCAAATGAACATGTGAGACAGGGATGATCTGTACTTGCACCGGGGCAAGCCATACTGGAAAAGCACCAGCAAAATGTTCAATCAGGATTCCAAAAAAACGGTCGATTGATCCAAAGATCGCACGATGAATGACGACCGGACGGACCTTTTCATTATTTTCATCGATGTAAGTCAAATCAAATTTATCGGGCATTTGAAAATCAAGTTGAATCGTAGCACATTGATGGCTTCGTTTTAGTGCATCTTTAATATGAAAATCAATTTTCGGTCCATAAAATGCCCCGTCCCCCTCATTTAATTGATAATGTATCCCGATGTTTTCCAGAACATTTTTCAAGGCTGATTCAGAATCCTCCCAAAGGGAATCATCGCCCAATGAATCCTCTGGACGAGTCGACAGCTCCACTGAATACTCGAATCCAAAAGTACGATACACCTCGTCAATCAGATGAAACACTTGTTTTATCTCACTTTCGATTTGATCCTGCCGAACAAAAATATGGGCATCATCCTGACAAAATGTCCGGACCCGAAGCATCCCGTTTAATGCACCGCTATACTCGTGCCGGTGGACTTGACCGAACTCCGCCATCCGGATGGGTAAATCCCTGTAAGAATAAAGATTGTTTTTGAATATGAGCATATGACCCGGACAGTTCATTGGCTTCATCGCGAATTTTATATGATCCACATCTGTGAAATACATATTTTCATGGTAATGATCCCAGTGACCCGATTGTTCCCATAACCGCTGGTTCATCATGAAAGGAGTCCGAACTTCGTCGTAGTCAGCGTCAGTCTGAAGCTCCCGTGAGAACTTCTCCAATTCATTTCTAATAATTTGTCCTTTCGGTAAATAAAACGGCATTCCAGGGGCTTCCTCCGAAAACATGAATAACTCCAATTGCTTCCCTAATTTACGATGATCGCGTTTGGCTGCTTCTTCTATGAATTTCAAATGATTCTGTAAATCCTTTTTCTTTCTGAAAGCCACGCCATACACCCGTTGAAGAACTTCATTTTGACTGTCTCCCCGCCAATAGGCACCTGATACACGAGTTAATTTGAACGATTTTACATATGACGTGGATGGAAGATGCGGCCCTCTGCACAGATCGATGAATTCCCCCTGCTGATAGAGCGCTAGTTTTTCACCCTTAGGGATGTTCTTTGCTATGTCCAGCTTGAATGACTCTCCTCTATCCTCAAATAACTTCACAGCTTCTTCATAAGACACTTCGATTCTTTTAATTTCCAGGTTTTCACTTATGATATGTTCCATCTCTTTTTCAATAGCTTGCAGATCTACTGAGCTCAAAGGATGTTCTAACTTAAAATCATAGTAAAAACCATCTTCCAAGACTGGCCCCATCCCTAATTCCACATTTCCGTATAATCTCTTGACGGCTTGTGCCAAAACATGCGCCGATGTATGACGTAAAACTTGTAATCCTTCATCCGAATCCAGAGTCAGGATCGACAATTCGGCATCTTTATCCAACTTGAAACTTAGGTCAACCAGCTTTTCATCCAGTTTTCCTACAACCGCCTTTTTCCTTAAACTTGAGCTGATGGACCCTGCCACTCTTTCCACTGTGATGCCTTGCGGATATTCCTTTTGCTGCCCATCCGGGAATTGAACTTTAATCATTTTTTCACCCATCACTTAAACACCCCTTTTTTGGTAATAAAAAAACGCACTCATCCCATGCAAGGGACGAGTGCGTTTACCCGTGGTTCCACCCAATTTCCCATAAGCAAGAAACACTCATGGCTCTGGAGCTTGTAACGCGGCTTAGACGATATCAGGTACTTTACGTTCACCGATATAGCTCAAAGGCGGTAAATCAGTTTCCTAAGCCAGGAAGTTCGCAGCTGCCCTTCCCTCTCTGTAGACCGTAAAATGATTCATGTCCTTATCATGGCAATATTTTTATATAAAAAAACGCATCCATCCCTATATAAGGGACGAGTGCGTTTACCCGTGGTTCCACCCAATTTCCCATAAGCAAGAAAACACCCATGGCTCTGGAGCTTGTAACGCAGCTTAGACGATATCAGTTACTCTACATTCACCGATATGGCTCAAAGGCGGTAAATCAGTTTCCTAAGCCAGGAAGTTTGCAGCTGCCCTCCCCTCTCTATAGACCGTAAAAATGATTCATGTCCTTATCATGGCAATAATTATAAAAATAAAAAACGCACCCATCCCTAAATAAGGGACGAGTGCGTTATACCCGTGATTCCACCCAATTTCCCATAAGCAAGAAAAAACTCATGGCTCTGGAGCTTGTAACGCAGCTTAGACGATATCAGTTACTCTATGTTCACCGATATGGCTCAAAGGCGGTAAATCAGTTTCCTAAGCCAGGAAGTTTGCAGCTGCCCTTCCCTCTCTGTTGACCGTAAAAATGATTCATGTCCTTATCATGGCTTCTACATGTTAATGGTTTTTATATTGTTATATATATTACAATATATTTCCATGAGTGACAACATCGAATGCTTGGATTTTTTTCGAAAACAGGCAGAAAAGGGTAAATGAATGATATGAAATACTATCTCCAGCAGACATTAAATTGGTATAATTAGTAAAAAAGGAGTCGCTATGAAAAGATTAAGCTATTGGTCCATCGTATTTGCAGTGATTGGTACCGTATCACTTGGCTGTTCTTTTGTTTTTCCTAAAGCCTTTGAGCTTCTTATGGTCTTAGGATTCGGTGCGTTACTTATTGGCATGTTCTTTAGTTTCGGGGCGATGTTTAAAAGTGAAAAAGGAAAGTCGAAATTTTTGGCTGTGGCTGCATTCTTTCTTTTAAGTTTTATTCTCGTTTGGAATGAACCATTTCAAATCGTAAGGCTATTAACCTGGATGAAAAATTAATGAAAACCTCAAAAACCCGTTAGCGATAACGGGTTTTTGTATGTTGTCCACATGTGCTTTAGCCTTGATGATCTTCATTGTGTGTTTGGTTTACAAACAATCCCCTACCATTCTTTACGTAAAGCCATAGCGTAATTCCAGTGGCCCACAGAATTAGCGCACAGCCAAAGCCCAGCAAGGATAATTGTGCAATGATGTGTTGCTCCCCAAACATGACAGTCCTTGGAATCACTAGCAATGTGATAAGCGCCAATAAACAGAGAAGTGATCCTGTTACATAGTATAGTTTGATTTGAAAAAGCGATGCCAAAGGTAAAAAATGGATACCCACTATAATAGCGATGACTCCCGGTATAAGATCGGTTTGATTGATTGCGTTACAAATTGCAATGGCAGCCCCAATCAGCACCCCTTCGGCAATGAAGACGATGTTAAACCAGAATCCGATACGCTTCAAATGCCTAGTTCCTTTTTCTGAAACTTGATCAGGCATTTTTTGTGATGCATGTATTAATGAAATGCCTCCAATAACCATTACGATTCCTGTGATAACGGCAGCAAGTTCCACGTATGGAGAACCCCAGCCTTGCAATCCCATTACACCGATACCCGCCCACAGCGTACCGAAGAACGCCATGAAAATGACTCCAATTCCAGAACCGCGAAACGCCTCTTTCGAAATGAGTCCAGAGGTTTGCATCATCATTTTCCTTTCGTCCTAAGTAATATCGTGCATAGACTAATGTATTGCGCATCCTCCCCAATTATTCAGCTATAAAAAATGATTTATTGCAAAAAATACCATACTGCGAATTTTAATAGATAATTGCCGTTTTCGTCGATATATTACTATTTCCGGAGATATACTTGCGGGTTTCGTCGATATTTCCTGTCTTTTGGAGATATACTGCGGATTCGTCGATATATTCTTATTTTCGGAGATATAACTGCGGGGTCCGTCGATATATTTGTTCTTTCGGAGATATAATTGCAGTTTTCGTCGATATATTCTTATTTTCGGAGATATAATTGCAGTTTTCGTCGATATATTCTTTCTTTCGGAGATATACTGCGGGTTTCGTCGATATATTCTTATTTTCGGAGATATACTGCGGATTCGTCGATATATTCTTATTTTCGGAGATATAACTGCGGGGTCCGTCGATATATTTTTTCTTTCGGAGATATACTTGCGGGTTTCGTCGATATATTTTTACTTTCGGAGATATAACTGCATTTTCGTCGATATATTTTTACTTTCGGTGATATACTTGCAGTTTTCGTCGATATATTCTTATTTTCGGAGATATACTTGCGGGTTTCGTCGATATATCTTACTTTCGGAGATATACTTGCGGGTTTCGTCGATATTTCCTGTCTTTTGGAGATATACTGCGGATTCGTCGATATATTCTTATTTTCGGAGATATAACTGCGGGGTCCGTCGATATATTCTTACTTTCAACGATATATCGGCATTTTCATCTACTATTGGATTCATAAAAAAACCTGAGTCCACCAAGGGATCTCAGGTTTTTTGTCCATTCATATCAAGCCACATCTGATTTATCAAATTGACAATCTTTCAATGAAATTATTTTGGTCTTATGATAAATTTTATATCCTAGCCAAATCGCCAGGAATAGCGGCAGTCCGATATAGGAGACAGCGACGCCATACCAGTCGATGCTGCCGCTTAGGAATGCTTCATAGTTCTGTCCTGCAATGACACCCATGCAAAGGACGAATGAAAGAATCGGACCGAATGGAAACCATTTTGCTTTATATTTCAATTCGTTTATGTTACCGCCCTGTGCGACGTAGGCGCGTCTAAAGCGATAATGGCTTATGGCTATTCCAATCCAGGCGATAAAGCCGGTTAGCCCCGATGCGTTTAATAGCCATGTAAATACATGATCCCCAAAAACGGAGGTCAAGAAGGCGAGCCCGCCAATTAATGCCGTAAGAATCAAAGCATTCATCGGGATTCCCCTGCGGTTGACTTTAGCAAGGAATTTGGGAGCTTGGTTATCTTTCGCCATCGACCATAACATCCGCGTTGAAGCATAAAGCCCCGAGTTCCCTGCGGATAGTAAGGAAGTCAACACGACAGCATTCATGACGGATGCCGCGAATGCAAATCCTGCGCGTTCAAAAACAAGCGTGAAAGGGCTTACAGAAATATTTTCCACATCCCCGTTCAGCAAACTTGGGCTTGTATAAGGAATTAACAGGCCGAGTATCAGGATGGCCCCGATGTAAAACAATAGGATGCGCCAAAATACTTGGCGGATCGCATTCGGGACATTTTTTTCGGGATTCTCACTTTCACCGGCAGCAATACCAACAAGTTCCGTGCCTTGAAAGGAAAAGCCGGCTATTAGAAAGATGCTGATGATCGATAAAAACCCTCCCTTGAATGGTGCCTCACCCATGGTGAAGTTTTCGAACCCGATCACCTTTCCGCCAAAAACCCCTAAGATGGTCAATAATCCAATAATGATAAAGAAAATGATGGCGATGACTTTTATTAAAGCAAACCAATATTCAGATTCACCATAGCTTCTAATGGATAGGGCGTTGAGGGTGAAGACGATTCCTAGAAATAATGCACTCCATATAAGGCTGGGTACATCAGGGAGCCAGAATTTCATGATGATGGCTGCTGCAGCTATTTCCACGGCAAGGGTGACTGCCCAGTTAAACCAATAATTCCAGCCAAGTGCAAAGCCGAATGCGGGATCTACAAAGCGTGTGGCGTAGGTGGAAAATGAACCCGATACAGGCATATATGTCGCCATTTCACCTAAGCTTGTCATAAGGAAATAAACCATGATCCCAATGCATGCATATGCAGCGAGGGCACCACCGGGCCCTGCGCTTTGGATGGTTGCCCCGCTTGCCAGGAATAATCCGGTTCCGATTGAACCGCCTATGGCAATCATGGTCATATGCCTTGCTTTCAGTTTCCTTTTAACTGTCGGTTCTTGATTATCAATGAGATTCATGTCCATATGGTTCCTACCTCATTTTCTATTAAAGTTAAAAGATTTATATAGTCTCCCACAATCGCTTTGCGGAAGACTATATTCGAACTAGGGATATCATGATATTTAAGGCTTTACGGCTAGGCTAGTATCCGGTTTAATTGCCATTGCCTGGTATCGTCAGCCTATTTCCAGCCGGAATAACCTCATCCTGCTCAATTTCCATTCCACACCATTGAATTAAAGTAAGGGCGATGATCTCCGCTGCCGAGAACACATTGTCGAGTAGGATGTATTCATTTGGATAGTGGGCAACCTCGGTTACTCCAGGCCCGAACACGATTGCAGGCGTTTCACCGACATGTGTCAGCAATCCCCCATCCGTTCCCCACGGAGAGGCCTCGATGACCGGGTCCTGTCCTGCAACCCGACGAAATTGATGGACAAGCGCATTCATCAGTTCATGTTCCACATCAATTGCCCCTGGAACCCAGCGTGCCCCGAACCATTCCAATACGGGCGGATTTTCCTTGAACCATTCGTCCACTTCTTTCAGCTGCAATAACCAGTCGGCCATTTCTTCCTTCGCTTGCTCCATCGTTTCCTCCGGCGCAACGCCCATCCTCCCTTCGATTTTCACAAGGTCGGGAACGGATGATGGCCAATTACCACCTTCAATGACACCTAGATTGATTGGAATCGGAATAGGCGTGTTTTGATAAAGCGGATCACTGATACGTGCATTTCGCTTTTCTTCCAAGGCACGAATATGATTGATGACGATCATGCTTTTTTCAATGGCACTAACGCCTTCATACCTTGTTCCGCCATGGGCTGACCGCCCTTTAACATGGACCCGGAACCACATCGAACCCTGCTGTTTCGGAAAAATCCTCATATTCGTCGGTTCAGGAATAAGGGCAGCATCGGCTTTATATCCCCTCAGAACCGCCGCTAATGTTCCGGCCCCGCCGCTTTCTTCTTCAATCACACTTTGAAAAATGACATCTCCTTTTAATTGGATGCCGTTTTCCTTCAATGCCTGCATGGCAAGGATCAGGGATACATTGCCCCCTTTCATATCGGTTACGCCGCGCCCAAACATTCTTCCATTCTTAATGGCTCCACTATATGGGTCGTCATCCCACTGGTTCCGATCACCGTCCGGAACCACATCGATGTGCCCGTTCAAAATGATGGATCGGCCGCCTCCAGTTCCTTTCATGATTCCTACCACATTAGGGCTGTTTGAAAACTCACTGCGTGGAGAATGAAAATAAGAATGCTTCTTCAGTTCGCCGCCGTCAGGTTCCCAACTATCAATCTGTAAACCCATTTCCTTCAGCTTTTGGGCAACGATGGCCTGCGCCCCAGCTTCATTTCCTTGTGTACTCGGGGCTTGTACCATTTTTTGCAATAGGTCTGTTCCTTCTTCCCGATGATCATTGATCCATTGGTTTATCCGTTTTTTTATATCCGGCACTTTTATCCTCCTTATTTACACATATTCTGATAGATTACCGAAAGTCCCATTCCACCTGCCATACACAACGTTACCATTCCGTACTTAACTTGTGAACGCAACATTTCATGCATCAGTGTGACTGTCAATTTTGCACCTGTTGCTCCTACAGGGTGACCAAGTGCAATGGCCCCTCCATTGACATTGACGATATCCGGATTCAAATCTAACTCCTTGATCACTGCAAGTGCTTGGGCAGCAAAGGCTTCATTAAGTTCAATCAGTCCGATATCCTCTAACGATAGACCTGCTTTTGCCAATGCCTTTCGAGTCGCTGGTACGGGTCCAATCCCCATAACTCCAGGTTCAACACCCGCACTGGCGAAAGCCTTGATTTTCAGGAGCGGTTTGAATCCCTTTTCTTCTGCTTGCTGCTTGGACATTAATAGTACAGCTGCAGCTCCATCATTCATGGGACAAGCATTTCCTGCCGTAATGGTTCCTTCATTTTTGAATACTGCTGGAAGACTGGCTAGTTGACTCAGATGAATGTCCTCGCGTACCCCTTCGTCATGGTTGAAGGTTTGAATCCCTTTTCGATCCTTGATTTTAAGCGAAATAATTTCTCTATCAAAGCGACCCTCTGCTATAGCTTTCCAAGCCTTCTTGTGGCTTTGATAAGCAAATTGATCCTGTTCTTCACGACGGATACCGTATTTTTCAGCCAGACGTTCGGCTGTTATTCCCATATGCTCATTTCCCAAGGAACATATTAATCCATCTGCCAGAAGAGCATCCTCCATCGTTACGTTTCCAAATTTACCGCCCCATCTATTTTTCACGATATAAGGCACATTGCTCATGCTCTCCACTCCGCCGGCAATGATTACGTCTTCTTGACCAGCGGCGATAGTTAAAGCAGCGTTGGTAATGGCCTTTAAACCTGATCCACATGCTTTGATTACAACGTGTCCTGGAACACTGTGCGGGAAACTTGCCATTTGCGACGAAATTCGGGCCGAGTTTAGTCCGCCTCCGTGGACATAGCCATGTCCGAAAATCACTTCATTGACCATATCTTTACCTAACCCGGAATTCTCCATTAAACCTTCCAATACTTGACGGCCCAATTCGGTAGCATTAACATTCCGGAGTGATTTTCCAAAGGATCCAACTGCAGTTCGCGCCCCAGCAACGATGACAACCTCATTCATGCTTTTTTCCTCCTCTTACCTATTCAATGCTGTTGACAGTAGCTCCGATTTTCAGCGTCGTCTCTGTATTCCTTATCACATCATCCACAGTATATGGCGCCATGACTTCCTTCAGCACCAAACCCTCTTCCGTAACTTCCATGACAGCCATATCCGTAATAATCAAATCCACACTCTGCCTTGCCGTCAATGGAAGCGTACATGCCTTCAATATCTTTGATTCACCCTGCTTATTCACGTGATTCATCAAGACGATCACCTTTTTGGCTTTCTGGGCAAGCTCCATCGCCCCGCCCATCCCCGGTACCCGCTTACCTGGGACGATCCAATTCGCCAAGTCCCCCTTTTCACTGACTTCCAAGGCACCAAGGATGGTAATGTCGATATATCCTTTCCGGATCATCCCAAATGCCGTTGCACTGTCAAAGTAAGAAGCTCCCATTACAGTTGTGATCGGAAACCCTCCTGCGTTACAGAGAGCAGGATCTTCTTTCCCCTGATCCGGACTTGGACCTGTACCGAGAACTCCATTTTCCGCATGGAACAGCACATGGATATCTTGAGGTATATGGTCGGCCACCAAGGTAGGGATGCCGATGCCTAAATTGACGATCAAGCCGTCATGGATTTCCTTGGCAGCGCGTTTCGCGATGCGATTTCGTACATCTACTGCCATGCCCATTTCCAATTCACCCCTTTTGTCGGAATCACCATATCTACATAAATGCCTGGTGTGGCAATGCACTCAGGATCCAATTCGCCTACAGGAACGATTTCTTCCACTTCCGCAATCGTGAAGGCCCCAGCCATCGCTACCAGCGGATTGAAGTTACACGCAGTCTTGTCGTACACTAAATTCCCAAGCGAATCTGCCTTTTTGGCATGGACGATGCTGACTTCAGAGGTCAAAGCGGTTTCCACCAAATATTCTTTTCCTTCTATAACAATCTTGTCCTTGCCATCTTCGGCTATCGTGCCAATCCCGACATCGACAAAAACCCCGCCTAAGCCTACACCGCCGGCACGGATCCGTTCAGCTAATGTCCCTTGCGGTGAAAATTCCACTTGCAGCTTTCCTTCAGTCATGAGCCTGCCGGCATTAGGATTGGATCCGATATGGGATGCGATGACCTTCTTGGCCCTTTCAGCAGTCACAAGCCGGCCAATGCCGATATCAGGGAATCCAGTATCATTGCCAATCAAAGTCAGTTCCTTAACTCCCTTGGCAAGGATACCCTGTACGAGCGAGGGAGGAGTCCCCACTCCGCCAAATCCACCATACATGAGTGTGCAGCCATCGGAAATATGCTCCAGTGCTTCTTCCATTGTCACTATTTTGTTATTCTTCGTAATGGCCTGCTTCATACCGTTCCTCCTAAATAGCCTGCATGTCCTCAATCAAACCCTCCGAGTGCAAATCATGCTGCAACTCTTCAAGGGAAGCTTCCAGTATCTTGACGAGGCGATCGATTTCTTCATTCGTAATAACTAATGGCGGAGATAGGATAACCGCATCACCGGCAATTCCTTCAATCGCACCTGCAGCAGGATAGATCATCAATCCCTTCGCAAAAGCCTTATTGACGAGCCTTGTAGTAAGGCCGACTTGCATGTCGAATGGCGTTTTTGAAATCCGATTGGAGACAAACTCAAGTCCAAGGAGAAGCCCTTTTCCTCGTACATCGCCAATGATATCGAATTTCTTAGCCAAACCTTGCAGCTTCTTAAACAGGTATTGACCTTTCTCCTCAGCCGCCTGAACCAGGTCATTTCCCTCAAGGTAGGAAAGCACTTCCAATGAAACGGCGGCAGATAAAGGGTTTGCACTATATGTGTGGCCGCCCATGATTGAATTCGAGCCTTTTAATATGGGCTCCATGACACGGTCACTAATCATTGTGGCGGCCATGGGAGTATAGCCGGCGCTCATTCCTTTACCCAATGCGATGATATCCGGGGTGACTCCCCAGTGTTCCATCGCGAACATTTTTCCTGTCCGGCCGATTCCCGTCATTACCTCATCGGCGATAAAGAGAATGTCATAGCTTTCGCAGATCTCCTTAATCCTTTGATAGTAGCCATCCGGCGGTGTTACAGCCCCAGCGGATGCCCCGATGATGGGTTCTGCGATGAAGGCGGCGATATTCTCGGAGCCGACCCTTTGGATGGCTGTCTCCAGTTCATCTGCACACTGAAGCTTGCAGCTGGTGGGTTCACTATTATAAGGACAGCGATAACAGTAGGGAGCGGAAATGCTAGGGAAATCCTCCAATAGCGGAACAAAACGTTTTCTCCTTGGTACATGACCTGACATCGATAAAGCGCCCATCGTAATCCCGTGATAACTCATCCATCTGGAGACAATGCGATTTTTTCGCTCATATCCTTTTTCTTGCCAATGCTGAATCGCTATCTTCATCGCCGTTTCGGTCGCTTCCGATCCACTATTCACGAAAAATGACCAATTCAAATCCCCTGGAGCCGACTCACTTAGCTTTTTGGCTAATGCCTCAGCGGCTTCACTCGTAAAATGGGATCTATATGCAAAAGAAACTTTGCGGGCCTGCTCCGTCATTGCCTCGACAACCTCTAATACACCGTGGCCAATACTCGCTGTAACCGCACCTGATGATCCGTCTATATATTGATTTCCATCTATATCATAAAGATAAATTCCATTCCCATGAGAGATAGTGGGATAGTCATGATTTAGAGTAGGCTTAATCAAATGATTGCGTGTCATGTCATCTCTCCTTTTTAACGTTGTACCCACTGTACATTTTTTCTATTAATCAATTAAGTTCCTAGATTGAAAAAATTATCAAAAACTAAGATTACCAGTTAAAAGGTTCATCCTGAATCAGGATGGATTCTGTAGGGCAGCCTTCCATAGCATCCTGCATGTCATCATGCAGGATCTCCGGAACTTCGGCAATCCCCTGATTATCGTCCAAGATCACGAAAGCGATCCCTTGTTCGTCATAGTCATAAACCTCAGGACCTGTCGAACCGCATGCCCCGCACGCGATACAGGTTTCTTTATCAACCCATGTGTATTTAGCCATAGAAACAATCCTCCTACTTGACGGATAAATCTTTACCCCAAATATTCATGTCCTCATACTTATCCCAAATATTGCAATTCTTCGTTAATCTGCCGCCATATTCATACCCGAGCTGGTGAAAGACGGCATTCATGCCCATTGACAATGATCGCGCCAATGAATATGAGCAATATATATTTTTCCTGATCAATTCTTGTTCCAATTCAGAGAGGAGCACCTTCATGAAACCATGCTTTCGATGATGGGGGATTGTTGCACAGTCTGTTAATTCAGCATTATGATACATCTCATTCACTTCCGCGGATGCAGCACTCACGATGGATCCTTCATATTCGATAACACTGAAGATCGTACCTTCCTCCATCACTTTCTTGATATATCGCTCATCATTCATCGGTGTAGGATAGGTTTCAAAAATTTCACCATATAAATTCGCCAGCTCTTGTGCATCTTCTTCTGCAGCAAACCTAAGGATATAATTCTCAGGTATTTGCTGCATTTCCACCAATCTGGAAATCCCACTTACATCTTGGATGATTTTATCTTCCTTGACCCAAAAGTCGCTTGTTCGCCTTTCATCCGTTAAATAGAAGGCCATGGAATAGGCATCATTCCCTTTGAAATACCTGCTCAATATTCCTTCCAGCATGAATCCTTGACCCAATGCCACAGATAAATCTTCATTTCTGGCTTTAAGTATCACTTTAGTAAAGCCCTGCTCCTTTGCGATGACAAGCGCCCGAGCAATCGCTTTTTTGATATCTCCCCGATAATCATCCATGCGCAAGCGCTGATTGGCATGATCATGATAGAGCTCCATCGTATAACACTCCCCAGTCTCTACCTGGGTGAAAAAAGGCAGTTTTTGAACAGGCATTATGTATCCCCCTTATTTAAAGAATTAGGGAGAAGAGATGCATATCATCCGCTTCTCCCGGCATTCTACTATTTCCAATTGAATAATTTCTTAACGGGTGCCTGAAGAAGCTGATCATACGTAAACTCATCAGGGTATTCACTCACATCATATATCGATAAGGCTTCATCCACCTTTTGATTCATCGAATCAGACACATAGATTCCACATTCCGGACAGTTCACCGCTGGAACTTGAAGGACCCTTATTGAGCGTTTCCCATCAGGCATGATCCAGTAACAATCCTTCTTTTCGCTTTCTTCTACGTTAGGGGCATTACACCACAGGCAATCCATATTCATTCCACCTTGCCTTCAGAATTCACCGAGCCGCTTCCGACCAAGGCGTTCTTTTTTTCTTGGGCTTTCCTTAATTTTTCCTTCATTTCATCCCGTTTATCACGGCGATCCTTCAATGATGCATGTTCATCAGTGCTTTCATACGCTTTTCTCTTGTCAAGACGGCGAAGGCCCTCTGGCACCAAGTTGAATTTCTCGTCCGTCATGAGAGCGGAAATCCCGACGGCTTCTTTCCTGTCCTCAGTACCATACACTTCATCAAAGTAAGCATCCGCACTGCCGGCAACATAATTCTTCGGCTCTGGATAACTTGTGATCACTCCTTCAAAGTTCCGTAAAACGACTTTATCCGGACTTTGAGAAAGCAGGTAATTCGGAGTCAAGGCAATCTTTCCGCCTCCGCCAGGAGCATCTACCACAAAGGTTGGCACTGCATATCCTGATGTATGGCCGCGCAGCGCTTCAATGATTTCCAGTCCCTTTGAAACCGGCGCCCTGAAATGGCCGATCCCTTCAGATAGATCACACTGATAAATGTAATAAGGCCTTACCCTTGCTTTAACACAGTCATGCATAAGCTTTTTCATAATATGGACACTATCGTTGATACCAGCCAGGATAACAGCCTGATTACCAAGCGGCACCCCTGCCATCGACAGCATGTCACATGCTTTTTTCGCTTCATCCGTCAGTTCAAGTGAATGATTGAAATGTGTATTTAACCAAATCGGATGGTATTTTTTCAGAATATTACATAAATTTTCTGTAATCCTCTGCGGGAAAACGACCGGTGCACGTGTGCCGATCCGAATGATTTCCACATGCGGGATGGCACGTAAGTTACTCAATACATATTCAAGGATCTTATCATTGATCAACAGGCCGTCTCCTCCAGAGATCAGCACGTCCCTCACTTCCGGGGTGTTCCGGATATATTCAATCGCCCCGTCCAGCTGCTTCTTGGGAACACCCATGCCTACCTGACCTGAAAAACGGCGTCGTGTACAATACCGGCAGTACATGGAGCATTGGTTCGTCACAAGGAATAGAACGCGATCCGGATAACGATGTGTCAATCCTGGAACAGGGGAATCCTCATCCTCATGCAGCGGATCCTCCAAATCATATCTAGTCTTGTTCATTTCTGCCGAAAGCGGTACCGACTGTAAACGAATCGGACAGCGAGGATCATCAGGATTCATCAAAGATGCATAATAAGGCGTAATGTTCAATGGAATCGTTTGAGTCGAAATCCGGACTCCTTCCTCTTCATCCGGTGTCAAGTTGACGACCTTTTTCAAATCATCCAGTGTTTTAATCGTATTGGTCAATTGCCAGATCCAATCATTCCACTGCTCTTCCGTTACGTCCTTCCACAATTCAATATCATTATAATGCCTGCGTCCACCAAGGTATTCTTTATGTTTTACATCCATTCCCATCAAATTCATTTAAAATTCCCTCCCCTTATTCTAAAAACTTATATATATACACTCGCAAGAATGATGCCAACATTCAAAACAAGGAAAACATTAGCAAAAGGGGGCAAACCTATCTTAAAATCGCAAGATATTTTTCATTACGCCCATTTTTTTGCAGCCAGATTCTTTGCACCTAGCAGAAAATCAAAAAAGAGGATCTCTTTACACAAGAGCCCCCTTCAAGGTACATCATCATTAAGGCAGTGACAGCGTTTTCAAAAAACCTGAATTTATTTCGATTCCTTCGATCCTGCCGAATAAACTTTTTCAATGCCATACTTATTTAACTTATATTGCAGTCCCTGTCTTTTAATATTAAGGGCTTCAGCCGTTTTACTGATATTCCCGTTATATTTCTCAAACATATTGATAATCATTTCCCTTTCCATTTCTTCAAGAACGACAGGTAAATCAATCTTATTTTTCAATGGGGAAGGATGGTTCTGCGCATTTGCTGCAGCGTAATTTCCAGAAGGGAAAAGATAAGCAGGAAGATGATGTTCATCAATCATATCTTCCCCTGCGTCCATGACGTTAAAGGTTAACTCGATGGCATGTCCCAGTTCACGAATGTTCCCGGGCCATGGATATTGAAAAAGCCGCTGCATCGCCTTATGACTGATCCCGCGCACTTCCGTAAAAAATGATTTGTTGAATTTTTGAATAAAGTGATTGACGATTTCCGGAATATCCGTTTTACGCTCCAGAAGTGAAGGCATTTGGATCGTCACGACATTCAGGCGAAAAAATAAATCCGAGCGAATGATTCCCCGCTCCAACGCCTCTTCTGGAGAAATGTTCATCGCAGCGATGATTTTCACATTAATTTTTTGCTCCTTCGAACCCCCAACACGGCGGACCTCACCTTCCTGAAGCACCCGCAGCAATTTTGCCTGCAGACCGAGGTCGAGGCTATTCAGCTCATCAAGGAAAAGGGTCCCGCCATTTGCCTGTTCAAAAATGCCCATCCGATCCATCGCTCCGGTAAAAGCCCCTTTCGTCGTGCCGAACAGCAGACCCTCCATCAATTCCTTTGGAACAGCTGCACAATTTTGCGCAATGAACGGTTGATTTCGCTGAGCACTTACATTATGTATACTTTGTGCAACCAGTTCCTTCCCTGTCCCGGTAGGTCCATAAATCATGACTGGGGAATGGGTACGGGCCGCTTTTTTCGCCAATGAAATCGCTTGCTGAAAAGCAGGGCTACTACCGATCAAATCACTAAAATGATAGGTCGCCGTCCCTTCAGAGAACTTACTTTTCTTATGGGTCTCGGCCAGCTGGGAACGCAAATCGACAATTTGGTCGTACATATTCATGACCTTCGTAATATCCTTTGCGATTTCCACTGCCCCTATAATTTCACCATCCTCATATAAAGGATACGTACTATTGATGGAAGTTATTTTTTTCTCTTTTAAATTGACATATGTCTGAATACACTCATTCGTTTCCATGCCTTTTTCCAATGCTACATGCAGCGTACTGGATTCATCAGTCAATGATGGATAAAGCTGAAAAATATTCTCCCCCAGCACCTGTTCACGATCAAGCCCGTCGATATGTGCCATCATTTCATTGTAGAATACGGTATCCCCATCCTTATTCACGATATGGACACCCACATTGATCACATTCAATATCCATTCAAATTGAGTGGAAAACTGATTTACTGAAGATTTCATTTCTTCATCTCCGTTCTCTGTCATTTGATAGAATCACCTGTAAATTATAGCATTTAATGGTAAATATTTATCTCTTTATTCTTATAAGATTAAAACTTCAACATAAAGGCATAGAATACTAAATTCAAATAAAGGAATCTCGCATAAAGCCAAGAAGGTTATATAAGAAAATATAAAATTTAGAGGTGAGTCGGATTTCAGAACGAAGCAAAGAAACGAAAATAGAAATTAAACCGTGGGAAGATAAAGACCTGGAATTACTATTTCAACTAAATGCCCCAGAAATGATGGAACATCTTGGCGGACCAGAACATAATGAACAAATCCTGAAACGCCATCAAAGGTACCTACAGATTGGGGATAAGGGATGCATGTTTAGCATCATCTCGTTTCCGGAGGCAGAGGCAGCCGGTTCCGTTGGCTACTGGCAAAAAGTGTGGAATGATGAATTTGTGTACGAAATCGGCTGGAGCGTCCTCCCTTCCTTTCAAGGAAAAGGAATCGCATCTCAAGCAGTGAAGGCACTGATAGAGAAAATCAAAGCCGAACGAAAATACAAATACATTCACGCATTCCCTTCGATCAATAATCCTGCATCAAACGCAATTTGCCGCAAGCTCGGCTTCAACCTCATATCCGAATGTGAATTCGAATACCCGCCAGGGAGCTTTATGCAATGCAATGATTGGTGCTTGGAACTTGAATGAATTCTTTAGATTGAATAGTGGATTTGTGCAGGAAGGATTATTCCGGGTTAAGTCGAATTATGCCGGGTTTAGGTGAATTATTTCCCGGGAAAGTCGAATTATTCCCGGGGCAAGACTGATTGCATCTATCCGCCAACGTAAATATAACTGGAACTCCCGAACTCCGCACCTTTTTTTATCTGTCTAAAAGGATAAAGAACCTAAATATGAAGTTATATCTTAATGAAGGTTAGGTTGATTCTCTAATTTTAAGTTTGGTAGGTAATTTAATAACGTCACGCTTTAATTCCAAATCATTATTTAAATACTTTATTAATTCTATTGCAGAGCGTTGTCCTAGTTCCATAATTGGTATATCGATTGTGGTTATGGTGGGGGTTGTGACTTGGCAAATTGATTGATTATCATAACCAACTATAGCTAGGTATTCTGGTATTTTATAATCCAACATAGTTGCCCTTTTAATAATTCCTGCTGCAACCTGATCATTTCCAGTAAATAAGGCAGTGGGTTTTTCTTTTAATTTAAATATTTCATCACAAATACGGAATCCATCTTCGATATTAAACCCATGTCCAAATATCCAGTCTTCATTGTGCAGTAAATTATTATCTGCTAAAGCCTTTAAAAACCCTTCTTTTCTTTGACTCTGAGCCTGACTATAAGAAGTATCGTAACAAAAACCTATCTTTTTATGGCCTTTTTTTATTAAATGATCAACAGCTTTGTATGTCGCTTCTAACTCATCGTAACCAATAATTGGTATAGGGGCAGAATAATGGTATTCATTACACAACAAAATTGGGCCGTATTTCAAATAAGGCTTTATTAAATTCCATTCATTTTCTAATGCTCCTAAAATAACCCCATCTACTTCTCTATTCTTTAATCTTTCCATAACATCTAATTCATTTTTCGAATCATAAAAGGTTTGAAAAATAAGAACTTTATAATCATTTTCCAATGCTGCTAGAGATACTCCTTTAATCAATTGGGCAAAGAATGGATGATCGAATCTTGGGACTAATATTGCAATAGTTTTGGTTTTATTTGTCCTAAAATTTCGGGCAAGTGAACTTGGTACATAATCAAGCTCGTTAATGACCTTTAAGATTTGTTCCCTTTTTTCTTTTGATACATATGGATGATTATTTAAGACTCTAGATACCGTTGTTTTAGAGACGTTACATAGCTTAGCAATCTCGCTAATTTTAGTCATTTAATCCCTTCCTTGTAATAAGTCGTTGACATGTTATCGATTTCAGAAGTTATTATTAAACCGTTCCTTATATATCACATATTAACAAAATTTTCGGAGGTGTACTTTTTAAAAAAGCACTTATTAATGTTTGTTGTTAGTAAAGCATTTAAAAGGTGAATTACAACTTAGTTATAAGCCACAAGTAGTTAATGAAATGAGCGGATATTTTTAGCTAATGGAGGGATTGTTATGTTATTGAATAAAAAGGGCGGGTTTCAGTTATTGCCAAATGTTGAAGACCCCAAATACATTGTATTCTGTGATTTTGATGAAACCTATTATCCTCACTCCATGAGTCACGAGAGACAGAAAGATTTATATGAACTTGAAAATTACTTAGAAGCAAAAAGTTATGATGAAGAACTTGTCATTGGCTGGGTTACTGGGAGTAGCATTGAATCAATATTACATAAAATGGAACACGGTGGATTCAGATTTTTTCCGCATTTTATAGCCAGTGACTTAGGTACCGAAATCACCTATTTTTCAGAAAAAACCTTTTTGGAAAAGGATCCAGATTGGCATTCACAGATTAATATCGAAAGTTTTAATAAAAGGAAAGTTGAAGAAATTTATAATGTTCTACTTAACGGCAATATACCATTAACTCCTCAGACTCAAATGGGAAGTTCACGCTATAAAAGAAATTATTATTATCAAATACAACATGAATCTGTCGACAAGAAGAACATATCCACCATCCAGAGGGTTGCCAAAGAGTACGGAATAGGGGTAAACATTAATCGTTGTAATCCCCTTGCCGGAGATCCTGAAGATAGTTATGATGTAGATTTTATTCCATTAGGTACTGGAAAAAATGAAATTGTACGTTTTATGCTAGACAAATTCTCGCTGAGTCAGGAGCATGCCTTTGCATTCGGGGATAGCGGGAATGATCTACTCATGTTAAAAAGTGTTAAACATGGTTATCTGGTAGGAAATGCAACTCAAGAAGCCAAGGAAGCTCATACTAAAATAGCGACAGGTACGTACTCTAAAGGAATATTAAGAACTTTGCAATCAATAATTAATCATTGAGGTGCTAATGGGATAAATTCTCTATCAAGCAAACAATCCATTCCATGTTTCTTGACCTGCTTGCTTATCTGCAGTAATCTTTTTTGCCTTTTGGTATTTATATAATGCCATCTCGGTATTTTCTCCGAATATTGCATCAAGGGGACCGGGGTTAAAACCTTCCATATAAAGTGCTGCTTGCAAAATCCATGTGATATTGCAAGTAGCACCTTTTTTTATAGTGACGACCGCAGCCTTGGTTTTAGGTCCCCATTTTCCATCGACAACTAGCTTTTTATTGAATTGCTTATTCAGTTCCGCTTGTAAACCTTTTATAAGTGCCATTCGAGTTTTGGGACCATAAAACCCATCACCCTCAATATTCGTTTTATATCGGCTATTTAACGTTTTTTGTATGGAAATTATATGGTCATCTCCTTTGCTGGTCTTTGAAGATGTAATATGAGGTTTTTTTCCTGCTTGTAACTGTTTATAGGATAACCCGCCTGTCATCTCCAAGTGAGGATAATCTTTGAATGAAGTCCAATCCCCGCCCCATTTAAATCCTAAATCCTTACCTATGGCAGCCACGCGCTGCCACTTTGAATCAACTGTCCATATCGCCCTCTTGCCATCATCACTCACAATGAAGAAATCAATGGCCAGTCCAAAATTATGATAAGATTGGCCTGGCTTAGCGTTCGTCACAATAGGTTTAGCTAGATTGCTATAGTTTTTTCCATTATAGCTGTAAACTCGTCCTTGACCATAAAGCGAAGCTTGTTCTTCAAAAGTACGATAACCCGCACTTATCTGTACATAAATCCCTTCATTATAAGCACGTTCCACCATTTCCAATGCCGATGCCTGCACCACAGGATTCATCCCATTGCCCATCCTTTTCACTGATTGCTCCAATAATGTTCCTAATGCTACGGTCAATGTAATCCCTCCCTTTAAGTTCCCATCAGGCTTTATATAAGCCTTTTTAATGGAAAAGTAGCAGAGTTATTTAAAAACATTCCAGTTGATATCAGAAATTCGAGGATGAGATCTTTCCTGCCCCTGATTTACCGACTAACAGAGAGTCGCATTTTTATTTTAGAGTACATCTGCTCACCCTATTTTGGTAAATAAAGGAGAATCGTTAGCAAATTTATAGAAAGGGCATTTCCCAAAAAAATTAGACTACTTCCGTTCGCCGGTTTTGCGAATGAAAGTAGTCTAATAATGAATATTTTAGTAATCTCTTTAACTTACGCTCTAATTTCAATAGAGGGGCTTATTGTAAAGTCAGCCTCTGTTTTACTTTTCACTTCATCAAGTGTTACGCCATTTTGCAATTCAATCAATTCCATGCCAGCTTCTGTAAATTGAAAAACAGCCAGTTCGGTAATCAGGCAATTGACGACTTTTTCCCCCGTCAATGGCAATGTACAGCTCTTTTTCACTTTGGATTCCCCATGCTTGTTCACATGGTCCATAATGACAACAATTCGTTTTGCGCCTTGGACGAGATCCATCGCCCCTCCCATTCCTTTTACCATCTTCCCTGGAATCATCCAGTTTGCCAAGTCCCCATTCTCGGAAACTTCCATCCCGCCTAATATGGCCAGGTCGATGTGACCGCCGCGAATCATCGCGAACGATTCAGCGCTATCAAAAAATGATGCCCCCGATTTCGCGGTTACTGTTTCTTTTCCGGCATTAATCAAATCCGGATCGACTTCATCCTTTTGAGGATAAGGCCCGATTCCCAGTAAGCCATTTTCCGATTGAAGCATGACATTAAAGTCATTTGGAATCATGTTGGCAATCAAGGTCGGCATTCCAATCCCTAAGTTCACACACATACCATCTTGGATTTCTTTAACGGCCCGTTCTAAAATTAGTTGTCTAGTCATTCGAATACTCCTCCTTTTTATGCGTTAGCAGTTGTAAGTCTTTCAATTCGTTTTTCATAGTCATTTCCTACAAGCACTTTTTGTACATAAACCCCTGAAGTATGAATTTCATCTGGATCGAGCTCTCCTGTGTCCACAAGCTCCTCCACTTCGACAAGCGTGACTTTCCCTGCAGTGGCAACGACAGGGTTAAAATTCCTTGCCGTTTTCCGATATACGAGATTACCGAAATAATCTGCTTTCCAGGCTTTTACAAAGGCAAAATCTCCGACTATTCCTTTTTCCATAATGTATGTGCGGCCATCAAACTCTTTATGTTCTTTACCTTTTGCGACTTCCGTTCCTACTCCAGTAGCTGTATAAAAGGCAGGAATTCCCGCTCCGCCCGCTCTTAAACGCTCAGCCAGCGTTCCTTGGGGAACTAGCTCGACCTCCAGCTCACCACTTAAGAATTGCTGTTCAAATAACTTATTTTCCCCTACATAAGAAGCGATCATCTTTTTGATTTGTTTATTTTCAAGCAAAAGACCTAGACCCCAATCGTCGACTCCACAATTGTTGCTGACAATCGTCAAATCCTTTACACCTTTGTTGCGCAATGCAAAAATTAGTTTTTCTGGTATTCCACTTAATCCGAACCCGCCAACGATAATGGTTGATCCATCCTCGATTTGTTGAATAGCGCTATCAAAAGATGTTAATAATTTACTCATTTTCCATCATCTCCATTCTTAATACTATTCTATTAAATAAACAGTGAAGTTGCAAAAGCTATGATGAACACGGTCACGGTTTTCAAAACCGTAATCGCAAAGATATCCTTGTAAGATTGACGATGTGTCAGTCCAGTAATGGCAAGCAAGGTAATGACGGCACCATTATGCGGCAGCGTATCCATTCCGCCAGATGCCATGGATGCAATTCGATGAAGCATTTCAGGGGTGATTCCGACACTTCGGGCCACCTGCAAATAGTGACTTCCCATTACTTCTAACGCAATCGAAAGTCCACCTGACGCGGATCCGGTAATCCCTGCCAGCACATTGACGGCGATAGCTTCGGATACGAGTGGATTGCCGCTTGCATCGAACACCCAGTTTTGAATGACCGAAAATCCAGGAAGCGTTTTCACCACATTCCCAAAACCAACTTCAGATGCAGTATTGAATATGGCAAGCAATGATCCCATTGCCGCAGCTGTTAATCCACTTGCCAATTTGACCTTGATACGTCCAACATTCAGAAGCATCGCTGCAATAATACCGATTGTCAATGCAACAATCAAAGACCAGGATGAAGTGACTGTGCTTACATCGGCAATGTTGAAAGTTTCCTTCAACATCGATGCATCATACCAGTGCTTAACCGAAATGGCACTCCGGCTGAAAGCAAAATTAAACGCTACGACAAGGATGAGCGGTACGATGGACAGCCAAAAGTTAGGCAGGTTTTGCTGTTCTGCACTTTCTGGTTCATTAATATGTCCTTCCCCGTATCCTTCACCATTTGCCAACGCTTGTTTACGGCGACGCTCTAACCAGATCATTCCTCCAGTGAATACCATGACCGCGCCAATAATCCCCATTACTGGGGCTGCATAGGTATCAGTTCCGAAATAATTCGTTGGAATGATATTTTGAATCTGAGGTGTTCCAGGAAGGGCATCCATCGTATAAGTGAAAGCGCCTAATGCTATCGTTCCTGGCAATAATCTTTTTGGAATGTCTGCTTCTTTAAAAATTGCCGCTGCAAATGGATAAACGGCGAATGCCACTACAAACAATGAAACCCCGCCATATGTCAGCGCCGAACATGCCAGCACCACGGCAAGAATGGCCTGCTTTGAGCCTAGTGATTTTACGATGGTCTTGGCAATGGATGCTGCTGCACCGCTCATCTCCATGACTTTTCCAAATACAGCCCCTAATAAGAATATAGGAAAAAACGCTTTTATATAGTTAGCCGCAAATGTCATATATGTCTCTGTATAACTCGGCAGCAAATGTCCACCGGATAAAATGACCGCCAATAAAGTAACAAGCGGCGCTATGATAATGACCGGATAGCCCCGGTAGGCTAAAAAGATTAAAAGTCCCAGCGCCACAACAATGGCTAAAATTTGAATCACCAACTCAATTCCCCCTTTTCTCCCCTTGCCCCAAAATAATTTCGGTAGCCCTTAAGCAGAACTATTAATCTTCTAAATTCCATATTTTTAATTTTACCGGCTTAGCCATCCAAGCCTGCCTTCCCCAAGTCAAGCTGAATGATCTTCCTAAGTGTTTTCCAATCATTGATAACGCTTTCAACAATCTGCTGAATTACGAAATCCCATTTCATTTTACGTGGAAACACAATATAAAATGACAGATAGGCCATTCATAAAAGTAATTACGCAATTATTGTGCCAACTTAAGTACAATGAAAAATCACATCTTTTAAAGCCTTTTCAAACATTTTTATAAATAAAATCCCTTAAAACTGTCAAGGTTTCAGTACACATAAGGATAAAACTCAAAAAAGTGTAAACCTTTTCTAACACCATTTATATTTCCTTTCATTTTATGTACGGATTTCCTTACATATCAAATATTTGCTAGTGAAAAAGATTAAAAAAAGTGCCCTTAGCTAAAGGGCACTTCAGAATAGTTGCAATACAGTTTTTGTACGATTTGTTCTCAGGCAGGAGTTTCGCACACTCGTTCCAATTTACTTTCTACATTCATAAACCGTATTTATTCATTTTTTCGTAAAGTGTTGTTCGACTCACTCCGAGTCTCTTTGCCGTTTCTGACTTATTACCAGAAGTCATTTCCAAACATGAAACGATTGCAGCCCGTTCGGTTTCATCCATCACTTCCGCTAAAGTGCGAATCGATACTGATTCTTTATGCCCCGTTATTTCTTTAGGGAGATGCTTGGAACGTATCATTTCCCCTTCTTCAACAATATTCATTGCACGTTCAATGATATTCTCCAGCTCACGAATATTACCCGGCCATTTATAAAGACGAAGCAGCCGTAATGCTTGATCACTCATCCCCATTACACGTTTTTTCATGAGGTTCTGGTACTTTTCAACAAAATGATTTACAAGTATTTCGATGTCCTCCGGTCGCTCTCTTAAGGAAGGAACCAGGATTTGCATGACCTTCAATCGGTAATACATATCAAGTCGGAATTCCCCTTTCGAGACCATTTCCTCCAGATTACGGTTCGTTGCAGCGATTACCCGTACATCAATCGGAATACTTCCCGTCGAACCGACCCTTTCAATCTCTTTTTCTTGTAAAACACGGAGCAGCTTCACCTGCATATGCAGTGGAAGCTCACCGATTTCATCCAGAAAAATCGTTCCTCCTTCAGCCGCTTCGAACTTACCTGCTTTTCCGCCTTTTTTTGCACCAGTGAAAGAACCCTCTTCATAGCCAAAAAGCTCTGACTCCAGCAGCTCTGCCGGGATGGCGGCACAGTTCACTTTGACAAACACACCCATGGCCCGTCTGCTATCACTATGAATGGAATGGGCAAACAGCTCCTTACCTGTTCCGCTTTCGCCCAAAATCAACACATTTGAGTCGCTTTTAGCTGCAATTTTGGCTTGACCTTTTACTTCCATGAAAGCAGGACTTCTTCCCATCAAATGATCAAACGTATATGAGGCCTTATTTCTCTCGCGAAAATCGCCTTTGTACTTTTTCAGCTCTACTTCAAGTGAATTTATCCGTTTGGAAAGAGCGGTAAATTGCCCGACATTCTTAAAAAGAATCTTTCCGACCGCCCCTATTAATTTACCCTGTTTCCTTATCGGGGAGCGGGTCGCAATTATATAATTATCTTTAATTTTTTGTAATTCGGCGACCTCTTGCTTGCCGGTTTTGGCGACCACATGCATACGGGTGTTTTCAATGACCTCGGTTACATGTTTCCCTATTGAGCTTTCCTGTTCGACCCCAAGAAAATCCGCATAAGCGTGGCTCAGCATTTGGACATACCCTTCCGTATCGACCATCACCAGCCCGTCATAGGCAAATTCGATAATATCCTTAAATAGAAGTTCTTCATGATTATCGACATTAAGAAAATCACTTTTATTATTTGTAAACAATAGGAGATAAATCTGATACTCCTCATCATCCATTTGAATGATGGCTTTTCTGACAATCCCATTATTATCATTCAAACGCATAGGAGTATTTACAGCTGGTTTAAGGTTTTTTTCTAAAATCAAATTTATTTGCAGATCAAATTGATTCTCAGCAAAAGCCTCGGATAATACGCGATTGCATAAAACGATTTCTTTTTCGTTTTTCGTTACTAAAACACCAAAAGGCAATTCTTCCAATATCGCTTTCACTAATTCCAATTGAATAGTTTTATTATCGCTGGGCATTCCTATTCTCCTTAACCCGTCTGAAGTTTTCTCCATTATATCATAGGAAAATGGGGCCAAAGATCATTACCGTTCCACAATCAGTGCAGTTCCCTGTCCGCCACCAATACACAGGGTAGCAAGGCCGGTTTTTGCATCTCTAAGCTTCATTTCATACAATAAAGTCACTAAAATCCGGGCACCGGAAGCGCCTACAGGATGACCCAGAGCAATCGCTCCGCCATTTACATTCACTTTCTCCGGCTTCAACTCAAGGTCCTTAAGCACGGCGAGTGACTGTGCCGCAAAGGCTTCGTTCACTTCCATCAAATCAATATCATCTATTGTCAATCCCGCTTTTGCCAAAGCTTTTCTTGTTGCAGGCACTGGACCATAACCCATGATTTTCGGATCAAGCGCGGCGTTTGCATATGACTTAATGTGCTAACGTTTCCAGTCCCAGCTCGTCCGCTTTTTCTTTAGACATTAGGACTAACATCGCACCCCCATCATTGATTCCGGATGCATTTCCTGCCGTAACCGTTCCATTTTCCTTAAAAGCAGGACGCAGCTTCGTTAGCTGATCTATCGTCAGCCCATGACGCGGGTGTTCATCTTGGTCTACCAAGATCGTCTTTCCTCTGCGTTTATATTCAACAGGTACGATTTCATCTGCAAATCGTCCTTCAAGCTGTGCCTTTTCAGCCTTCAGTTGGCTATCTAAAGCAAATTCGTCCTGTTTTTCACGGCTGATTTCCCACTGCTCGGCGATATTCTCTGCAGTCACGCCCATATGATATTGATTAAAAACATCCGTTAAGGCGTCATAAGTCATTGAATCCACTGCTTCGGCATTACCCATTTTCTGTCCAAAACGATAATTTGGAAGTAAATACGGGGCATTGCTCATGCTTTCAATCCCCCCGGCGAGAATCACATCTGCATCACCAAGGGCAATGAATTGCGCCCCCATTATTACCGTACGGAGGCCAGATCCGCAAAGTTTATTAACGGCCATGGCCGGCGTTGTTTCCGGAATGCCTGCATGAATCGCAACCTGACGTGCCACATTTTGCCCTAATCCAGCAGATAGAATATTCCCAATCAATACCTCATCGATCATGTCAGCCGAGATATTTGCCCGCTTAATCGCTTCCTTAGCTGCGACAACTCCCAAGTCAACCGCCGAAACATTGGCAAGACTGCCCCCAAACGCACCAACTGGTGTTCTTGCTGCCCCTACAATCACTACTTCTCTCATAATACTTCCTCCTTCTCCATTTTTAATTTTCCCAGTTTAATAAAATGACGGTCCCTCTCATTGATTTTCTGGGAAACGGTAGATTCTTCATACGTAAAAATCCCTTCTCCCGACTTCGTCCCAAGCTTTCCCTTAGCAACCAAATCACGAATCAAATCAGGCGCTTCCTTGCTCTGATCCAATACTGGTGAAACATTATCAAAAACACGCTGCCATGTATCCAGTCCGCCAAAATCAGCAATCTCGATCGGCCCAGTAAATGCCCATCGAAAACCTGGTCCAGCCGTTATAGCTGTATCGATATCCTCAGCATCGGCAACGCCCTCTTTTAATAGATAAAAGGCTTCCCGCATCAAGGCAGTCTGGAGACGATTGGCGATGAATCCTGCTATTTCTTTTTTCAAGAGAATTGGAGACTTGCCGATTTTACGCATTAAATCCATAGTTATCTTGACGATTTCCGGCTTTGTTTCGTCATGCTGAACAATTTCAACCAATGGAACCAAATGGCCAGGATTAAAGAAATGCGTGATGACCATTCTGTCGGCAAATGAGGCCTTCTCCATCAATTGAGAAATCGGAAAGGTCGATGTATTTGAAGCAACAATGGCATCCGGTTTGATTATTTCCTCCATTTGCTGATATAGATTCAACTTCAGCTCGATGACTTCCGGAATCGCCTCAATGATAAAGTCAGCATCCCATACTGTCTCTTTTAAATCTACGCTATACGTAATATTCGCTAAAGCGCCTTGCTTTTCCTGATCAGTCAAAACCCCTTCCTCAATGAGCAGTGATAGATTCTCCGAAATTCGATTTTGGGCACGGTACAGCAACTCTTCGTTTATATCGTTAATGGTGACAAAATACCCGCTAACTGCAAAAGACTGAGCGATCCCACTCCCCATTACACCTGAACCGATAATAGCTATTTTTTTAATCATCCAGCTTGCCCTTTCCGTTTTAATTACCTGTATTTACTCATATTTTATTCATGCAATATCTATGCCAACGATAAGGGAAAATAAAATTCTTTTGTTATGTTGAAAATCATGATAGACTCTTACTCATTAACCTAAACCATATTTTTATAACCTTCCCTTTATATTTCCAATGGAGCTTACCTTGTGAAATATTCCCTGTTTACGACATAAAATGACAGACCTGGACCATTACATTTTTTATTGGAGGAATGTAATATGGTTAAAGATAAAGTGGCGATCATTACCGGATCTGCCAGAGGAATCGGCTTTGAGATTGGAAAGATATTTGCTGAAAATGGCGCAAAGGTCGTTTTGTCTGACCTTAATCAAAACACAGTTGAAAAAGCCGCTTTAGACCTAAGGAACAAAGGCTTGGAAGTTATCGGCTTAAAGGCAGACGTAACAAGTGAAGAGGATATTATCCAACTAATCAAACAAACTAAAGACAAATACGGACGAATAGATATTTTCATCAATAACGCCGGCCTTCAGCATGTTGCACCAATTGAAGAGTTTCCAACTGAAAAATTCGAGCTGATGATCAAAATCATGCTGACCGCCCCATTCATTTCAATTAAGAACGTTTTGCCCATCATGAAAGAACAAGGCTTCGGCAGAATCATCAACATCTCTTCCATTAACGGTCTAATTGGTTTTGCCAACAAAGCAGCGTACAATAGTGCCAAACACGGTGTTATCGGATTAACGAAAGTAGCCGCCTTGGAAAGCGCCTCTTTTGGTATAACCGTCAATGCCCTTTGCCCAGGATACGTAGATACACCACTCGTCCGCGGTCAACTGGAGGATCTGGCGAAAACAAGACAAGTACCGCTAGAAAGCGTTTTGGAAGAGGTCATCTATCCACTTGTCCCACAAAACCGCTTACTTGATGTAAGTGAAATTGCCGACTACGCCATTTTCCTCGCAAGCGACAAAGCACGGGGCATCACAGGCCAGGCAGTTGTATTAGATGGCGGATATACAGCTCAATAAAAGGAAAATGCATCTGCAAAAGAAATAAAGCCCGAATAAACGACACCAAAAAGGTGCTCCTTATTCGGGCTTTTCTGCGGAAATAATGTGGAAAATTTTGGTGACACAAAGAAATCCCTCATGTTACAGTAATATAGGGATACTCCCCTTTTCATAAAAATAAAAGGAGGCCTCGTCATGATTATTAAGTGGGTTAGACTGCGATAATTAAGGGGCAGGCCAATCATGCTCCGGAAAGTATTTATTGATCTCCGCTGGTAACGGCAATTAGATAATATTTAATACGGAGGGAAAAAACATGAATGAACAGATACTTAAAATAAATAAAGTGGATATATGTACAGAAAGTTTTGGAAACCCTAAGGACCCTGCTTTGCTTTTGATCATGGGGGCGATGTCTTCATTAGACTGGTGGGATGAGGACTTCTGTCTCCGCCTCGCTGATTCGGGGAGGTTTGTCATTCGGTACGACCATCGGGATCTGGGACGATCGGTCATTTATGAACCAGGTACCTCCAACTATACAATAACAGACTTGGCTGACGATGCCGTGGGTGTCCTGGATGCTTATTCCATAGAACAGGCTCATATCGTTGGAATGTCGCTAGGCGGTTTGATCGGCCAGATTCTTGCCTTGAGATATCCGGAACGCGTAAATACGCTTACGTTAATTGCATCAAGTGTGTTCGGGACTGTAATGGAAAAACTCCCCCCAATGGACCAAAGCATATTGGATTATCATGCGAAGAGTGCTTCCATGGATTGGTCAAATCGAGAGGCGGCCATCGCTTATCTTGCGGATGGATGGAAAACTTTAGCCGGCTCCAAACCTTATGAGCAGGAAAGAATGTATAAACTGGCAAAAAAAGAGGCGGACCGCGCCAAACAGCTACCGAGCAGGTTTAATCATGCCATGCTTGCTGGCGGAGACGAATATTTTGATAGAATGGGCGAGATATCCGTACCTGTCCTCATTATTCATGGCACAGAAGATCCAGCCTTGCCATACGAGCACGGACTTGCCCTTGCAAAAGCCATCCCTCATGCAGAATTAGTGACCCTTGATGGATCAGGGCATGAGCTTCATAGTGAAGACTGGGATGAAATTATTGATTCAGTTATAAAGCTTAGTAGTCGAAAAAATTAATAAAATGGGCTGTCTTATAAGTCCTTTTTAAAGTAAAATAGCGCAAAATTGAAGAGGCAGAAATGTTGTTAAATCAATATTTCTGCCTCTCACTATTTACTCAATTTTCGGCTTAAGTACACCTTTTGAGATAGCCCCTCCCTTTACTTTAAAATCAAAGAAAAGGAGCTATATAGCGCGCACATAAGTTAATTTAACTGTTAAAAAATCTAATAAGTTTATACTCAAGAAGATATGAATTCTGGTGGAAATTAAAAACTGGGGTATTTGTTTCAAGTTGAATTCCTGCATTAATTCAACCCCGTATTCCTTTGTAAGTAGAATTGTGCCAAACTACTTGATTTCTCTGAAACAATTCACCACAAATGAACTTAGGGCAACTTTTTTGGAGGTTCAGAATGTTTAAAATCAAAAACAGAATACCAGACTTAATTATATGTTTAATCTTAGGTACAGCTCTGGGGATAATATCCAAATATTTAGATACCATCTCAGTTGATGGGAGTTGGTGGACGTATATTCTCCACTATATTGCAGATTTATTTACAAGGTTAGGTATTTGGATATTGATTGCTACAATTATAGCTGCATATAGTAAAACACTAATAAGAGCTGCTATTAATACGTTCATGTTCTTTATGGGAATGCTAATAAGTTATTATATATATTCAGCTTATTTATTTGGATTTTTTCCAGCTAGTTATTTTATCTTTTGGGGCAGTTTAGCACTAGTATCTCCTTTACTAGCAATTATTGTTTGGAAAGCTAAGAATAATGTACAACTAGCTTTTATCTTACCTGCCTTACCTATGGGCTTATTGTTAAGTCTTTCTTTAGGAATGGGTTTATTCTATATGAATCTATCTTATATCGAAGAATTACTTATGTATGTTTTTTATGTGTAGTCTTTTACAAAGAACCTAAACAAATGGCGATATCCGTTGTTTTTTCATTTATTGTTGCGTTTATTATTGAACAAATAAGTCCATTTCATTTTTGAATGTAGTACCCAAGTCTAATTTTATTCACCCATAAATTTTATGGCATTAGCAACCGCAAAACAAAAAATTGATAATGCAACTAACTAATCTTCCCCGATAGTTGCATAGAGAAAAAAACTGCCTTAAAAACAGCTCTGATCTTAGCTCTAGCACCCGCTGCTTAATAACGAGGTGTTTTTTAGCAGGGTTATACTATTCTTGGTTTATTTTCCCTGGTGTTTATCAAGCATTTGTTTTAAATATTCTTCCGATTTTCCTTTTTGAATACTGAGACTCTCCCATTTACTATCTTTTACTTGTTTACCAATGAAAACAATTTGCCCTACATGATAAGCATAATGTGCCATCTGCCTTTCAATAGCCTCTAAAACTAAATGCTTTTCTCCACGAATATATATATTTTTTAATAAATCTTGTTCGCTTAAACCAGTTAATGAATCAATTAGGGCTTTCCAGCCTTTTTCCCAAACAATAGTTAGTTCGGATTTTGAAGATATATCATCTATAAATTCTTCATCACGATTTCTATATTCCTTTTCTCCGTCTGAAGTTAAAAAGTCAGTCCACCTTGAAACCATATTTCCACTCAAATGCTTTACTATTACTGCAACACTATTTGACTCGATATTATAAGTCCAATGTATTTCCCCTTCAGATAATTGATTTATCGTTTTATCTCCAAGGCTTTTTACACTTTTAAACCTTTCGATTACAATATTTAAATATTCGTTTCCAATATTCATAATCATTACCTCCTCACATACATAATTAAATTGTAAATGAAATAAAAAAGATGGGGTGGACTTCCATACCTTTTAGACAATGATGAAGTAAAGAAAAGCCAATCCTGTTAGATATAGATACTCCCATAGGAAACTATATCTTCGTTATTACCTAAAGCTATATATAATGGTTATATGACCATTATGAAGACCTAATTACTTTTAGCCTAATAAAAAGTGATTGGGAGTAAATCGAATAGGTTAATCTAAAGAAGGTTATACTTTTCCATTATGAATTAATGGGTTCTTTAGCTAAATAAAAGTCAACTAATCTAGTGAAATATGAAACTGCTAACCCTGAAAAAAATGTAAAAATACCAGCTACTAATAACATAATTATAGATTCGAATACGCGACTACTCATGAAATAATCCCCCTATCATATAGGTGAATATTACCATTTAAAGGCTTGGAGTAGGTATTTTTTATTTTGTTGTTCAACTATCCTGCCCCTTTAGCTCCATCAGAAAAAGAGCTGCCAAAGCAACTCCTTTATTAAAGTTAAAAAGGTAATTATGCGAAATTAAAACGTCTAATTCCTTCTACTGTAATTATTTACATATACTACTACATTAATTACGTCTAATCTTTGGTTTATTCTTTTATAAAAAAGATTGATCATTTTTGGTGTTCCTTAATGAACTAACGCACCCGTTAGTTGAACAAGAATATCTTTTAAAAGTAGTCGGGAATATCAAAAGATATGGAGTCAATATCATTTTCTTTTGAATAATACATACAAATACTATCCTTATATTTTTGCTTAGAAGAGGGTATTTCAATAAAATTAAATCTTCTATAAAAGTCTGACCCAATATCACTATATAAGAAAAAATTATTACAATCTATATTTTCCTCTAATTTGTTTATCACTTCTTCAATTAATATAGAAGCATACCCTTTTTGTCTTAAATGTAAAGGAGTAGCAATTGACCCAATCCCTCTAACAAGTAAGTCTTCTGAAAGATTTAGTTCATATACTATTAGGGAACTTAATAACTCTTTTGTATCAGTTTCCTCCAGAACATACCATTTCCCCTTTTTGTACTTACTGGAACCCTGACACATCGTTACATATTCCCATTTAGCGGACATGTTGATTGCACCAGCGCTTGCCCCCATCACAACGGCTCTGCTTTTTTTAATCAAATCCGACAATTCATATTCCATCAAAAAACCATTTTGTTTAAGAGTATTTCCACCCAACAAGAAAATGACTGAAGCATTTTGAATTAAGGTTTGGGCGTCTTCCTTCTGTACGCGATAATTAATTAAATGATATTCATCAAACATAATGCCGGCCTGGTCAAGCCAAGAGCGTTCAGTAGCACCATCATCTTCATAAAAAAATGGATTCGAGCTAATCATAGCAAGCGATTTTCTATCAATTATATCCTCCTGTAACACCCTGCCAAGATTCTCTGGAAAAAAATTGTTAAACCAACCTAAATAATAGTGAGTTTTCATAAGTCCCCCCCCGTAGCAAATTGTAAATAACATTAATTTCCTGCGTTACTCATTCTGTTTTCTTGTCACCAACACAATATTCTCAATATGGCCCGATTGCTGAACAATCTAAAAAAATTCTTCCTCAACTTTATTATAGCTTACTCTAATAGAAGTTTTCGTTTGTTCCAAAACTCGTATAATTGTTTGAATAATAGAAGCGTGGGCAGTTACTTTTCTTATGGAACCATAGGGGCAGAATAGCTCAATAAATGGGTAGTTTAAGGGTGTTCAAGAAGGAATGGTTAGTGGAGTAAATGAAAATAGGGAGTGTTATGTAGTCTAATAATGATAAAAAGAAAAAACCAGTTTTATTAGACTGATTTTTTCATTTAAATATAACTTTGTTAAATTCAGTTTTTAACACTTACATGTTCAATTATACGCTTCATTGCCTGAATTTGCCCCATATGGGTCGCTTCATGCATTAACGTTAAACCTACGAGTTCTCCAAAAGTTTTACAACCTAGGATTGGTGTATCCAAATCTTGTTCTAGCTGTTCAGAAGAAATTTGTTTTAGGCGAGTTAATTGATCTTTCAACTGTACAATCAGTTGATCCATAGCAGGTATATTCCCTGTCCAATCAGCTGGTTTTGTACCATTCCCAAACAATTCTATATAATTCATGGGAAGGTGAGTTGTTACATGCGGGAAACCAAACATAGTTTGTTCAGTAATTGTCAAAACGTGACCTGTATGCCAATGAATTGTGTTATTAAAACCATCAGGCTGCACATCAGTTTGTTCCTTAGAAACGGACTCTACATTCTTGATGAAATATTCTCTTGTCATCTCAAATTGCTTAAATACAAGTTGATTCATCTTTTTCTCCCCTTTCATTAACAAAATCACCCATATTATACCAGTAAAAAACGAAAAAGAATATAGTTGAAACTTCCTAAATTTAGCTTTATATTAACCGGTTTTTGTTCCACAGTAGGGCGCGATCCTTTTAATAAGGTTCGCTTTTCCTAATGAACTCGGGTGCGTTAGCTGAAGATCGGAGCTGTCTTTATGGCAGCTTTTTTTATATGCAACTAAAATTTTGACCCTACAAATATTGATGAATTAATGGAAAAGAAATTTGAGGAAATGCTTAAAACCCTTATGAACATTCCTTGTTCTGTAAAGAATGAAGCAAGAATTCACATTATAAGTAATATGCCTCCCTATTCTTCTGCCGTTGATGCTATTTGCAAGTTCCCAGAAACAGCAACAGCTTTAGGAGTCTCCGTTAACATTGTTTATTTTGATATCCATTCATATTGAATATCAGGTAAATTTTCTTCATTTTCGTGTCCTCTACCAATGATTTTAAATCCATTCTTTTCATAAAATCGTTGTGCGTTTTCATTTACTTCAAATGTATATAATGTTAATCTCCCACTTGATTTTGCTTTTACTTTATCTAGTAATGTTTGACCTATACCAATTCCTTGATAATCTATATGAATATAAAGTTGGCTTATTTCCGTTTCATTAGAAGCAATCATTCCAACTACTCTATCGTCAATTAACGCTAAGTTTATATGAAACTGTTCAGGTAATATATTATTTAAAAAATAAACGTGATTTTCAAAGCTATGAATTTCTTTCTGACCAATTGCCTGTTCCTTACTATCTCGCCACATTTTCACTGTTTGTTCAGCGTACTTGGGACTATACTGAGTAAGTATGATTTGGTGTTGATTCACTACAATACCTCCTCAATTTTTGTTTACTGCTTTATTTGTTGTATTTAGCTTTTATAAAATTTCTTCCTAGCTTCTCTCCCTATTCAGCACCGTTTATGAAACAAGAAAGGAGCCCCTATGGCAGCTTCATTATTCAGCTATTGCACCCGTTAGCTTTTTGTTACCCAGTAAAATGTTCTTTGAAAATCTGTTTAAAATAAGGCTTAAAAACAATTTCAAGCATTTGTTGGTAATCCTCATTAACAACTGTTAATAGTACAACTGAATGGTCTTTTTTATCTGATATAATTTCGAATTTATCAACCCGTTTTAAGTCCAAAAGTGATAACATTCTATTTGAATTACGGTGAGTTACCTGTATTTTCACTTCTCCATAGGAGGGAGAAAGTGTAACAATAAAGTCTTCTTCTCCATTAGAAAAACGGTATGTTGCTTTATTATAATAAAATGGCAAGTCTTTTGAAGTGGTATCTACTAACATTGGTTCACATTCAAATAACGATAGAAAGTCATTTTCTTCTGGAAATGCAGCCATTTTCCCTCATCACCTTTTTCAAAAAAAACACTCCTTTACTAACTTGCCTTCAAACTCCATATTTTCCTATATATTAAAATGGTAATTCCACAAATCGCAGCTACCCCAGCAAAAGATAATACGTAAAAATAAGGTGTTATAACTTTACCGACAATCTCTACTTCCTTTTGAAGGGTGTCTACTTTATCCCATGCACTCACAATATCTGGTTTATAGTTCTTTGTTTTTATAATACTCACTAACATCAAACTGCCTATATATAAAACATGAAGCACAATTGAACCAATAATCGCTTGAAGAACCAACTTCATATTCTTACTCCTTTTTTCATTGAATATACCATAATAATCCATCTTAGTTCTTACCCTAAACCCTCGTTAGTTGTGTCTAATGAGAAACAAAAGACGGCTTCGACCTTAAGCTAACGCACCCGTTCGTTGCATAAGAAAAGGAGCTGCTAATCAGCTCCTAGTAATGAAGTAAAGCGACTCTTAGCTATTTATACAAAATATCATTTCTTAGTGAAGCAACTTTAGTTAAAGCTGTATCTATGTCAGCTTCATTCACTCCAAAGTGAGCAAGTGCATCGTGAAGATGTTTGACAATAGCATTAAAATGGGCTGGTTGCAGATCCATTCCCTGGTGGGCTTTTGCCATAGATTGTCCAGAATATTGTTTTGGACCACCTAATGCAAAACTAATAAATTTTGTCTGATGACTGCGTTGTTTTTCCATATCCGTTTTTTCAAAAAAGTGATTAACTGTATCATCCTTAAGAACCAACTCGGTGTAAAAATAGTCCACAACTTTTGCTATCGCTTCTTCTCCACCAACTTTTTCATAAAGTGTTTGATCCATTTATACACCCCTACTTTGTAATTTATAGAAGTATTCTTTGCAGAAAATTTGTTTTTATTCCTTAAGTAATATTAGGATTTCAATAGAAAATCCAATTGCTAGTGAAAACAAACAATTAAAACCCCAAAAATTCCATCCGTTTTCGCCTTACCAAAACGGGTAGTGTATGATAGAAGCATGAGTAAACGTCTCTCGATAGGAGGAATGTTCATGAATCCCGTCATTTTATTTGATGGTGAATGCAACTTTTGTGATTCGAGTGTCCAGTTCATTATAAAGCGGGATCCGCAGGGGCTTTTTTATTACGCTTCGCTTCAAAGTGAGGCGGGTCAAGAGTTGCTGAAGAAATACGATGTTCCCACAGATATAGATAGCATGGTTCTGATCGAAAAGGATAAGGCCTACTATAAATCGTCTGCAGCCTTGAGGATTTGCCGCCACTTACAAGGGGCATGGAAGTTGCTTTACGGTTTCATCATCGTTCCAAGCTTCATCCGGAACATCTTTTATGATTTCATTGCCAAGAACCGTTACAAATGGTTCGGAAAGAAAGAAGAGAGCTGCATACTGCCACCGCCAAGTGTTCGAAAGCGCTTTTTATAAAAAGAATCAAAGCATGTTATATACAATTCATTAATAACAAAAGGGCTTTGATTAATTTGATACAAGTTACCTTGATAAATGAATAATTCTACTTTTATCTTCTACTCTGGTCAAACAACCTATAAATAATCCAGGCTATTTAAAATTAGGATGAGTCCAACTATACACATGATCCACGAAAGAGCAGATCCTGTATTATTGGCGATTTTCATTCGCAGCTTCTCGAGAGGTTTTTGCATCCACCGACCAAACAGGAGATAGAAGAGAAACAGCATGAGGGAAGGCAACACCATGATAAAGTTGTATCCAGCTAGAATAGAAAACCATTCCACCCTTGATAGATTAGAAGTAGTCATTATGCCAATTGCTGAAAAATAAGGAAATGCAGTACCCACTTCAATTAATGAAGTAGTGAATCCCAGAGTAACCATTGAAAGAATGCTTTTTGATTTTGGTGCAGGTAGCTCTGAACTTTTCTTTGTTTGAACATAAAAACTTGATATGAACAATATCGCTCCAATAATAAAGACCGCCCAGCTTACGATTCGATTTTGAAATACATCAGAAATAATCTCAAACAAAAAACCTAATCCTAACATGAGTGAAACTCCAACAGCAAAATAAAATCCTGCAACCGTCAATAAATAAACCAATAAACGTTTGGCAGGTCTCTCTTTATCTGTTAAAAGCAGATACACCGTTACCCCTATTATGGCAGGGCTTAGCGTGTCCAATAGGGCCAATCCACCTATTAGGAGAAGTAGTTCTGTACTCATCATTCTTTCCTCCTTAATCCGGTTGAGGGTTATTCTTTTCAGCGATAAAAATGGCATATGCCTCTGCCATAAACTCAAGCACTTCTTGATCGATTGGATATAACCCCAGTTTCTCTGATTGATTTGTCGACATCCTCATTTCCCAAAGCTTATCTATAAATTCATCCTCACCTTCAAATTCCTCTAAGCGCTTTTCATTCATTCTTCTAATGATGCTCTGGACTTTGGGTGCTTTTGGACCGTCCTTCATATAACGCTTTAACTGACCTATCAGAGCAATCCATTCGAGTGAATCAGAGCTGTCACTTGTCATATTAGGAACCTTTTCCCAAAGCTTCATTTCTCTGTCTTTAAATACAGATTCACGATAATACTGCTGTATTTCTTTATCTTTACTGGATAATTGCATGATCTTCTGAATCGCGATCCAATTTTCTTCTCCTTCTATCGCAATTCCATGAATCATTTCCCGTAAGGATAACTCTATTTTCTTTAAATTTTCCTGTTCTTTTATTACAAAAGATAATTGTCTCTTTAAATTATCCGCCCAATCCCACTCACTGGAAGCAAGCATATTCTTAATCTCATGTAATGGAAACCCAATCTTTTTTAAAAATTGAACCTGCTGCAGTTTTTTTATTTCATCATTCGTATATAAACGATGACCGCCCTCTGTTTTAGATGCTGGTTTTAATAATCCAATTTCATCGTAGTAACGCAGTGTTCTTACTGTAACACCTGTCAGCTCCCCCACTTTATTAATGTGTATCAACTGATAAACCTACCTTTCTGTACGTTAAGACTCAATAATGTTTTAGTCCTTCCACATTTATTCTTCTTTACGAAAAATATTTTTGAGTAAGTATCCTGTTCCTAAGCCAATCAGTACACCAGGAAATGCATGATCCAGTGTCAATCCAATACCTGCGCCTATAATGACACATCCATAAATAATAATATCTCCCTGTTTCAACTATAAACCTCCTATTTTTCTAATCTCTTTTACTTTATATCGCTAAATAGTAGTTACTAAACAGTATATAAAATGACGTAACGTAAACTTCAAGTTTTTTTAGACTTTTTTAAATTTTTATTTTATGGATTGCGCACCCGTTTGTTCAATAAACAATCCATCTCTTTCGTTAAATATCTTTTAGTAACAACAGTAAAGATCTTTATCATAGTCTAAAAATCGCTTCTGACTTGTAAACAATATCCAGTTCCCAATTCTTGAAGTCAAATAAAAATAATATTACTTCATTCGTGTTACATTCAGTTTCCGACTATAGTAAAATTTAAGCGAAGATAATTTATATAATGGGAATCCCTTGAGGATTTTATGATTGAGATCTTATGGCTATACTGCAAGGGAACAATCAATATTTAAGTAAAGCCGAAAAATGTCAGAAAGAATATGAGAAATTGAGGTTGATCATTCTTGACTGTCAGTTGATCGAAAAATGAAGAGGGGTGTTCCTTGATGACAAAGAGCGGAATGAATCCTAAGGTTGATGAATTTTTATGTAAAGCTAAAAAGTGGCAGGAAGAATATGAAATGTTGAGGAATATCGTTCTTGACTGTGAGCTGACCGAAGAATTTAAATGGATGCATCCTTGTTACACGTTTGAGAAAAAAAACATCGTTTTAATACATGGATTTAAAGAATATTGTGCGCTTCTGTTTCACAAAGGTGCCTTGTTAAAGGATACCCATGGGATTCTAATCCAACAAACGGAGAATGTACAGGGGGCGCGCCAGATTCGGTTCACCAATGTTCAAGAAATAGTTGCAACGGAAACCATCTTGAAAGCCTACATTCATGAAGCCATTGAAGTTGAAAAAGCCGGTTTGGAAGTGAATTTTAAAAAGAATACAGAATTCATAATTCCTGAAGAACTTCAAAATAAATTCGATGAAATCCCTGCCTTGAAAACTGCTTTTGAAGCATTGACCCCAGGACGGCAAAGAGCATACATTCTTTATTTTTCACAACCCAAACAATCCAAAACGCGAGTGTCAAGGGTTGAAAAATATATGCAGCAGATTCTCGATGGAAAGGGATTAAACGATTAGTACATTTTTATTGAAATGTCCATTTAGACCATAAGCTACTTTAATCGCTTAGCATTATCGTAAGAAAGGCGGTCAGCCGAAATTTACCCTGCCCTCCATTATCCATATAATGTTTAATACTACTCATTATAAGCATTCACTGCGTTATTTAAATAGAACCAAAAATTAAAGAACCGGAATATTGAACTGGACCCCAATTGTTAGACAACATCTAACAATTGGGGTCCAGTTCAAAGCAACTCTCTTATTGAAGTAAAGGCATACTAACTAAATGAAATCTTATTACATTGGGGTTTTTTCTTAGAATTTATGATTAAATATATTAGTTTAATTGTTAAGTAACCAACTAATCCACCAAGTGTATTTAAAATTAAATCATCAATGTCAAAACTTCCAAATTCAAATAACAGTTGAAGAATTTCGTATGTAAAACTCAAACTAAATGTTGCAATAATAATAGCCTTAAAGTCTAAAAACTTTTTAGATAATAACGGAAGAATAAAACCGAAAGGCACAAAACCTATTATGTTTCCGACTAAATTCTCAATTCGGATGGTAACGTTTAAGTCTGCTAAGAATAAGTAAAAGATAATTGTTTTAAAAGGAACAACATTACTTGAACGCCAGTGATATTCATTAAAACTAAACTCAAAATGATTGATTATCTCTGATAAAGGTAGACATTTAAATAAAATAAGTTTTGTAAGAATGGCTAAGTAAAAACATAATACTATTGTCAAGACGACTTTAATCAAAATCCTCATAATTCTGAACCCCAAAGAAAAGTTAAACTCCTATTATGGATATCATAATTTAATTATCGTTATTAGAAAGGTACTCTGCTACATCTTTTGGAACTTTAAAACTAAAGTTTAGTTTCTTTGTTTTAAAGTTGATAAACGGACTGTCTTTATAGGTAATAATTGTAGCTACTTGTTTTAGTTCCTTTTCATCTGTGTTAGACTCTCCAAGTCTAACTGTATCCTCTTGGAACATCTTATAAATATTTTCTTTAGTTGCATTTGAAGGAATATCCACAATACTCCATTTATCGACTTTAAGTGTATTAACAAATTCATTTACACCATCTTTATTATCGATAACATTTAAAATCAATTCTGGATTTTCTACTGACGACACTTCTATCTTTTGGACTTTCTCAAGCCCAAAGTCTTCTTTCATATCTTTTTTTTCATTGCTGCACCCGAATAAAAGTATAGTCATACTAAAAACAAATATAAATACCATACAAACTTTTTTCATATTTATTATCCCCCTAGAGCCACTTCCTATATGAGGAAATTTTAACATTTATTGATTGTTATTCCTATACCCCCAGGGTCTAAATTAATTTAAGTCTTAAGCCTTAGATTATATATAATCAGACAAATCTTTTAAACTATTCTGCACCTTCAGTTTTCGATAAAAATAAAGGAGGGAAACCACTCTCATGGCTTCCCTCCCTTATCAAACCGTACGTGCCTTATTAAGGTGACGTCTCAGGCTACCGGTTGCACAAAGCTGCCTTAAAAGGCAGCTCCATTTTCAGCTAACGCACCGGTTAGTTCATTAAGAAATGATTCAATACTCAACTATATATATGCCATTGACTATCAGGGTGATGAATATTTTCATTCTTGGTTATTAAGAATGCTGGCAAATCTTACTGAACCTCATTAGTTAATCGACCAATGTTCTCGACTTCAACAACGACCTCATCCCCCGAATTAATTGGGCAGCTGCCAGATGGTGAACCCGTGGCCAAAATGTCACCTGGCTCCAGTGTCATCACCTGTGAAAGCCAGCTAATTAGAAACGGAATGCTTAGAGACATTTCATTGGTATTCCCGTCTTGGACAACGCGGCCGTTTAAAGTGGTCACAATCCGCAAATTTGTAGGATCTACCCCGGTAACGATGCACGGTCCCAAAGGTCCGAATGTATCAAATCCTTTGCCCCGCGTAAACTGTGGATCTTTTTTTGTAAGATCTCTTGCTGTGACGTCATTAAATATCGTGCAACCGAACACATAATCAAGCGCATCTTCTTCTTTGATGTTTTTTCCGCGCTTTCCAATCACCAAGGCTACTTCCCCTTCAAGTTCCACTTGGTTGGATAGCTCGTTTGGCGGAAGGATAATTTTCTCCTTATCCGCAATAAGCGAAGATAATGGCTTTAAGAAGAGAAATGGTTCTACAAGGTTTGCCTCTCCCCCGGTTTCCTTTGCATGACCTGCATATGTCCAGCCGAAATTAACAACTTTCGAAGGTTTTACAGGTTCCAGAATTTTTACGTCACTATATTTCAGCTCTACCCCGTCATACTTTATTTCCTTATTGACAAGTTCAGCAAAACTGCTAGACAGTTGTAATATCATCTCATCCTCAACAATACCGTAATGTATATTGCCCTGTTGATTCTGATAGCGAACTATTTTTTGTGTTTTTTGTAGCACATGCATTATGAAAAAACTCCTTTGATGTAAGGTTTATTGACCTCAGATAATATTAAATTCGGGTCTCCATATAATCGCAAACGAAGACTTCCAAATCCATTATAACCGAAAAGCTCAATAAAACTGAAATTTAGCCTCCAAATACAATTAAAGTTCCCTTTAGTTAAAGTAGAAATATTAAATAAAAACAAGAACTGTATGGATTAGACAGTCTTTTTTATCTTTTCCCTTTTATGTCGCAGTATGTATCATATGTGACATAAAAGCCCAGTTTTTCTTGATAAACCATCCTACCATACTAGTTCCATAAGAAAAGAAGCTGCTAATCAGCTCGTGAAGTAACGAGCCTGTTAGCTCATTAAGAGTATATATTTTTTATTGCGAGATTAGATATTTTTCTTTGAATAGTGGACTTAATTCACTCCAAACATCAAATTTATTACCATCTAAGTCATAAAAAACAAAGTTTCTCCCAGTGTGACCTCTGTTTTCAATCTCTCCAACTTTTATTTCTTTTTCGATAAAATCTTTATGGACAGCTTCTAAAGCGTCTAACCCATTAACTTCAAAGGTCATAGAAAAGTGTTCTTCACCGTAAATATCATAAAAATTGGAGCTTTGGTTTTCTTTAGATTTAACAAGAAAAATACTTTGGTTTGCAAAATTAAGAATTGCTTTGTCTTCATCTCTATAGCTTAACTCTGCACCCAATTTACCTACGTACCAATCCGAAGCAAGTTCTACATCAGTAACTGGTATATAAGTGGCACCTACCCTTAATAATTTTTCATTCATCAAATTAGCCTCCTTTTATTCGATAAATAACATATTCTCCACTTATGTATCTCTGTCCTTTGACTATTATTCACTTAACTACTGCACCCGTTAGTTGAAGAAATTTGTTTTTTATTATTCTTGAGTGTCTTCGTCACTTTTGTATTCTAAAATGTCTCCAGGCTGACATTCTAAAGCCTTGCAAATCGCCTGTAAAGTTGATAGACTCCGTGCCGCTGTAAATCTGCCTTTGCCCCCTAAATACCCGATAGAAACCACCCTAATCAGGCCAAAATAAGCTTAATTGCATCTTCTTTCCGTTCAATCTTTCACAGCAATGAATTCGTTTTGAAAACCGCTTGATTCTTCTTGGAAATGAGATAAACGATACCTGTTAGACTCCACCTGCTTTTAAACGGGGGAATGAATAATAAGCAATCAACTTCTTCATCACCTCTTTCTTTTCTAGGTGTTATTTCTTTACCCACTTTAATTTCCAAGCACACTTTGTAATGTGCTGAAGGGAATTTCCATGTGATGGCATAGAAAAACGAAAAAACCGAGGGAATGGTTACTCCCTCGGTTTTTTATGAGTTTCCTGGATTATATTTTAACGGCGGCTTTTTTCCCCGCCTTTGCGTCCTGCTTCTTCACGGCTCATTTTTCCATTACTGGAACCGTCAGAGCTGCCACCGCCATCTCGTTGATTGGCTCGTGCCTCTCCGCCTTTTTCGCCGATTTCCTGATAGAATTCCTTACCATGACTTTCGGATGTCGCTTCTCCGCCTTTTTCGCCAATCTCTTGATAGAATTCCTTATCATGATTTTCGGCTGTTGCTTCTCCGCCTTTTTCGCCAATCTCTTGATAGAATTCCTTATCATGATTTTCGGCTGTTGCTTCTCCGCCTTTTTCGCCAATTTCCTGATAGAATTCCTTATCATGATTTTTGGCTGTTGTTTCTCCGCCTTTACGTCCTGCTTCTTCACGATTCATTTTACCATTGTTGTTAGTCATTAAAAATTCCTCCTTATTATTTGGATTTTTCATGAACTAGCTACATGTGTCATATACCCGCTTGAACGGCTATAAAACCAGAATCTGCTAAATACTTCAGGTCGCTTCTTCTATTTAACGGCGACTCTTTTACCCGCCATTAAGTCCTGCTCATTTTTCCATCATTGGACCCGTCAGAGTTGCCGCCATCACGTTGATTGGCACGTGCCTCTCCGCCTTTTTGGCCAATTTCCTGATAGAATTCCTTATCATGATTTTCGGAAGTGGTCTCTCCGCCTTTTTGGCCAATCTCCTGGAAAAATTCCTTATCATGATTTTTGGCTGTTGCTTCCCCGCCTTTGCGCCCTGCTTCTTCCCTGCTCATTTTTTCATTGTTGTTAGTCATTAAAACTCCTCCTTATTATTTGGATTTTTTATGAACTAGCTACAGTTTTATGTATACCCGATAGTTTCGATATAAAACTAGAATCTATTAAAACTTTTCCATTCAAATGGAAAAGCATCATGAATGATATCACTCTCATGATGCTTCCCATTTATCCTTAACCTGACTTGCGAATCCCTTCTCTCAAGCGATCTGGCAGCTCCACAAGGGTATCATTCAAAGTATCCAATTTCGTTTCAATCCTATGAAGCAAATAAAGGGTAACAATGATCGGGAACCCAATATCACTGACAAGTGGCAGGATTTGATCCACTTTTTATCCACCTCTCTTCCAGGCTGTCCTAAAAAGATGCCCTTCCCTTCGTTAGATCAGTTCCACTTCCTCGACATTCCGCTCGACAAGGCGCGCTGCTTTCAAATCGACGAAATCTCCGGAAGATGCAACGAACACATTCCCCTCAATCATTTGTTCCATTGCCAGTTTAATCGTATTAACATTGACTGGCTCCTTCGGATTATCAACGGAAATCGTCGCTGTCTTCCCTTCCTCCGTAACGAAAATCATTTCAAGTACTTTAGCCATTTCAAATCACCTCCCCCCTCTTCCAAAAGTCGATTAACCAATCAATGAACTTGTATCCACTCGAGTCACTTCCCCCATTGGATAATTCTGCACGCTTGCGATTGCAACAGCTGTCGAAAACAGCTGGTCCGCCGTCGCCTCAACCTTGATGTTCGAAAATGACCTCCGCTTGAAAACAAGAGCCCCCTTTTCATTTAACCCCGTCTCAAAATCAATCCGCAACGTACTTGATACTGGAATCTGGTTTGCCATGCCACTCACCCCCTTTCACACTCTATATAAATCTTTTCGGGATGAAAGTAGCATGGTCTTGAAATTTCTTCAGCAAAACGAAGAAAAAACCGCCATCATTTGAGCAGCTTTTTATCCGTATTTAGATTTGTCTTTCAGTGAAAATTTGAAAGGCTACACCGAAGTTTGTCCGCCAAAAGCAGGGCTAAAGGAATTTTTCTAGCGGCATCTTTACCTGGCCGCCTTCTTTTTCATGTCGTTAACTGTAATGCAAATCGTAATCTGCTTTCCCTTTTGAATTGGCCAACCCGGGGGATCGGATGGATTCCCTTTCAACACGGCATTTGCCACAAGGTGACTTACATTTTAACCAGTTAAGCCTTCAACAAACTTGAATTGCAGGAAATCATTTTCTATATATTGTAATTTCTTTCACATCAAATGTAATATGAAAGTACTATCTTTTCTTAAAGGGGGATTTTTAAATGAAAGTAGTGTTACCTTTTGCATTAGCCATGATTGCACTTACTGGATGTTCTGCAATAGCGAACGATGAAGCCAGTGAATTGAAATGGTTTAAGACCATAGAAGAAACAATTGATCATGGCATTAAAGAAGAAAAGATAAAAAAAGAAGACATCATAGGAGAGGTTAGTGAAAACGGAGAAACATTTGTTATTTATAAGAAACAATTAGAGGAAGGCTTGGGAGTAGGAGTTTCAAGCATCAGCGAGCAAGGAGGAAAATTTACTTGGTATGACCCAGATCAAGATGTACTTGTTAAAAATGATAAAGTCAAAAAATATTCATCTCAGATCAGTTGGGGAACAAAAACACAATCAGGAAAGAATTTTACAATTTATACCGGATTAAGTAAAGAGCAAAACCCTATCGTTAAAACACAAACTAGTGAGGTAAGTCCTACAATCGACACCGAAACTGGAATTTATTTTTATATAGAACCTGCTAAATAAATCATAAGAAGTAATAGCTTCCTTAGCTTTTCCATACGGAATGTCATTGGAATTTGCCACCTTTAACCCTTTTTTTATATTTGAAATTCATCTCATTTTATCTTCCCTTTAAATTACTTTTTTATAACTGACAAGTTTCATTATTAGGCAAAATTAAATTGCATTTGGCTTTAAATGGCACGTCATGTTCTCCTTTTCCGGGAAATAATAATCACGAAAGGAAGTGGATGTTGGATGTCATTAGAATGGTTTGACAGAGTAAGCGGGGAATTGCAGGATCATCTTAAATCAATTTGTGAGAAATATGACCGCAATGGCAGCATGATCGTGGAACGCGGGTCTAAGCATCCACGCATCGAATTTTATACAGAGCTGGATGACAATGAGAGGGATTACTTTTCCACGCTGTTTTTCGATCCGCATAATGAGGAATTTTATATGGAATCCTTCGAGCCTGATTTAGGGCAGATTAGCAAGGTGATCCTTTCAGATATTGAAGATATCGTCGATGCTGTCCATGAAAGCTTCCATAACTATCTGGAAGAGGATGACACCGATTATGAATATGAAATGGATGATGAATATGATGAATCATATGATTCAGACGGCGGCGGAGATTCCGATATATACGAAATCGATGTAGATTGGGAAACGCCTGAAGTGACCGCCTATATCCAGGATAATGAAGTGGAGGTCACCTATCAATTCGGGATTGTGCAGGAAACGGGTGATGGAGTACTGAAACGGATCAATCGGATTCGGACAGCGGATGATGACCTGATAAAGGATGAAACAAATTTCATTTTCAGCAAGGAAGAAGCTAGCACGATCATCGCCATGATAGCCAGCCATATGGATTCACTTAGCGAAATGGATTAAAAAAACCAATAAAACCTTGTCCATGGTCACCATGGACAAGGTTTTGTTAAACAAGAATCAGTTCATATACCTCTGATAATTGAGTGACCCGTTCCGTATCACTGGCTTCCTTTGCATGCTTAATTTCCTGAGGAAGAATATGGTTAAGGAGACTGGCTTCTTTACCGCTTAATTTATTGACGAGTTCTTCTTCTGAATGAAAGTGTCCGCTTTTGATTTTATTATAAATTTCCTGCGCTTCAGGATATTGGTCTGTATAGTTAGACAATATCTCACGTAAGTAACCAATCGTACGATCCATCATACCATCCCTCTCGAATGTTAGATTTTTTGCTTACAATCTATACCTTCCCCCATTTTTTAATGATACATTCCTTGTTTTTAGGAGGCATGTCCTGGGATGCCTGAACCCAAAAAAGAGTATCCAAATCAATGGATACTCCTTTGCTTATTTTTTTACTTCTTCCTCCCAAAACAAATCATTTAACGTACGGGATAATGCTTTACAAATACCCACGCACAAACTCAATGAGGGGTTATATTTCCCGGATTCAATCAATCCTATCGTTTGCCTGGAAACGCCGACAATCTTGGCCAGTTCATCTTGTGACAAGTCCTTTTCTACTCTCGCCAGCTTCAGTTTCATATTTTTCAAAGGATGGCACCTACAATTTCTTATTATCTTCGCTATTTTTCATTCCGATTTTCTTCGCTAGCAAGTATATACCACCAAAAAACAGAAGTAAAATCGGCAAATAGATCATAACTGAAACAAACGATACCAATACAAAATACCATAGACCCTGGGAACTGCTATCCGCATAGGACACAGCACTATTCACCCCCAAAAATGTAGCGAAGATGAGGGCTAAAGCAACTGTACCAAAAATTGTTTTCCTGCTCATCGGTGTTTTACTAGTCCGGTCATGCATTTCCACTTCATCCCAGAGTACGCCTAAAAAAATGGAGCGAGCTAAGAAATACATTCCTCCTGCAACGATGATCACGAATTCCAGATATAACTCCCCGCTGCCTGCACCATATTTATATAGTTTGAAAAGTGCACTCACCAGGCAAATGGCCAAAATGACGTGATACGTTTCTTTATAAATTTTATTTCTTACATGCTCAACCCGCTCATCCCTAATCTTTTTCGTTCGTTTAAATAAATCCATCATCGATCGACCTCCATTTAATTCCATCACTCATTCTTATTATATGGTTTATTTAACTTTTTGCAACATATATATTACATTTTATATTTTATAAATTGCAAAGTGTATAAAAAAAGGTACCCACACATCAAGTATGGATACCTCATTAGCCTTATTTATGGTTTTACTCGTGAGTTTTGGAGTTTTACTCGTGAATTCCAAGCATTTACTCGTGAATTTTGGAGTTTTACTCGTGAATTTAAAGGATTTACTCGTGAATTATCATTTTATATAATACCAAACCAAGTATAGAGGGCAATGATGACAAAGACAGCCAATGATTTAATGACGGTGATTATGAATATGCCGCCGACTGACGGTTATTACTTATTAGTTGTCACTGCAGACGGTCAATGGACGGCTAACATCGAAAAGTAGAACATTAAAATCACCATTTACATTATAATGCTTTATATAAAGGAATAAAAAACGGAGCCTCCAACTAATTGAAGGCTCCATTCTTTGTTTATTTGGCATCGCTTTTTGCCAAGGTTTAGCATTTAAATAAAAGTATCATCTCTTCAGCTGATGAAGAAATTCATATTATTATTCTTCATTAAGATGATAGCAAAGTTGAACTACGCCAGAGGAAAAGCTTTTTGTATCAACCAGTTTTAGATTCAATCTCTCCTTCATGTCAATAAACAAAGGTTTCCCTTCCCCTAAAACAACAGGGTGAACAGATAACCTAAATTCATCAACAAGCCCCAATCTTATAAAAGATGTAATAAGACTTGCCCCGCCATAAAGCCAGATGTCTTTACCAGGCTTTTTCTTTAATTTATTTACTTCTTCAACAATATTATCATTTATGATTGTTACTTTATCATCAGTGCTTTTTTTTGTTTTGGAAAACATGTATTTTTCTTTGCCATGAACTAATTTCCAAATTTCTTTTTCAGTATCAGATACCACATCTTCTGGAGTATATTGTCCCCATAAATCATAGCTTTTTCTCCCATAAAAAATAGTATCAATATCATTTAAGAAATCAATGAACCCCATTTCAGAGTCCATAATGCACCAGTCAACTTCTCCTTTCGGCCCTTCAATAAATCCATCTAAAGTAACTGCTAAATCTAAAACTATTCTTCTTGGTCTTTCGTTAATGGCCATACTTTTATCTCCTTTGTCTATACTGTCCCATATGGTTTCGACCGCTCAGCGAGACACTTGCCCCTAACCCATGCCGGACAAATACATAATGCTTTTAAGCATTCATTCTTCCGTTTCGCTTACATGTAGTTTTATATTACAGCTTCTATCATAGTATTAAAAGATTGAATCAAAAAACTAAGGAGACTCGCTATGAAAGCAATGGTATGCACAAAATACGGTTCACCCGATGTACTGGAACTCAAAGAGGTAGCAAAGCCTTCTCCCAAGGACAACGAAATACTCGTAAAGGTCCATGCGGCAACAGTGGCTTCAGGGGACATAAGAGTCCGGAGTTTCAAGAGCCCTTTCTTGTTATGGCTGCCGATGCGAATCTTCTTGGGTCTTAGAAAACCGCGAAAATCAATACTGGGAGTAGAGTTGGCCGGGGAGATAGAGGAAACGGGGAGGAATGTGAAAAAATTCAAAAAAGGCGACCAGGTCTTTGCCATGACTGGAATGAATTTTGGTGCCCATGCCGAATATACATGCTTACCTGAAGACGGGGCAATCGCAATGAAGCCTGTCAATGTGACCTATGAGGAAGCCGCCGCCGTTTCTTTCGGAGGAACGACAGCCCTGCATTTTTTCAGAAAAGGCAATATCCAGGAAGGACAAAAAGTCCTCATCTACGGTGCATCCGGTTCGGTAGGGACTTCTGCGGTACAGCTTGCCAAATACTTTGGAACAGAAGTTGCCGGAGTATGCAGTGCCGCTAATTTCGAATTGGTTAAATCGTTGGGAGCCGATAAGGTGATTGATTATACGAAAGAGGATTTTACGGAAAGGAATGAGCGATATGATATCATCTTTGATGCAGTTGGGAAAAGTTCGAAAGCCACTTGCAAGAAAGCTCTGACCCCGAACGGACGATACGTGTCTGTTGAAGGACAAGGGATAGCAAAGATACGTACGGAAGATTTACTATTCCTCAAAGAGCTCATCGAAACTGGAAAGATAAAATCAGTAATTGATAAACGATACCCGCTGGAGCAAATTCCCGAGGCTCATAGATATGTAGAACTAGGACATAAAAAAGGAAATGTAGTAATAACCCTGGTCGATCACGATAAATCCTGACAAAACCCATTTCAAATGCATGAACATGAAAATCCCCCTTAGACAATTGGATCTAAAGGGGTATAACGGCATTAATCATTATGAGGGATGTCCTTCTAGCCTTCTCCCAATTGTCTCTTAGATGTTGAAACTTTTTCCAGGAACAAACGTATATGGATGGTAGCTTATAATTTCTGGAGGACTCAATGAATATAGATGCAATCGTACGATTTGTTTTAATGATAGGGATTCCGGCCTTCATGATGTGGCGGGGTTATAAAAAGATGTCGGAAGAAGAACGAAACGACGTGAAGACTGATTTTACGAGTAAGCGTTTTATCTTTACGATTGGTTTATTCGCACTCGGTTGGGTATTCTTGTTGCTCGAACCAATTTTTGAAATGACATGGTTGGAAACGATTGGCGTTGTACTTCTTTCTATCGGAATAATGGTGAGCATTGTTTTGACATGGTTAGATGCACCATCAAAGCGGAAGGCTGTTCTAAAAACGATCACTTTTTTAATCCTTTTTTCCATCTTTTTATGGGCGAATTATTAAATAGGTGCACCTCTCTGCACCTATTAGTCTTTTTTTACTTTAGGCTTCTTTTATTCGCGAAGGGCTGTGTCCAAAGTTACCGGACTGCATTTTATCGCGAAGCAAATACTCTTCCATCTCATTCAAAACTACAGATTAAATGGAACACCTTATTCCTCCTTGCAAAAGGTTAAGCTGAGGCTATTCAATGTGTAAAGTCTGGCAGTGAATATGAATAAATCATCGTAGTTTCTTTCTACGTATTCTTCAATGATGCTCATCCCTTTCCTGAATCTATCAACTAATAAAGTAGTGTAGTTTTCATCCCAGGTAAACCGATTGATTCGTTTAAGTTCATCGGCCAATACTTGAAACTTAAACTCCTCTACAAGAAGTTTCAATTGATACAACTTATCTCTATTTAAACAAAAACAATTATGTTCATTTTCATGATTTTCACGGACGAATTCAATAAACCCGTTTATATTTTTAGCTAACATATTCGCTATTTGCATCTCGAAGTTCATTTCTAACATCTCCTCAATGTCTAAAATCTATATGAAGAGTGTATGATTTGAAATGGTATTTTAACACCAACAATTCTTCTTTAAAGCTAGATTTCCTTATTTTCCGTTACCCATTTTTGATAGATTTTTTATGTTTTTCCACACCAAAAATGCCCCCTTCCTTCCAAGGGGGCAATCTCACTTTGTCGTTATCACATTGAATCCAGAACCAAAGAGATAAGCAGACCTGCCGCAGTGAATATGACCGTGATCGGTCCTCCGTCTTCATATGCTTCAGGCATCATCGTTGACGCAATCATGGCGATGATTCCGCCGCCTGCAAATGCTGCCATCGCTGCCAGGACATAGTCCGGGGCATGATCGAGGAATAGATAGCCCGACATCGAGGATAGAGCCGAAATGAGCAGGACGGAAAACCACAGCAGCATGATTTTCTTCTTGGAATAGTCACTTTTGAGCATACCTGTTGTACTTGAGAGCCCTTCCGGAATATTACTGATGAAGATGGCAATGACCAATAGCCGAGCCACCGCTTATTAAGCTGGCGCCAATCATGATCGACTCTGGTATGGCATCCATCACCGTCCCGATGAAAATGGCTAGGCCCGCTTCCCTCGAAGAGCTATTATTGGAACGTTTCCTTTTATCCGCACCTTTTTTGGAAATAAGAAAATCCAAGGCGTTAAACACTGTGCCCCTGTTATGAATCCGATCGCCGTCGCCCAGATTCCTCCATCACTCACCGAATCAGCAAGCAGCTCATATGCCGCTGCACCAATCAATACACCCGTACCAAAAGCCATAATATAGCCAATGATGTTTTTCTTTATCGGAATGAAGATGGCGGCAAGTGCGCCAAGCAGGACAGCTGAACCCGAAACCCCTCCCCAAAAGACGGCATTCCACATAGAATTCCCCCCATTTCCTTTTTATAGGATAGTGTACCCGGGTAGATGTTGGGGTAAACAATGGGGCCGTTTTTTGCAAATTCCAGCAAAAAAAAGCAGTTATATTCGCTGCCATAGTTTTTGTATATAGAATAGTAGAGTCGCTATTATTATCCTAGCCTTCGCTGCCTTATATGACTGATATTTGCGTTTTTCCTTCTTCTTTATCACTAACCTTTTCAATTTTATCAACAAACATTTGAAAAACCTTTCTCTTTTCTTCCAGCTCTTTTATGGATTCTTTCAATTCGTTCAATTTTTGTTCAAAAGGTTTATGATACTGCTCACGTATATTTCGAATAATTTCATCATTTATAGTGGATTGTACAACTTGTTTGGTGATATTGAATTTATAGGAATAAACCTGAAGATCCCGCTTAACTTCTTCATACTCTTTTTCTATCCCGCTTAGCACATCACTAATTTCCTCATTCCATTCAACTAACGCCTTTTTTACATGATCCTCCAACTTTGTTCCCCCTCAAAATCCGTCTCCATAAAAACTTATTTTATCAATTGTTCATTTCGGTTTCTTTTCGGCTAAGTTACTTAACAAATAAGTTTTATTAAAAACAGATAACAGCCTAAGTGCAGAATTTTGTTTTGGGGTTGCATAAAATTTTAACTTGATGGCGATGTGGGTGCATCCCTGTATAGAAAAAGTTCACATTATATTTAATAGAGGAATTAAAAAGTTTTATTCGTGTCTTAACGTTGTAAATCCACATTTTCCTGACAACACTACAAAAAATAAAAGAGCTATTCAAATTTAACTAGTTGAATAGATCCTTTATTTTTCATTCATTATCATCCTAAATACTGTCTAATCTAAAAATCCTTTTTAGAAAAACAAGAGTCCTAGTGAAATAACAATACCACTTACAAAAAGAGTCAATACACAGTAACCCATAATATCTTTTGCCTTTAGACCAGCAATAGCAAGAGCAGGGAGTGCCCAGAATGGTTGGATTAGATTAGTCCATGCATCTCCCAGGCAACCGCCATAGCCGTTTTTGGAATGGATACATCAAGTGCTATCGATGCATCCAGCATAACAGGAGCTTGAACCGCCCATTGACCTCCACCAGAAGGTATGAAAATATTGACCAATCCTGCACTTAAAAACGCAAATAACGGGAATGTAAATTCATTAGATATTGAAACGAAACCATTAGATATAACAGTAGCTAAACCTGATGCTGTCATCATACCCATAATCCCCGCATAAAAAGGGAATTGGATGATGATCCCACTCGCTCCTTTTACTGCATTAACAACAGCCTCTAAAAAGTGTTTTGGAGTACCATGAAAGAGAATTCCTAAAAATAAGAATAAGAAATTAACAATATCAAGATTGAGTTTAAAACCGTTAAGTACAAAATAATAGAAAAGAAAAACAATCCCTAATATCCCAATTGATAGAGAGATAATCCGGCTATTCTCAAGCCTCTCAGCAGGAGTCAAATCCTCTTTTTCAATAGTAGCTGCCTGGACATCATCCTCTAGGAGAGCAAGATCTACAGTCACTGTTTGTTCCTTTGAAGGCATCATGAATCGATTAACTAATGGAACGATTATGATTAAAGCTATAACAATAAAAAGATTAAAACTAGAAAATATCGTTTCACTTGTTGGGATAATACCAATTAAATCTTCGGAAAAGTGGCCTGGAGTAGCAATAGTCAATGGAGTTGATCCAGATATTCCACCATGCCAGATGAGAAATCCAGAATAAGCACTCGCAATTAAAAGGCGATAATCAACATTTTCTACTTTTTTCGCTAATTCTTTAGCGAACAAAGCCCCAATAACAAGTCCGAATCCCCAGTTTATCCAGCTTGCTACGAGAGAAACGACACTTACAATAATAATTGCCTGACCTGGAGATTTAGCCATAGATGCAAGAGCACCTAATCCCCTTTTAAAAATTCTGCTACTAGCTAATACATGTCCAGTTACTAAAACAAGAACCATCTGCATAGCAAAAAGAAGCAATCCCCAAAATCCATTTCCCCAATGCTGAGCCATCTGATAAGGTCCGCTATCGGTGAAAATAAGTCCCAATCCAAACACAACAAAAGTTAGAATAATAACAAATATAAATGGATCGGGTAAATATCTCTGCATAACACGATTAAAAAAGGCTACCATTACTTTCAACTTTTTATCCTCCTTTTTAAAATCAACCCCCCTTTGTAATTTCTACAATTATTAACATATTCCTCTATTAGGGATCCTGCCTGGCGAATAACCAATCCAGAACTTCTGCAAGGCTTTTTTCTTTTAGGCAGTGCCGAAAATGGGCATGGCTTGCTACTTTGTTTTGAATCGGGTCCTGTTGACTCAAAAACTTCCGACTAATTATTTTTTAAAACGTTGAAATATAATCTTATTCAAAGGAGTATATTTCTTAAAAGCAGAGCAAGATCATTAGTTTCAAGATATGGAATTTAAAATCCTAATCATATAATGCTAAGGGGGGAAGCAAATGAATGACATCTACCCCAATCACAGGGAAGTTTATCTTGAAGCCATTGATAAAGCCTTAGAAAAAGGTCTAGCTGCTAAAGAAGTCGTCTGTTCCATTACGACAGGTTTTCGGGATATTCCATCCATCCGGACTGCACCGGGGCTTAATCCTTACCACGCTTCAGTAGCTGATATTGGCTACGGATTTGATTCAGTACGTGGAACAATCATGAGGATACAACAAGGAGAATCCATTTCTCTTGCAAAGGATATGCTTGTGTTTGAACTTGATACACTACGTATTAGCGAAAAACAATTAAACCCTAATTTTGAACTAGCAGTAAAAGGTGCGAATCCGGATACTTTTTATTTGATTGAACAAAGTAGATATTTGAACCGCCAAATCGCAGAATCAATCAAAGAAGCGATACGTCTCGGCAAAGCCTTTCTTGGACCTGAATGGAAGATCATCCGTGCACGAATCCAGAATATTCAAGCAATCCCGCGTCTATAGTCTTTAGGGAGGAGAGAAGAGCATATTGCCTAATTCACACCCCATGGAAATAAGTATGGAAGATCACCAACATTTGATGGAATGGTGGAAAACAACGGAGTCAGCTAAAATAGTGGTTCAACATTTAATTTCGTTGATAAGTGAACTTCGGCTGCACCCAGAATCCAGTCACGCAGATGGAATGGTTCTTTTTTATCGGGCCGCTTCCGAGATTTCATACGGTTACGCCGGGACACGCGGATGCATCCGAAGGGCTTTTACAAGTGAATATTCTTATGCACTCAGGAAAAATATGGTGATGTGTCATAGCTTCGCACAAAAATATTCAGTTGATACGAAAGTTCTCCTTGAGCGTGTAGCAAAGCAAATCACAGGACCAAACGCCCTACAATTGATAGACCGCATAAGGGAAAAATTAATTGAGAATGACGTGATGTTAAGTAATATGGCTAAAAGAGCTCAAGCTTTCTTTGGAAAAGAACCCTTCCAGTCCATTCAAATGGAAGTGAAGCAATCCAATACCTTACCAAGAGAATAGTCTGACGATACACTACCCCAACCCAATCTAAAAGAAAACGTCAAGTAGCCCTAAATTTACTACATGAGTGGTGTATTTCGGGCCTACTTTTTGTTTGTTTCATTTTTCATTGGGCTCTGCATATAGACGGTAAATCAGATGACCACGGCAAGACTTTATCTATTTCTTCTTTATTCATTAGATCTATGTTTGGTAGAGCTTCAAACAAATAGTGGAAATAATAATAGGGACTTAAACCGCTCTCCATTGCCGTTTTGACCACACTATACATGATGCACCACCTCTAGCACCTCGCAGTATATTAGAAAACAACCAATTTTTTCTCCCGATGACAAAGGTTTTAACTTAGCTTGATGGACATATGACGCTACACCTATCAAGTTTATCTTAGGTGATGTTTCACCATTTTTTTATATAAAGTAGATCGGTGTATGCCGAGAATTTTAGCTGCCTTCGATTTGTTTCCGTCTACTTTCTGTAAGATGTTTGAAATAAGTTCACGTTCACGTTCTTCGTTCGCCACTTTTTCATTAACCAGCAAATTAGAGGTTGTTGAACTATTTCCTTGGTGAGGAGAACCTAATTGCTGATCTAATTCTAGATCAGTAGTTATAAGAGGATTAATAGTATGAGTTGAAATCTGGCCTGTTCTTTCACTAGGATATTTACTATTTTTATTTTTAGGCCTCATAAGATAGTCTGTAAGATGTGGTGGCAGATCTTCTAGTTGAATTCGTGCTTGATCTGAAATAACCACTAAGCTTTCTAAAAGGTTTGCCATTTCCCGAACATTTCCAGGCCAATCATATTGAATGAAGCTTTCCAAGACTTCTCGACTTAATTTAACGGGGGGGATTTGGTGTTTATTGTAAGAATCCTCTAATAATTTAGATACTAAAATAGGAATATCTGTTTTTCTATTTTTGAGGGGAGGGATGTGCAAACGAATGATGTTTAGACGATAGAATAAATCTTTTCGAAAGGTTCCCTTTTCAACCAACTGCTCTAATGGCTGGTTCGTTGCGGCAATAATGCGTACGTTCACATGAATTTCATTAATGCCCCCAATCCTTTCAAATTTTTGTTCCTGCAAGATACGGAGCAGTTTAGCTTGCAGGTGTAGGGACATGTCTCCAATTTCATCCAAAAAAAGCGTTCCGTTATGAGCCAATTCAAATTTTCCTGGTTTTCCTCCCTTGCTTGCTCCTGTAAAAGCCCCATGGTTGTACCCAAAAAGCTCAGATTCAAGCAACTCATCAGGAATAGCCGCACAGTTAATGGATATTAATGGACCATTTTTTACTGGACTTAAATTATGAATAGCTTTGGTAAACAACTCTTTTCCAACACCGCTTTCACCGATAATTAAAACCGTAGCCATTGTCTTTGCTGCTCGACGGGCTATTTTTTTAACTTCACCTATAGAGCTACTTTCACCGATGATTTTATCAAATGTAATCGTTTCTTCATCTTTCTTGGGATATTCAAGTGTAATCTGTTTATGACTCGATTTATCCTTAAGGGTCTGCATCCTATCAAAGACTTTAGAGAGCTCTGAAACTCCTTCGAAAACAAGCATTCCTATTGCACCAATCACTTTATCATTTCTCCATATCGGAATTACGCTAGCAATCATTTCTTGCCCCTGCAAAATAACCGCATTATTGCGTTCAGGAATACCCGTTTCAAGAACAACCGGCAACCGGGTATTGTCAATTACTTCAGTACAATGCTTACCTATAACTTCTTCCTTCCTCATTTGTACGAAACGGCTGTAGGAATTATTAAAAAGTTGGATTACGCCGTTTTGATCTACTACTGTTATACCTTCATAGGCTGTATCAAAACAAAGATCGTACATTTTTACTATTTGATCTAATGATTGTACTTTTTCGCTCAATACAAAGAATTGGTTTAGCAAACTTCTCGTTGAAGGGAAACGACCAATAAGACGTCCATTTCTATCCAATACTGGAATATGCGTTCCAAACTGAAAGGAAAGTTCGTTTATAGGATCGTCAGCATAGCAAGCAGGGAACTTCTTAATCATGATATTTTGAATTTCTTGTTCTAAAGGTATGCCATCCAAAAATGCTCTCATTATTATTGAGAAAGTGACAATCCCCTTTACTATACAATCTTCGTTAACCACTGCAATGTTATCTATTTCGTATTTCGACATGATATTAGCAGCTTTATAAATAGAGTCGTGAATTTGTAATAAATAAGACTCCTCTTCCATCCAATCTTCAACGATTCCGTCCTTAAAAATATTATAGGAGACGCTTTTATTATTTAAAACATTCATCAAGAATCACCTATCTTATATATAATTTTAAATTGATGAGAATTTTGAATAATATCAATATTCAAAATAATACTAAAGGAAATTGTTGTCATTTGTCAACGAAGTTGTTCTTGTTTATCTACATAATTATCGATCGAGTGTTGCTTTTCGAAAACAGATATTTAAGAAACGGATGGGCACTTACAGTAAATTTGGCATAATAACGAGTTGGCACAACACTTGCATTAGTTTATAACTGAAAGTCAATTTTTTATCAGGGGGTGCAGTATGAATTTTATCGGAGAATTACGTACGCCTAATATTGTATATTACGGAGATCAAAGCCTTTCTAAACTAGGCAAAGTGGCAAATGATTTAGGTTCCAAAGCATTGTTAATCAGTGACAAGCCTATGAAGGATTTAGGTTATGTGGCTAGGGTTATTAGATATCTTCAAGGTGGGGGTGTTCACTCGATTACATATTTGGGAGTGGATTCAGAAACAAAAGATACTCATGTTGAAGAGGCTTTAACTCTTTTTAAAGAGAATGAATGTGATTTAATTGTTGGTCTAGGCGGAGGAAGTTGTATTGATGCTGCTAAGGCGGTAGCTCTATTGGCTAGAAATAAAAACGCTTTAATTGAATATATGGGTGTGGAAAATGAGATTATAAATGATCCCGTTTCAGTAATAGCTATTCCGACAACAGCTGGAACAGGATCTGAGGTGACTGATGCTTTAGTTGTGACTGATACAATTTTAGATTTAAAAATGATGATTAAACAACCTAAAATAATGCCACAGGTAGCTATTGTTGACCCAAGTCTGACGCTTTCATCACCAAAAATGTTAACAGTTGCCACAGGGATTGATGCATTATGCCACGCTTTAGAAGCTTATATCTCACGTAAGTCTCATCCTTTAACTAATACACTAGCTTTATCATCTATCAAATTAATTATAGATAACATTCAACGTGTTTATGAAGATGGAAATGATTTAGAAGCAAGAACACAGATGGCTTTAGCTTCAATGCAAGCAGGCATTGCTTTTTCTAATTCATCCGTATGCCTTGTTCATGGGATGTCTCGGCCAATTGGTGCCTTGTATAAAGTACCACATGGGATTTCGAATGCAATGCTTCTATCAGCTGTGTTGGAATTTAGTGAAGGCAGCTGCGTTGAAAAACTAGCTCAAGTAGGTCGGACAATTATGGAAGGCATGGAGCAGCAAAGTGATGTGGACGTGGCAAAAGAAACCGTATTATTTATTAAAAAACTATGTGTTGATTTAAATATTCCTAATCTTAAAGCGTGGGGAATTAATGAAGAAGATTTTGAACAATCTTTAGAGAAAATGGCAACTGACGCATTAGCAAGCGGAAGTCCAGGGAATCACCCCCGAGTGCCTAGCAAAGAGGAAATTATTGATCTATATCGAGTCTCCTTTACTTATGACTATTCAACTATGAACCTACTCAAAAAATAATATTGAATTTGGAAAGGGGGGATTGGTTAATATGGCAATTAGTTTTTTTGGTTTAATAGCTGGTCTTGGACTACTCATGTATATGACCATTAAAGGGATAAACATCATTATTGCAGCTGTGTTGTGTTCTGTTGTTGTAAGTATCACAGGCAAGCTCAATCTAATGGAAGCGTTAACAACGGACTACATGGGGGGCTTCACTGGTTTCTTCGCTTCCTGGTTTTTAACATTTTTACTAGGTGCAATTTTTGGGAAAGTCATGGAAGATACAAAATCCGCTAATTCAATTGCAGATTGGGTTCAGCGTAGATTCGGAGCTAAGCGTGCAGTATTTGCTGTTGTAACCGCGTGTGCGCTTATGACGTATGGCGGTGTGAGCGTATTCATCGTTGCCTTTTCCGTTTATCCTATTGCAGTTTCTTTGTTTAAAAGTGCTAATTTACCCCATCGTTTTATACCTGGTGCCCTTGTCTTTGGATCCATCTCTTTCACTATGACATCGCCAGGGTCACCAGAAATACAAAATTTAATTCCTACTGAACATTTTGGTACGACTCCAACTGCTGGAGGTTGGGTGGGTGTGGTTATTGCTCTATTAATTATGGTTGGAGGTGGAATTCTCTTAGGAAGGATGGTTCAAAAAGCTGTAGATAGAGGAGAAACTTTTTCTATGGACCACATTGCTGAAAGTGCATCGAATGAGGTTGCTGCAACTCGGCTGGAAACAGAGGATGACCCGAATCAAGGAGTATCTAAAAAGGACTTGCCTAATATAATTATTTCGATCATTCCTTTGATCTCTGTAGTAGCAGTCTTAAATATTGCTGCCAAGTATATCCCGACGGATCAAGCGGTATTGGTTGCCTTATTTGCGGGAATTGTTGTGGGATGGGCGCTTATGTATAAAAATGCTATTGGCACTCATAGGAAAGCCCTTACTACAGGGGCAGAAAATGCACTTAATGCCATTGCTAATACATGTGCTGTGGTAGGATTTGGTGCAGTTGCAGCAAAAGTACCAGCATTTACTGCTATTGTGGATACGCTTACTAATAAGCCTGGGCTAGAATATGCGGGTCTTGCTATGGCTGTTACGACTATAGCCGCTATAACGGGTTCAGCCTCTGGCGGTTTAGGAATCGCCTTACCTATACTTGCACCCATTTATCAAGCACAAGGTTTAGATTCAGGAGCTATGCATCGAATTTCATCCATTGCTTCCGGTGGCCTAGATTCTTTACCACATAACGGATACGTCGTTACTACTATCAGAGCGGTATGTAAAGAGACACATCAACGAGCATATAAACCAGTATTTGTTCTCAGTGTGGTCGTACCTACAGCAGCTTTAGCTTTAGCAGTTATCTTATATATGATTTTTTACTAGATGATACCTGAAGGAGGGAAAGAGAGATGAGTTTAAAACATAGGATAGGGTTTATCGGATTAGGAAATATGGGTTTACCTATGGCAGAGAATTTGATTAGTCATGAATATATAGTATACGGTTTTGACATTAATCCAACAGCCATTGTCAAATTTCAAGAAATTGGTGGACATGTATGTCAAAGTATTAAAGAAGTACTCCAACATGCAGATGTGATATTTATTAGTTTGCCTTCACCAGCTATTGTTGAGATGACGTTTTTCGAAGAAGGTATTATTAAGTATGGTACTGATAATTTAATGATTATTGATACAAGTACAGTAACACCCGAATTAAACCGTAAAGTTTTTACTGCTTGCCAGAAAAATAACTTAAGATACTTAGGTTCTCCGGTAAGTGGCGGTGTTATTGGTGCCGTTAATGCAACCCTAACATTTATGGTTGGCGGACCTAAAGTTTACTTTGATGAAGTACATCCACTGCTAAACATTTTAGGAAAAAATCTGTTTCATGTTGGAGAAAATCCAGATAGTGGCACTGTGATTAAGTTAATCAATAATTTGATGATCGGCTTCTATACCCAAGCAGTTGGGGAAGCGCTAACTCTTGGTGAAAATATGGGCTTAGATCACGAGCGTATGTTTGAAATCCTAAATGTAAGTTATGGCCAAAGCAGAATATATGAAAGAAATTATAAGGAGTATATCGCCGAAAATAACTTTGAACCTGGCTTTACAACAAATCTGTTGTTAAAAGATTTAAAAATAGCTAAGCAAATGGCTGAGGAATGTGAAATTAAGCTGCCAATTGGAGACCACTTGGTAGATTGGTATACGCAGGCGGTGAATGAAGGTTATGGAGAGAATGATATGTCTGCTGTTTACTTAATGACTAAGAAGCTAGCTGAAAAAGCAATACAAAAAAAATAATAATAAATTAGGAGGAATAATTAATATGACTATGCTTAAAAGTGAATTTAATACGAAAACATTAACTCATTTTATTGGTGGAGAAATGAAACCTGGCAGAAGTGAACGCTTTGGAAAGGTATATAATCCTTCAACGGGTGAAGTAACGGCTTTTTGTCCATATGCTTCTGTAGAGGAAGTAAATGAAACAATTGAAGTGGCACATTCGGCTTTTGCAGCTTGGAAAAATACGTCTGTGGCAAAAAGAGTGGAAGTTATTCATCGCTTTAGAAGCCTTCTAATAGAGGAAACAGAACGACTGGCAAATATAATAGGTCTTGAAAGCGGCAAAACAATTTCTGATGCAAAAGGTGAAATTAGTAGAGGAATTGAATCGGTTGATTTGGCGATAAATGCTCCACATATGTTAAAAGGTGAATACTCTGTCAATGTTGGTGGAAATATCAACTCTTTTTCAATGAAACAACCTCTAGGTGTAGTTGCAGCGATTTCTCCATTCAATTTTCCAGTAATGGTACCGCTCGCAATGACTTCTATGGCAGTAGCTTGTGGAAATGCGGTAATTTTAAAACCCTCTGAACGTGTTCCGAACTCAGCTTTATTTATCTCGAATCTATGGAAAAAAGCGGGCCTGCCAGATGGGATTTGGAGTATCATTAACGGTGACAAAGAGGCAGTTGATGCATTACTTAAAAATCCAAAAGTATGTGCCATATCTTTTGTAGGTTCTACTAAGGTAGCTGAATATGTTTATCACGAAGGAAGCCGTAATAATAAGAGAGTAGCTTCTTTTGGTGGAGGAAAAAATCATATGATTATTATGCCGGATGCTGATTTAGATCAAGTCGTTACTGCCTTCCTAGGTGCAGCATTTGGTTCTGCATCCCAACGCTGTATGGCGATTTCAGCAGCTGTTCCGGTTGGTAAAGCTACAGCTGATGCATTTGTAGCAAAATTAAAAACTCGTGTACTAGAATTAAAAGTAGGGACATATACTGACAAGAATGCAGACTTCGGAGCTGTAATTACCCAAGAATCAAAAGATACTGTTATCAAGTATATCAATGAAAGTCTTGAAGAAGGCGCACAATTATATGTGGATGGCCGGAATCCTAAAATATGTGAAACGGAAAAAGGTTTTTATTTAGGACCAACGATTTTAGATCATGTTACTCCTGATATGAAAATTTATCGTGATGAGGTGTTCGGACCGGCACGTATTGTGGTACGCGTAAATAGCTTAGACGAAGCAATTGAATTAATTAATAATCACGAATATGGTAATGGTGTTACGATTTTCACAGAAAATGGACCTGCTGCAAGGAAGTTCTCAGAACAAATTGAAGTGGGAATGGTCGGTGTGAACGTACCGATTCCGATACCAGTTGGATACTACAACTTTGGAGGCTGGAAGCGTTCGAAATTCGGGGAAGGCCACATGTTTGGTCCAGACACCGTTCGCTTTTTCACAAAAACCAAAACGGTTTCAGAAAGATGGCCTGAATCCAAAAACAACGAAAATAAAGCGGAATTTTCCTTTCCAAGTAATCAATAACTAAAAAATTTCATTACATTGAGATATGGCGAATTTTCATAGGGAAATGTAATGAACAAATGAAATATATTGAAATAAGCGCAAAACGCTTGGATGATTTTATGATTCCAAGCGTTTTTTTGCTATTGAATTTATTTTATCTATAAATTTAAGAAACTCAAGATAATAGACAAAGAAAATTAGACATTCATCAAATAATAGCGACTGTGCTAAGTTATTCTCCTTATCAAAGAGTGAAGTATAGAGATATAACATACCAATTCTTACAGTCTATAACCGGTAGCATCAGGTAAATGTTTATCTACAACGATAAGCATTTGGTCAACTGTTTTTAATAGAATTATTTTACCTTTTTTCTGGTTTTCTTTTACTATTCACACCCAGTTAATTGACCGTTCACCCATATCACAAGAATGAATACCTAAAAAAACTATACAACCTAAACGTCACACTCCTTCCCCATTACGATATATTGGGGCAATCAAAGAAAATCACGTCATTATCCGGAATCTATTCACCCAAAAGAAGAACTAACAAATTGGGACTCCATCGTCCTCTCCCTTGGCCGCATACCCAACACAGAAATATTCGAAGAAATGAAAGGCCATGCACCCGTAGTGAAACAAATAGAAGACTGCCTTGGACCGCGTACCATAGAGGAAGCTACGCATGAAGAGATGATGAGTGTGATAAGTATATAAAGAAAAGAGACATCCTTTGGTGGGATGTCTCTTTCTCCCTAAACCCACATTTCATCCTTTTTTACATCGTTTTATTTAAATATCAAGACATCCACCTTTAATAGATCCTGTTTGTATTTAAAATATGATTTTCAAAAAAACACATTTAGTTAGTAATCCCTTTCATATAAAATTTAGAGGTGTAAGGCTGACCTATTATCACGTTTAACCTCATCTATGTATTTTATGATAGATGCATAGAAGGGTTTCTTAGAAAAGCGTTGATAATCACCAATTACATAAAACTCTTTTTTAGCTCGTGTAACCGCTACATTTAGTAAATTTGGCTTTGAACATGACCAATTAGCCGCTCCATCACTATTTACATCTGTACCGGTTACCAAATAAACAATATCGGCTTCTTTCCCTTGAAATGTGTGAACAGTACCTACAGATTTTTCCAACCAATCCTTAATTTCTTCATTAGAAATTGGCATATTTTTCAGCCTCTGTTTTAGGACCTGTTTGATACCATCTTTCACTGCAGTAAAAGGTGAGATTATATATACATCAGGAGGAGTGGAGGCCTTTTCCCATAACTCTACAATATGATCTGCAACTAAATCTCCCTGCTCTGTTACGAACTGACGATTTACAGCCAATCCTTTACAATCAAACCAGGCACTCTTCCCTCGACTCTTTTGAGGAGGTAATACCATTTTGTTATCATAGGCTATTTCATTCGCAATGGTAAACATAGGGTCTAAGCATCTTCTGTGAACCCATAATGGTGTTCCAATCCATTGGCCATAATTGTTGAGCGTTCCGTACGGATTTGCTAGATCTGCTAATGTTTGTACAGAGGCACCCGTACCAATATATTTATCATCTACATTGGAGTACTTCCTGATATCCCCTAAAATTGTTTCATCGATTGTTACAACTGGTTCAATTTGAATTGGGTCACCTACTACTATTACTCTCTTTGACCTCCATATAGCACCTGCTGATTGCTGGGGACTTGCTTGTCCTGCCTCATCTATAAACAAGTAATCTATACAATCCTCTTCTACACCTTTATACATAGAGCTAAAACTTGCAAAAGTTGTACTAACCAACGGTGTAATTAAATGAACTGACTTCCAAATATTCTTTAGATATAATCTATGATCCTTATCATTAAGATTCAATTGTTTACGATTATTTAATAAGCGCAAAGTAGATTTGATTGCTTCAAAATTAAAAGCTAACATTAATTTATGAAGCTTCATGGCCTTTAAAAACAGTAATCCCCTTGTGAAATTTAGTTCGTCCGTAAGCCAAATTGTATTTAATTGGCGACGTTCGTATGACTGCTTCGAATTTGACCAGTAGCCATCCTCAGGTAAAGTCAGTCCTTGATTTTTATAATAATCTACCTGTTCTGCGAAAGTAGCTAGTTTTTCTTTTACTCTTTCTACCTTCCCTTTAGTCTCCTCTAGTTGTTTTCTCTTTAGGTAAAGCTTTTTTTCTTCTTCTTTTAAGAATGAAATAATAACATTTAATTCCTTTTCCAACTCAATTTTTTTTATATTTTTTTTGAATAGGATTCTTTGCAAAAGGGATTGCTTAGGTAAGGTTTTAATTTGTTGTTCCGTCAATCGCTTTTGCTGTTCTAAATGTCTCTTCTCATCCTCTATATTCATTTGATCTTGCTCAAGTATAGGTAGCTGATTCTCTAACTCTTTTAATAGCATATCTGAAGCTTGTATGATCTTATAATCATCGGAAAATTTTTGAAGCTCCTCTTTTTTTTGCCTTACTAATTCGAAAATATTCTGAAAATCCTTTACAGCATCTTCCCAGTCTTTTAACTTTACTTGCTTACTATCCTGTTCCAATTGTTGAAGAAAAGCATCTCCATTGTTCTTACTACCATATAGCTTCCAACCAAATTTAGATATATTATCAGATTTTCCTAGAGCTCCAGAAAAAAGTCCCCAAGTATCACTATTGTCACCTAAAAGATCTTTTGCTGCTGATGGGTACATAGATAAATCTTCCGCCTCTTTAGCATACAATTCATCATAATCTTTGAATTTACTTTTTCCAGGAGGACGAATAATTTCATCCATTTTAGGTAGGTCCTTTGAGATATTTTCAACTGCCCCATTATTGCTAGAAGCAACAACCATAGAATATTTATTTAATGTTGAATCTAATAAATAGATAGGATAGGGATAACCATTTAGATTGATTGTTTTCACTTTCTTAAAACATTCAGTGGGATTATTAAATTGCACCATTCCTTTTGCTCTTTCAACTACAATGTTAGCAAAAATATCTTTTAATAACGTAGTCTTCCCTGTTCCTGGCGGTCCATTGACAGAACTAATTTTCTGGTCATTCTTTAAAATTTGATTTACAGCTACTTGCTGCATTAATGACAATCTATGATCTACTGGTGACGGCCAGCGACCATCTGGCATGTTATTCGGCTGTAAGATTTCTTCAATATATTTTTGATTTTCATCAATTTTTATTCGTTCTTCAATCCTTTTTCCTTCAATAAACTGACCAAGTGCTTTGTTCTCTCCTTTCTTTAGTATTTGTTCTAAGTCATCTTGGTAGAAGCTGTTAAAATTCTTAGATGTATGTTCTTGGTCTGCTTTAGTAACTTCCATCCCCAAATAGTTTAATTGATCATTATCTAATCGATGAAAATACTGCTGGTAAACTTGCTGAATCTCTATTAAAGACTCTTTTGTTACTCCATTAATAAAGATGGTCTGTGCCTGTTCCTCAAACAGTTCCAATTGGCTCCGAAAAGGTGTGCTGAGATCCTCGTAATTAACTCTTGAATTTTCCGTCATCATTTTCATTACATACATAAGAAAAGGAACAAACATAGAATTTTTTACATATTGCCCCCTGTTGTCCACCGAAAAGGAAAAACTAAATAAAGTTTTACGCTCCTTATTAATAATCTCTTCCTTATTTTTAAAATTTTCGCGTAAAAAACGGACAAGTTTATGATAATCAAAACAGGATAGATAATACTGGTATTGAACTTGATATTTGTTTTTATCTTTTAATTGATCTTTCTCCCAAGGGCTCTCATGAAACTTTATCAAACGTGTTTTATCCCTATTTTGATTATCTTTGAAATAATTTCCTTTTATATCACCTTTACCGGGAACCTCGCTTGGTGCTAATGATTCTAATAAGAGCCATGCCTTAAGAACTGACTTTATTTTGTTTATTTCCATCTTTTCACTCCCATTGTTATTAGCTTTACATTTACCTTAATGCTGACTGCAAAAGATTTCCAAAGTTTATCTTACAATTATAACACTTACCCAAATTTTGTATTTATCACAAACCTCACTTAATCATGATATTATTTAATCATAGCAAACCTATAGGAGGATAACATGAAAAAGCAGGTTAAAGTAGTTGCAGCCATCATTGAAAATGAAAAAGATGAAATACTATGTGCGTTACGCTCTCCAGATATGAGCATCCCGAACATGTGGGAATTTCCAGGTGGAAAAGTAGAGAAAGGCGAAGATATTTTTACTGCATTAAAAAGAGAGATTGATGAAGAATTACAATGCAAGGTTGAAACAGAGACTTCAGTCTTTAATGATAATACGCTTGAATATGAAACCTTTATCATTAACCTACTGTCAATAAAATGTAAGATCATTGAAGGCACCCCAACTGCCAATGAACATTCTAAACTGATATGGTTAAAGCGCGAGAATCTAAGCTCTCTAAAATGGGCTCCTGCTGACATTCCAGCAGTGGAGCAATTAATCAATGAAAAAAATAGTCTTCTCAAATGAGAAGACTATACTCTTTTAGTGAACTCAGTATATAAACTAGCTGGGACCTCATTCTCTAATTCCATTGTAACGGTAATTGGCTTTTCCCCTTCATATTCCACGGTGTTACCCTTGCCGATATAAATATAAGGTTCTGTCTTTCCATCTATTTCTTTATACTTTCTAATAAATAAATGTAAATGTATCCCTCTATCCTGGTTGAATACAATATTCTTTCCTCTCTCAGAACTTGGGGCTGTACTATTTGGAGTCTGCCATTGAAAAATGCGCTCGTTTATAAATTCATCGTGGTAATTAATGCTCTCTTTAATATCTTCTTCCTTGTGTAAATCAATAAATAAGAAATAGTCATTTCCATTCGAAAGTAGACCAGAACCCCTAAAGGCACTGTGGCTTTTGCGATAATTGGATAGTAATGCAGCATCACCCATTTGATATTGCTCATACAGCTTCAAATGTGGCACACCATAGTAGTCTTCTTTAAATTCCTTTTCATATCTAAAGATTCCATAAATAATAAGGTCTTCGATATACGTTCTATATTCTTCATTCTGTAGAACCTTTTGATAAGTAGAGGTCTTTGATAAATAGCCATCTTCAAGAGTAAATAACTTCAAGTTCCTCTTTTTCTGACCAGGATCATAAAAATCCTGATTTAGACATTGCAAGGCATGCCATACGCTATCTTCATCTACCTCTTTAACCAACTTCAATATCTCTTGTGTTGCGGTTTCTATCGAGATCTCATCATGATCCAATAGATATTTAGCAATAGCAAACTCATACACTCGCTTTAAAGGTAGCTTACTCGATAACTCCCTTAATACTCCTTCAAAAGCTTCGTCTAGTAATAGCCTTTTCAAGGAATCTTCTTTTTCTACCTTAGCTACAAATTGCAAATATGTTTTATCTCGATTAATAAACTTAATCGGATCTGGAGCTCCATCAAATTTCATATAATCCATTAATAATAAAGGAATTTTACCTTGATTCATTTTCTTAAATTCAAAGTACTCTTCCTTCAAATACTTCAAAGAATTAAAGTTTTCCTTATCAATCTGCGCTAATATCCGTTCTTCCGAGATTTTATCCATTTGAATATGTGTACAACCTGGAATATTTGCAAAGCCAGTCGCAATAGCAACCTTCAAGCTCTCTTTATCATAATAACGGCTTCCATTTAATGCGATGGCAATTAAAAACGTTTTACTATGATTCCCGATGAAATCAAGTACCGTTAGGAAAGTCTTGTCTTTATGTTTACGAAGTCCTCGTCCTAGCTGTTGAATAAAAACGATTGGAGAATTAGTAGGTCTTAACATTAATACGGTATTTACAGAAGGAATATCAACACCCTCATTAAAAATATCTACGGTGAAAATAAATTCTAAGTCATCATGATCATCTTCTAGCTTATTTATATAATGTGATCTCAGCTCGACTGAATCTTCTCCAGATAAACAGATACTTTTAATACCTCTACTATTAAATTCTTGTGCCATATATTGTGCATGTTCAACGGTTACACAAAAACCTAAACCTTTTCTTTTGTCCCCGTCATGGCCATAGAAATTCATATTCTTAATAATAAAGTCGACTCTCTCGTTAACCTTTAATCTCTTCGTTATCTCTGCTACATTGTCAATATCAACATCACTTAAATCAATTCCCTCAATGTCGGTAATACCAAAATAATGAAAGGGAATAACCAATTCATCCTCTAAAGCCTCGTGTAAACGAACTTCCAAAGCAACATTATTATCAAATAGGTCAAAAACATTTTGTTGATCGCTTCTCTCTGGAGTAGCTGTCATCCCTAACGTGAATTGTGGTTCGAAATATTCTAGTACTGCTTGATAACTAGGGCTTGTTGCATGGTGGGCCTCATCAAAAATAATATAATCAAACTCATCTCGTTTAAATTCCTCGTAACATTTAGACAAAGTTTGTATGGTAGAAAAAATATAATCAGCATTTTTTTGCTTTTGGTTCCCAGTCAGTAATCCAAATGTCAGTTTTTCATTAGGAAGGAGTTTTTCAAAAGTCTCTTTTGCTTTTTTTAATATTTCTTCTCTATGTACAATGAACAGTAATCTTTTAGGCTTGAATCCCTTTACATCAAAAGCAGACATATATGTTTTACCCGTCCCTGTTGCTGCTATAACTAAGGCCTTCTTTTCCCCAAACGATCTAATTCTTTCAAGGTTTTCAACCGCACGTTTTTGCATGTTATTGGGAATGATATATTCAGAGCTTTCATAAATAAATTGACTCGTATTTGTATAGCCCTTTAATTTACTCAAAAACTCTTCATACTTACTAATAAAATTGTCATCCGCAACGACGCTACTATTCCATAATCCATCATATTCCTTTAATACATCTTTAAGAAATTGAGCATCCTCTTTAGCAATAATCTCAACATTCCACTCAATATTACTCTTAAGGGCGCTTTGAGTAATATTAGAAGAACCAATAATCACCTTATAACGATCCTTAAATTCAAAAATATACGCTTTCGTATGAAAACCAATCGCCTTATCTGTTTCAAAAATCTTCAAATGGATATTACTAAACTCATTTACTTTCTTTAAAGCCTTCGCTTCGGTAAAATTCAGATAAGTAGAAGTAATAATCTTCCCCTTTACGCCCCTTTTTTCCGCGTTCTTAAAAGTATCCAACAACAGCTGAAGACCACTATAATTAATAAAAGCGACGCTGAAATAAAACCTTTCACACTCATTTATAGAAGAGATTAATTCATTTAATAAATTACCCTTGTCTGAATTGACAATTAGCTTTTTCTCGATGCTCATGATTTGCTCCTGACTGTGGTTATATGAGATTGTTTCAGATATCAAAAGATAAAATTGAATAACTTGTCGAACATTAGTGCTTAGATAATGATAGCATGGAATTTACCATAAAAAAACAGCTAACCAGAAGGGCCAGCTGCATAATCTTCGTTTATTTCAAATAATGTCTCTATATTCACTTTTGTTACTAGTAAAAAAAAGTGATACTATTATAGAAAAAGAGATACAGAGGCTAAAATTATGAATGGACTAGTTTTTGATAAAAGAAATTTCACTCCCGATCATGTGCATACTCTAAAAACACCGCTTCTAAATAACTATCCCATTGTATATATACTTTATAATGAGAAAAAGAGGCCCACTGCCTATATTGGGCAAACGGTTCAAGCTTCACGACGCTTGAGAAATCATATAGAGGATAAAAAGCGTAAGCATTTGAACCGTTCTATTTTAATTGGCCATGAGAAATTCAATCAATCTGCGACGTATAATATTGAATCGAATCTAATTAACTATTTCATCGCCGATAACCACTATCAGTTGCAAAACGTGAGCCAGACTAGATCTAGGGTAATGCATAATTACTATCAGAAATCCTTTTATAATGAAGAGCTATTTCAAGTTATTTGGGAGAAACTTAGGGAAGAGAAGATTGTGATTGATACTGTTGAGAACCTTAGGAACAAAGACATTTATAAGTTATCTCCTTATAAGGAACTCTCGCCTCAGCAGCTTGATATTAAAAATGAGATTCTTAATTTTTGTAAAGAACATGTTAGAAAAGAGGGGAATCATGTTATTGCCATTGAAGGAGATGCAGGCACAGGTAAAAGTGTCTTATTAAGCTCTCTGTTTAACACGATTCAAGATTTGGCTAAAGATGATAGCTCTCTTTTATTTGGAACAGATAATTACATGCTGGTGAATCACACTGAGATGCTAAAAACATATAAAAGTATTGCCAACAGCTTACCGAACTTGAAGAAAAAGAATCTCATGAAACCAACGCCATTTATTAATCAGAAGACAAAGGCGGAAGAAACAGCAGATATCGTATTAATAGACGAAGCTCATTTGCTTCTAACAAAGGAAGATTCTTATAATAATTTTCGCTACCAAAACCAACTCGATGAGATTATTAAGCGTAGTAAAATCGCCATAGTCATCTTTGATGCAAAACAAGTACTGAAAATAAAAAGCTATTGGAACGAGAGATTGCTTGAAGAAATCACCAATCAGTATAATGCGAAGACCGTAAAACTTACGGATCAAATGAGAATGAACGCCAATTCAGAAACGATCAAGTGGATTGACCACTTTGTTGAAAAGAAAATTCTTCATTTACCGTTAGAAGAAGACTCCTCCTTCGAGCTTGAATTTTTTGAAGATGCTGAGACATTTAAAACAGCTATTAAAAATAAAAACAACGAAATCGGTCTTTCTCGGATTGTATCAACTTTTGATTATTTACATAAAAAAGACGAAAAGACTTACTTTGTCGATGAAAAAGGAATTAACATGCCCTGGAATAGCACCCAAGATAATGTTACGTGGGCAGAAAATCCGAGTTCCATTAAGGAAGTTGGTTCCATTTATACCGTTCAAGGATTCGACCTAAATTACGTTGGAGTTGTTCTTGGCCCTTCCGTGAGCTATGATGAAAACAAAGACGAGCTAGTCATTTATCCTTCCAAATACAAAGATACAGGTGCATTCATTTCACGAACAGATTTGCCACCTGAAAAGAACCAAGAAATTAAAGAAGAAATCATCTTAAATTCCATCAATGTCCTTATGAAACGGGGTATACATGGACTATATATTTACGCCACAGACCCTAAATTAAGACAGAGACTACTCGAGCTAAAAAGGGGAAAACGATTATGAGTGATATTCAAAGGTTAATTAAGCAAGTTAATGAATTTAGAGATGAAAGAAACTGGAGACAATATCATAACCCAAAAGACCTCGCCATCTCTATCTCCATTGAAGCAGCAGAACTACTAGAAGACTTTCAATGGATCAACAGTGAAAAAGCACTTAAAGAAAATAAAGAAAACATCCGTGAAGAAATCGCAGATGTTTTGATCTATTCATTAATGCTATGTTCAGATCTTGGGTTAGATATAACAGAGATAGTGGAAGAAAAAATTATAAAGAATGGGAGGAAGTATCCAGTTTGTAATAAGGAGGATACTCCTTCTTAAAAATTATTAATCATATTTCTCCAGCTAAAAGGACCCTTCTTTCCAGAAGGGTCCTCAGTTTGTCGACAAAAGGCAATCAAGTGCTTATAGTTAATTCTGTTACATAATCCTGAACATTACTGAAGTGGTCCCATAAATTCAGTAATAATAAGAATATGTTCCTTCAGTTTGACTTTTTTTAGATTCTCTACTTTTTCTGCTCCACCTAAACCTAATAGAGGGGTATATCCAAAACACTCGTCATAGTTAGGGGTACTGTATTTACTTATCGCTTCAGGATAAGGCTGCCACATTAATTCATCGTTCATAAAGTCATTATCTTTTAAGTCATCAAAAAAGAATTCAAATCCGGATGAAACAACATTAACATATCCTTTCCTAAAGTTTAATAAATTTACATACTTATCTTTTTCCCATACTATAATATCACCCATTGCGGTTGTAAAAATAGGAATCGCCTGCTCATACCTTAGATAACTTCTCTCTAAAATATCTAAATAATCGTCTGGATTAATAACTTTTAAAAAGTCATTTACGAAAGTACCAAAACCATATTTTTTCCACGTTTCTATTAATTCTTCAGGAAGCTTATCCTTATATTTTAAAATAACATTTTCATCAACTGTTTCATGTTTTATAAAATCGCTCAATATAGTTTCCAATTAAAATACCCTCCTTTGATTATTGATTTAATTTCACATTTAAATAAGTATTCTTTAGCTGCTCAGGTGACATATTCTTCGCAATTTCCCTAATTTGTTCATCAACAACATCAATTCTATATTTCCATTGTGAACCTATCGAGGAATTTACTCTTTTATCCCCCAAACCTCCGATAATGTCTGCTCTTCCTCCAGCTATTTGATCTGGATTATGAAGTGCAGCTTTTGTTTCCAGCCATTCTGAAGCTTGCTTTGTCGCATCCGCTCTGGAAAGTCCTTGTTTTCGCAGTTCAGCAATTTTATCTTTAAGTGCTTCTTGTCTAGCCATTTTTTGAGCTGCATTTCCTTCTATTGCTCTACCTTCAGCAATATATCTGTCTCTATTTTTCAGATACTCGTCAACCGTTAATTCATTCATACCTTTTTCTTGGTCTTTTAATTGTCTTACAAACTCTTCGGAGTCATGTTTAACACTTTTTTTAAAATTAACTTCAATTTCTTTTATTCTAGGTTCAACATCTAATTGCTTTACATTCCCCGTACCCCTACCACTAACTTCAGACTCCACTTTCGCCATCGAAATCAACTGTTCCTTCAACCCCGCACCATTAACCACATTATAAGGTACTCCACCTGCCAACGACAGTTGGTTTTTAGGATTGTACGGCAATAGATTAGGAATTGAGGCTAATTCTTTTGCCTTCGTAGCGCCTTTTACTGCAGCGGCTTTTGTTGTGGCTACCCCTGTCTTTGTTACGGCTCCTGCGCCTTTTGTTCCGACTACTGATGTGACGACTGTTCCGAGGGCATAGGTTACCCAATGAGACCTGGAGTAGGCATCGCCATTTACCATATCTCTTTCATATGAATCAGATATTGCCTTTGAAATATATTTATAGGTTTTTATCGGGTGCATGATTGAATTTGCTACGCCTTCAATCGTTTCTCCAGGATCTGTGACAAAATCCCAAACTCCTGTCACAAAGTCTTTCCCTACATCATAAAGACCTACGCCAATTCCTTTTGCAATTTCAGCCGTTTGCTTAGCCGCTTCTAGCTGCAAAACATATTGCTGCTGGGTGGGTCCTAAGTTTTCATACCCGATCTGCTTGGCGATTTTGAGAAACTCATCCGGATCTGTGACATGATCGAGTTGTGCCTTCAATTCTTTGATCCGGCGATTCTCCGCTTCCTCTTTCTTAACCTTCAGATATTCCGCGTTCTCTTTCTTCCTTACTTCTAGGTTTTTATAGGCTTCACTATTTTTATAAGCTGTTGCATTAAAATAGAGAGGGGATACTTCTCCTCCCCTTGTACTGGATGCTTTCAATTGCTCCATAAGTGCCGCCACTGCTGCTTGGTCCTCTTCGGATTTTGCATATTCAGTCGTCCACTTATGATCGATTTTGTTTACTTTGTTTATTGTTTTGGTCCGTTTCTTTTCAGCCTTCTCTATATTCTCTAAGAACACATCATCGGAAAAAGGCTCTAACTGAATGATATCATCAATTTCAGCCAATATTTTTTTCAGATCATCTTTTTGGGCTGTGACCATTTCCTTGGAATTTCGGCTAGCGTTCTCCAGTTCTTCCTCTAAAAAAGGAACCGTAACCACGGTTTCACTGAGGTTAGCTTCGATTGTATCTCCTTGAATTCCACTTAAAAAGGCAACATGCCGATTGATCAGGCGTAGCCAAGAATCCACAACATCAATCTGTGCTTTGTAAAACCCTTTAATGGCCTCTGCGCCTTGACCCTGTAGCTCATCATCCAAATTAACGATACTCTCAAATCCTTTTTTTAATTCAGTGAGCTGTTTTTTTAGGTCCTTATATTGGCCGACACGCGTTTGCATGGCCTGAACTAGTGTTTGAGATTCGTAAATCATAGACATTATTGAAAGTCCTTTCATCTACTTTTATTATAAAATCTTAGAGATTAGCAAGTTTCCTTTTTATGTAATATACTCACTGTTAAATTGTGGATTATATATATTTTAGAAGAGTTTCTTCATTTATTCAAGAATTGAAGGGGTATTCACTAAACAATTACCCTCAAATACCCAGGATTTAATGTCACACATTTTATAAGGTAAAAAGAAAGGATAGATGAACAGTGAGGAATACCTGTTTACATCTATCCTTTTGTACGACATTTTTCGTTAACTGGTTTACTTGAAAATTTCATTGATTCTTTACTTCCCTTATTTCGACGACACCACCAGAAATCGGACAATTTGATCCGAGAAGTTAAACCAGTAATGGGCTTTTCTAGCATCGAACATGAATGACTGCTGTTCATGGAGTTCTGTTCTTTCCCCCTCTATTTCCACTGTTAACTTCCCTTCGATAATGAATAAAAATTCATGTCCGCTATGAGAAAAAGCGCTTCCTTTATTTTCTCCTGGCTTTAAGGTGGCAAGAATAGGCGAAAAAACAGCATCACGAATTCCGCTGGATAAGTTCTGATAATGAAATTGTTCATGATTCGAATCTGAATCTTCTTGGGAGCGGTCCTCAGAAAAAAAGAAACTTGGGTTGACATCTAATGTATCAGCGATTTTTTTTAATGATTCTAATGTGACGCTTGATTTTCCCCGTTCTACTTGTGATAAAAAACTGATTGAAACGCCTGTTTGTTCAGCCAGACTTTTTAATGTTAGTTTTCGCTCTTTCCTCAATAATTTCATTTTTTTCCCGATTGAATCAAAAGGCATACAGATTCCCCCTTTTTTTCATAGTATCTAGCTACATTATACATAACAAGTTTTGATGAATGTTCCGTCATTAATAGCTTATAAAAAATATTGACAGAAAATTTGTAATTATTTAAAATGAAAGAAATCATAAATTGAAGTGATACTTCAATTCCAAAGGGGTGACTCAAGATGGAGAAGAAACAAATGCGGCGAATTTTAGTCGCGAGTTTAGTCGGAAGTTCGATTGAGTGGTTTGACTATTTTTTATATGGGACTGTTTCAGCTCTCGTGTTTAACCAGATATTCTTTGTGAATGAGGATCCGACAATAGGGCTGTTGCTTGCCTATGCATCCTTTGCGTTAGCATTCTTCATCCGCCCTTTTGGCGGGGTGATATTTAGCCATATTGGCGATCGTATCGGAAGAAAGAAAACACTTGTTTTAACACTTAGTTTAATGGGGGTCGCAACATTTGGGATGGGGCTTCTGCCTACGTATCAAGCCGTTGGCATTTGGGCGCCGATTTTATTAATCACGTTGCGCTTAGTTCAAGGTCTGGGAATTGGCGGTGAATGGGGAGGCGCGCTTTTATTGGCCGTTGAATATGCTCCCGCTGAGAAACGGGGATTGTTCGGAGCTATTCCTCAGATGGGAATTACAATAGGAATGCTGCTTGGAACCGTTGCCTTATCTATTATGACAATGCTTCCTGAAAACGCATTTATGACTTGGGGATGGCGTATACCATTCATTTTTAGTGCTTTGCTTGTATTTTTTGGTCTATGGATTCGTAAAGGAATTGATGAAACTCCGTCTTTCAAAAAAGTAAAGGAATCCGGAGAAGTTCCAAAGCTGCCGATTGTAGAAACTCTTAAGCATTATTGGCGTGAAGTGCTTATCGCCGTGGGAGCCAAAGTGGTAGAAACAGCGCCATTTTATATTTTCAGCACATTTGTCGTATCATATGCTACTTCAAATCTCGGTTTCTCACGGACAGCTACATTAACTGCAGTCATGATTGCAACAATTATAACGACGATTTTAATACCATTCATGGGGAAGTTATCCGATACAATTGGCCGCAAAAAACTATTTATAGGCGGAACGATTGGGATGGCACTGTTTGCATTCCCATACTTCTGGTTGCTGGAGCAAAAATCGGTACTGCTATTAATCGTTGCAACAGTGATCGGTTTAGGGGTTATTTGGGCTCCCATCACAGCTGTTCTTGGAACGATGTTCTCGGAAATTTTCGATGCAAAAATCCGTTATACCGGCATCACGCTTGGATATCAAATTGGAGCAGCTCTGGCAGGAGGAACAGCGCCGCTAGTTGCAACAGCTTTACTTGATAGGTTTAATAACTCCTATGTTCCTGTCGCCATTTATATTATTTTTGCATCTGTCCTGTCACTAGCAGCGATTTGGGCAGTTAAGGATCGTAGCAATCAGAAATTAGACGAAACTCATAATAATAGAGCCATGTAATCCATGGTTCTTTTACTTCAAGGAGGACAATTGAATGTTAGTTATAAGTGAAAAGGAAATTCAACAATCATATGGAATGAAAGACGCAATAGCGGATGTAAAGGCGGTATTGCATGCACATGGTGCTAGAAAAATAGACAACCCTCATCGCACAGTACTTGCTTTCCCTCAACACGAGGCATCGGCACTTTACATGCCTAGCGCTGATTTATCTGAAGAAGTTTCGGCGGTCAAAGTCGTAACGATTTTCCCGAAGAATCCTTCAAGGGGGATGGCCACAACACAAGGAGTCATCTTGCTGTCAGATGCAGAAAATGGTGAACATTTAGCATTGTTGAATGCCTCCTATTTAACACGTCTCAGAACGGGGGCATTAAGCGGCATTGCCACAGACTTTCTTGCTCGTAAAGACGCCCGGGTACTCACGATCATCGGAACGGGAGCTATGGGATTTGAACAAGCAATCGGGGTGTTAGCCGTAAGGGACATTGAACGTATTTTATTAGTAAATCGCACACGAGAAAAAGCGGAGAAATTCGGTGAAAAGCTGCGGGCATTCGGAGTAACCGTTCCTTTTGAAGTTTTCGAAGATGTTTCAGCAGCTGTTCGTCAAGCAGATATTATTTGCTGTGCAACCCGCTCGAACGAGCCTGTATTTAATGGCCAGGATGTAAAGCCGGGCACACACATTAACGGGGTCGGGTCTTATTTGCCGGATATGAAAGAAGTGGATCATACCACGGTTTCACGCGCCGCTAAAATTATCGTCGACGATTTGGCGGGCGTGAAGGATGAAGCAGGAGAACTCATACATGCAGCCAATCGGGGAAATTGGTCGTTTAATGATATTCACGGGGAGCTTTATGAACTTGTAATGCTGAACAAAACAGGCAGGGAAAATGAAGAAGAAATTACCTTCTTTAAATCAGTCGGTGCCGCTTACTTTGACCTCGCTGTGGCAAAAGGTGTTTACTGCCAATCGAAAGAACGGAACATCGGGATGGAGATTGAGGTATAACAGAAGCCAATACATTTTGCTATCGCTGAATGAAATAACATACCGATTTTAAAAAAACAGGAGACGTTCAACATGAGACCTTGGACTTACCCCCGTCAGCTAAAAAAAGACTAGGCAACCATCGAGATTCGATATTCAATCGGAGCTCGATGGTTAAGTCGTTTTCCACCCTCAGCTTCAACAGACCTTAATCGATTCGCAACATTCCCCAAAGCAACAATACTCTGTTGTCCTATTACGGCATTTGGTGCCCAAATAATCTAAATGAACAAAAAAATGGATAGTCCCTTTGATTTTCAAAAGGTTCTATCCACTTCTTCTTACAGAAAAATATTTCTTACTTTTATAAAATGCAAGATAAAAAACTAATCCCTTCAGCTTTTACCCATCTTCTTCATCTTCATCCCAGTTTTCTTTTGCCTCTTCAAGACTTTCGATTGAATAGTCTAGGAAATTATCAGCTACCTTTCGACCATAGCCTTCTTGATTATCCCACATAATAACTGGGCATTCTCTATTTTTCATTTTATTAGTATCGAGGCAATAGGCAAATTCATCAATATCTTCTATAACCACAAGTCTATCTATTAAATCATAATACTTTTGATGACCTTTGGTAGCAATTTGTCCGTGCAATACAATATTCAAGATTAGTTGGTGATTTTGGTGAAATATTCGGCTTTACAGGAATTTATTAAGCAGTATGGCGAAGATGATGATTTTACAGGTGGAGTAAGTGAAGACAAAGTAAAAGAAACTGAACAAAAATTACAGGTCTTATTACCGGAAAGTTATAAGTGGTTTTTAAGAAATTATGGTTATGGTGGATTTTTTGGAGTGAGAATAATTGGATATGGTTTTACGGGTCCAGGTAGTAGATTGAGCGTATGGTAAGAGATTCTTCAAGACATTCAAGAACGTGGTGCGGAAGAAATCTTATTATTTGTATCAGATGGTTTAAAGGCATCGCAGATGCCATTCTCTCCATTTATCCAGATGCAAAATACCAAACGTGTTGTGTCCATCTTCAACGAAATATTTCTCATAAAGTACGAATTTCTGATCACCAAGAAATCTGTGACGATTTCAAAACGGTTTACCGTGCAGATAACTTGGAAAATGCACAGAAAGCGCTCCAAGATTTCGTGAAAAAGTGGAAAGCAGTCTATCCCAAAGTCACAAAACCATTAGCTGTAACCCCTTATATACTAACGTTCTATATCTTTCCAAAATCCATTTGGCGTAGTATTTACTCCACAAACTTGATTGAATCCTTCAATAAACAAATCAAGAAATATAGCAAGCGTAAGGAGCAATTCCCCAACGAAGAATCGTTAGAACGCTTTCTAGTTTCACCGTTTGAAGGATATAATCAACGGTTAGCAACCAGGTGCCATATAGGTTTTGACAAAGCTCGAGCAGAACTTGAAAATATGTTCAAAACAAAAGAATAAAAGAGCGTCTACAAGAAAAGGTAAAACTCATTTATACAAAATTATTGACGGTACCCAACACCATAATTGTTATTATTTTCTTCACTATTCAATATATAAAGTTGATAATGTATATTTCAATACTCTAATCTTTCTTAATCATCACCTAAAATTCTATCATCTAGCTTTTCTCTGTCTTCAGCAATTTGTTCATATGAACTAATAAGGTTACTTATATAATCAATTTGAACCTCTCGATTATCTTGAAACAAATGTACAGTAGCCCCCTTACTTATTAAAGACTCCATTGTTTTTTTGAAGTCTTTTAATTCATCTGTATCAAAATAATTACATTCTAGTACCACATTATTATCTTCTATATTTCTTTTAATATCTTGAATACTTGCTCCATTATTCTGTCTGATAATCGATACATACTTTAATTTATTTGAATCATCATCAATTTTCAGTCTCATCTTCACCATAAATTCTTACCTCCTTAAAAGTCTTTAATTGGTATTATAGGCTCACCTGGAATAGTAGTCCTCCACTCTCGAGTAAGCGGTTCATTATTTAATATTCTTTGTTGTTCTTGGTACCAAAATTCTTTAACTCCTTTATCCCTTTTTTTAGCAAATTTCTTATTCCAGATGTAGTCTGCATACTCTTGTTTTGTAATAGTTCTATTATCAATCTTATCTCTTAATTCTTTCATTTTCTTAGAACTCATTTGCTTTGTCATAGTTGGATACTCATTTAAATCTAATCCTTTTGTTCTCTCTGCTATAATATCTTTTGCTTCTTTTACATGAGGAACATCAGAGATTTTCTTACTAACTTCTTCCGTACCCCTACCATTAATTTCAGACTCCACTTTCGCCATAGAAATTAACTGATCCTTCAACCCCGCACCATTAACCACATTATAAGGTACTCCCCCTGCCATCGACAGTTGGTTTTTAGGATTGTACGGCAATAGATTAGGAATAGAGACTAGTTCTTTTGCCTTCGTAGCGCCTTTAACTGCAGCGGCTTTTGTTGTCGCTACACCAGTCTTCGTTACGGCTCCTGCGCCTTTTGTTCCGATCACTGATGTGACGACTGTTCCGAGGGCATAGGATACCCAGTGAGCCCGGGAATACATGAGGAGTAAATTCTTAGTTTGCGTTTTAATGTCTCACTTTTGATTTTAGGACGTTCTTATGTGTAAGTAATCGGTTTTATAGTTCAAAAAAACCTTGACTGAGTGAACACTCAATCAAGGTTCATTAGCTAATTAGTTTAATCTTTTTTATATTAATTATTTTCATTCTTGATTTGTTCAAACCATATCATAGCGATAGAACTTGCAGTTTTATTAGAATCATTTGTATGTACAAGATATTTATAATCTGTAGTCAGTTTATTTGCTTGGACATCATAAACAATCTTAATTTCTGTTGGCATTCACGATCATATTTTCTGCATAATTTAATCAATTCTTTAATGTTTTTTCTTTTATATTTTCTCAACTGCTTTTTGTAGATACACTGATATATCATAAGAAAAATTTGCATTACCCTCTTCATTGACTAATGCATCATTTCTCGCCTAAACTCGTATGTCTTATTTTATTGTGTCCAGAGATGGTATTACAAACAAGAGCTTATGTAGGTAAACTATCATGAAGTCAATTCTTTAAAATGACCTTTTCTTTTTCTGTCCACTTCTCATATGCTTTGCTTTTCAATTATCTGCACATGCTTTACTTTACTTTACTATTGAACTGGTCCCATAAATTCAGTAATAATGAGGATATGTTCTTTTAATTTAACCTTTTTTAAATTCTCTACTTTTTCCGCTCCACCCAGACCTAATAGCGGTGTATAACCAAAACATTCATCATATTCCAACTCATTATATTGTTTTATTGCTTCTGGATAAGGTTGCCAAGATAAATCTTCATCTCTGAATTCTAAGTCAGCAATATTTTGGAAGAAAAACTCAAATGTAAACATAATAGTCTTTACCTTACCGTACCTGTAATTAAGAAATCTAACATATCCATCTGACCAAATAACCAAATCCCCCATGCCAGTAGCAAACAATACTATTGAATTATTATACCTTTCACTACTATCTTCTAAAACCTCTTGAAATTCTTCTGGATTTACACTTTTAAAATACCCTTGCATAAAAGTTCCAAACCCATATTCTTTCCATAGATTTACCATTTCTTCTGGTACTACATGTTTATATTTTTCGATAATTTCATTCGGAACTTTATTATGTAACTTAAAATCCGTTAAATACTTATCCATTCAAATTCCTCCTCTAGTTTGTTAACTTTACATTTAAATACGTATTTTTCCGTTGTTCTTGTGTCATGTTCTTTGCTAATCCATTAATTTTTTCATCTACAATATCAATTCTATATCCCCATTGACTACCTATAGAAGAATTAATTTTCTTATCTCCCATTCCCCCAATTACCTCTGCTTTTCCACCCGCTATCTGGTCAGGATTATGCAGTGCAGCCTGAGATCTAACCATTCCTTGGCTTCTTTCTTAGCCTGAGATAAAGTTAGTCCTTCTCTTTGTAGTTCATTTATCTTTTGTACATAAGCTTCTTCCCTAGCAGCTTGTTGAGCTGCATTACTCTCCATTGCTCTACCTTCATCAATAAATCGCTTTCTATTTTGTTGGTATTCATATACAGTTAGTTCGTTCATACCCTTTTCTTGGTCTTTTAACTGCCTTGCAAATTCCTCTGAATCAAATTTAGTTTTATAGTTTACCTCAATTTCATTAATTCTTGGTATAGTGCTAAATCTTTAACTTCCTTACTATCCTTAACCGTACCCGTACCCCTAACTTCCGACTCCACTCTCGCCATCGAAATTAACTGTTCTTTTAATCCAGTACTATTACATTTATAGTTCCTGCATAAAAAGTGTCATCTCACCCCAATTCTCGTTCTTGTTACCCTACTGCAATCAAGCCCGTACGTTTGTTTACTATCATGAGTTTTGATTCAAGTTTAAAAATCATTCATAAAGCAAAAAAACTTGAAAGGCAGGTAGCCTATCAAGGTTTTTTTGACTCTTTCAGTACAAATAACATTAGAATTATAGAACGATATCTTGATAACCTACCTCTTCTACAACTTCATCTTCAATTTTAATTCCTAATCCATCTTCAATATCCCAAGTGACATCACATAGTAAACCTAGTCTTCTTTTTCCATTATTCCTTACTCTTCTTACAATTAACTCTGTAGGCTTCACTAATCTTTTTAAAGCTAGAATAGAATCGATTTTGGGAGCAATTTTATCTGCTTCTGATTTATTTCCTAACATCTCTCTATATTCTTCAAAATTCTCACTATAATACTCATATATTTGCATTTCCACTTCATCCATTATATTTTTCGTTTCATTTTTAAAATTACGAAAAGCCTCTCTCTGTATATTTGAAAAATTAGCATCTTCATGTCCATCTACACTTAATATTATTTCTATGTCCATATCAAACATTAGAATAGTTGTTTTACCTCTCCAATAGTTTTTTTGATATTCTAATTCTCCAAATAACTCATCATTAATCTTTATCATTCTTAATTACTCTCCTAACTTAACTTTTATGTTATATTCGCCAAATCCCCCCAGATGTTTAAAGACACTATTAATTTTTTAAGTTCATGCCAACTAGATTATTTTTTATCAGCAATACAAAATTATATACTTCTTAAAAGACTCTCACTGAAGTTTATTCAATAGAAAATTAATATAAATAGAGCGATTAATCCTAAGATTAATCGCTCAACCTCACTTATTTTTATCATGTATTGTTCTTATATACTAATCTAACATTTCATCCAAACGATAATAGAGATACTTATAAAAGTCATCAAACTTTTCCTCTCCAACTTCTTCATTAATTGGATCCCAGCTTACAATTGGACACTCATTATTTCGGAATATTGACGTGTCGATACAGTACGCCAACTCACCTAATTCTTCTATCATTACATATTCTTTCGGTAGATTGTCATCTTCATGTGATTTCTCCGTAAATTTGACACAAGAAGGAATATTTGTTTCTTTTGCACCTGCACCATAAATTTCAATTCCAAGTAGTATACCTTCACCATATTGCTCTAAAAACCATTTATAACTATCTGGTAGGATTACATTGAGCTTGTTTTCAATATCTCCTATTTGCTCAACACTGACCCCACCAGTTAAAAATATGGAATCATTATCATTGATAATCTCTATAATTTTTTCTTTTCCCAAATTTTTTTTCCTCCTTTTATGCAATTACAATCCTTGTCTTTCAATATCTAAAATTCTCCACTTCCAATACTCTGATTGAAATTTTTTATAATGGGCATTCAAAACTGGATTATTTCTAAAACTATCTCCATTTTCTAATAAGCGTGGTACCAATTAAACAGACTTTTATTATTTGATTCCTCCTGTAAAGCCGATTTTTCGTCACCAGTGACGGCTGCTATTCCTTCTAGGGCTGGAATACGGCTGTTGCACCCATTTCTGAAGATTCTAGTATACGTTTGATCCATTTTCCACCTAAGATGTAGTGGTTTAGAGCTTCTTCTACTAGCAGTTAAAATACGCTTTCAAAAATTCATAGAATGTAGGCCACGTTTCTTTTAATTCTCCTTTTAAAAGTAGCTCATCTCCGCTCTCAAAATTCACCGTATAGACTTTATCCGTTACTGTATCAAGCACTAATACAGCATTTGCTGACATTTCACTTAAAATTAAATACTTTTTCGGAAAGCCATGCTGTTTTCGGGAAATAAATGTATATGATTCAATATTATTCTCTTCATCTTCGATATCTAGTAACTCAAAAGGTACAAACTCTTCCCAAAAAGGTCCAGCATAATAATGATAAAATTCACGGAATGTATTTGATACATCTACTTCTAAACTATTTAATGCCTCATTTACTTTACTTTTATCTTCACGTTTATAAATGTCCTCTCCTAGAACTTGATCTAATTTCTCAGGCAAATTACTCATTTTTAATTCCCTCCTTAAGCTTCCGTCCCCTTGTTTTCTACTGATGTATGATACCTAGTTGATGCCCCAATAATAGCCCAATGCTTTTTGTTGTGAATGGTCTTTTGGTTTATTAGCAAAAAACACTTGTTGCCTATATTAGACAATCAAGTGCTTTTCTTTGTTTTTTGTCACCCAATCCCGCATTATATGATCCTTCATTATAATACTTTCGGCGTATAGAATTACAGAAGGCTTGCTTCAAGTGCATCACTCAACATAGAATCGAAATTATCAAAGAACTGAACTAAAATTCCTGAGGGTTTATCAAGTTCTACATATACTCTCTCATTTAAGTCATAACAATACCATGCAGTATCAGAATCCCCCCAAAATATGTATTTCTTTTGCCAATCATTTTCATACCAAAGCTCGTTTGTCTCAATAAATCCTTGAACCTCTTCATCTACTTCGTTATCAAGTAGCATTTCATCAACACCATAGATTACTAATCCATTAAAGTCTATTCCATTTACGTTCTTTAGAAATTCAAAATACGAATCAGGAATAATAATGTTTCCTAGTTTCTGTTGAATAGCTTGTTTCATTTTTATAATTTCTGAATTCGATACTGGCTGCCTAAGTGAACCATCATATTGTCCTTCAATTTTTTCTACCTCAATCAATAATTCTTTCCACTGGGGCATATGTACCTCTCCTGGTATCGTTTGTATTTGACATACCTTAATTGTATTAAAAAGGATAAAAGCAGCTTCCTATTGGCATCATTATTTAGATAAATATAGGTTATTAAAGAACCTAGCAAAACTATCTGCAAGGATATACATATTGCCTATTTCGTCCTCTGTTTCTATATCATGTACCCAAAAATATACCTTTCCCTGATACTCGCCACTAACCCCTAATAAAACTTCATTCCCTCCTGGGTCATTAGCAATTGAAATAAAATCTTCCGGTATTTCTCCTTCTAAAACCTCAAAAACTTTAGCTAAATTATTCTTCATATCCCCAATTCCATAAAACTTATTAACTAAATTTTCTCCTTCATCATCAGATATTCTGAAGTTAGATTCTTGAGGATATCCTCCATTGTATTCTAGTAGAAAATCAACATATTGTTTAGGTAGCGTAATATCGTACTCTTGTTCAAATTGTTTTATATCTTGTAAAGAAATCTTTGGATTTTTGCTTCTCATTTTTGTCATACTAACACTCCTATTTCCTTACTTATTTTTTATTATATTTTGATTGACCACCAATGTGTCTAAACTCTCTTTGGATGTCTTTATCTACTAGCACCATAGTAACTTCTTCTAATCTCTTCAATTTGTCCTGATTTTTCTTATACCCTTTCATGACTACATCATCTATATCTGTTACTACATCTGGTAGACCTTCCCCGGTGAGATCATCTCCTTGAGTCCCTCTATAGGCTATGACGATATTTTTTGTCTTATGGTTCACATATACCTTGGCATCAAAACCAGACTTTTTTATATTGGTAAGGGATTTATCAATTTTAATCTGTTCCCAAGCTTCTATTTTCCCATCTATTATTATTTTCACATTTTGAGTTTCTTTTAGATATGCTTCCTTCGTTAAAGCATAATAGGACTTATCACTTACACTCAAAGACTCCCATCCCCTATGCTATAATATCATTATATTGTAATTTTCCATTAAATTGGAAGGAAGTGCAACTATTTGTTAAGAAGATATCCAATACTCTTTCTTCTGTTAACTACATTATTGGTACTCGGAGGTTGTGGTATGAATAAAGCTGAAAAAGAAGAAAAAATCGAAAAGTCAAAAGAAGCAGCAATTGAATTTTATAAAAACTTAGAGGAACCTATTGATTTAGAGGTGACACAAGCAGAATTTTCTACAGAAACGAATGCAACAATCGTTTTTGTATATGGTCATGATAAAGGGAATAAGGATGTCTTGTATCATGCGACAGTTGAAACGGCTGACGACTATGCAGTCCTTAGCTTCGGAGATGATAAAGCACCAAAATAAAAAGGAGCCTTCGGGTTCCTTTAATAACAATAATAAGTATTAAAACCAATTCATAGCCTTAATCTTTTCGCATTAAACTTCGTCAGACAAAACATCATTGTAATCTTGTAATTCTTCCATAATTTTTTTAAATCTGTCAATATTGTTAATAAATTCGTCGTAAGAAATGTCTTGATAATTGAAAATCCCTTCTCCAAATTCATCACTTTCGAATATTCGCACTTCTGCACCTAACTTCAACAAATTATCAACTACCCCTTTTAAATTCTCCAAATTATCAATATCATCCGCATCCGTTTCGGCAATAAAATCTTTGTTTTCAATTTTATTTTTTATGTCTGTAATCCCTAAACCAGTGTACTTTCTTAAGGGAACTACACATTTACTAAATGGACCATTAGTGCTTATTTTAATTGCCATTTTACTCATCTATTATTCTCCTCTCCATTAAAATTCTAATTTGTCACACCTTTAAACGTTTCCCCATGATCTGTGACAAAATCAAGTCATTATCTATATGAGCCGTTTGTTCCTTATTTGGTAGGATACGGAGGTACATGAAACTAAATAAACCAAAAATGGATAGTCCCTTTGATTTTCAAAAGCTCTATCCACTTCTTCTTATATAAAAATATTCCTTATCACAAAGCATGAACTCACCAATCTTCTTCATCTTCATCCCAATCTTCTTTTGCCCATTCAAGGCGTTCGATTAAATAGTCTAAAAAATTTTCGGCAAGCGTTCGACCATACCCCTCATGATTATCCCACGTAATAATTGGGCATTCTCCATCTTTCATTTTATTCGTATCGAGGCAATAGGCAAATTCATCAATATCTTCTATAACCACAAGTCCATCGATTAAATCATAGTACTTTTGATGTCCTTTGGTAGCATCTACTACTGCAGGACCCGTAAAACCATATCCAATTATTTTCACTCCAAAAAGTCCACCATAACCATAATTTCTTAAAAACCACTTGTAACTTTCCGGTAATGAGACCTGTAATTTTTGTTCAGTTTCTTTTACTTTGTCTTCACTTACTCCACCTGTAAAATCATCATCTTCGCCATACTGCTTAATAAATTCCTGTAAAGCTGAATATTTCACCAAAATCACCTACTATTCTTGAAATTCATATTGCTCGGACAAGTTTGAAGAATACAACAAGGGAATAATCAAATTAGAAGCATAAATTCAATTCTCATTTTTCTTGAATCTTTCTGGGATTTTATTTTTCCATATTAACAGGAGTTCTTTAAATTCTTCAGTCTCCATTTCGTTTTCATAAGGCTCTTCATATGTATAAAAGTGTTCAAGCACTGTCATTTCTTTTTTTATTAACACACTTGTTGCATTAAGTTGGATTTCAAACTTATCATGTATACCATTTAAGACATTTTCAACTAACATAATATACTCATCTGCTTCTTCCTCTGTAGGGATGTCTTCAATAAAATCAGCGAATAATTTTATTTCATCCGATAATTTTATTCTCAATGTCCCAACATGGTCCCTAAAAAATTCGTATGAATATATCATACTCAACCTCCATCATAGTCCCTTTGAATTTCAATTGAGCTATCAGCCATTCAAAAAAACACTTATATCATTATCAATTCATATGAATCAAAATTTCACCAATCTTCTTCATCTTCATCCCATTCTTCTTTTGCCCATTCAAGGCGTTCAATAAAATAATCTAAAAAATTTTCGGCAAGCGTTCGACCATACCCCTCATGATTATCCCACGTAATAATTGGGCATTCTCCATCTTTCATTTTATTCGTATCGAGGCAATAGGCAAATTCATCAATATCTTCTATAACCACAAGTCCATCGATTAAATCATAATACTTTTGATGACCTTTGGTAGCAGTTACTACTGATGCACCTACAAAGTCATAACCAATTATATCAATACCAAAACTTCCCCCTGAGCCATAGTTATTTAAAAACCATTTGTAGCTCTCCGGAAGTGGGACTTGTAATTTATTTTCTGTTTCTTTAACTTTGTCTTCACTTACTCCGCCTGTAAAATCAGCATCTTTGCCATATTTCTTAATGAATTCCTGTAAAGCTAAATAATTCACCAAAAATCACCTACTAATCTTGAATTTTATATTACACGGATAAGTTTGAAAAATACAAAAAGGGTATGATTCATTAAAATTTCTTTATTCTTGTTCCCATGGGTGAACTTGTTCCAGAAGATATCTACGATTTTCTATAGAATTACTATTAAATCTTTTTATGTGGTTTTTCTTAAAAACACTTTCTTTGTCGGAATAGTCCATAGGTTGATCACTCATACCTGTAGTTACAAGAGTTACGAAATCTTTATTTATTGATGGAGAAATCATGTGAATATTGACCGACACTCTACTACCAGGAACAGTTTCACATATAGTATTTTTGATAGGGCCAAAGTATTTAGCCGCATGTTCTAAAATCACATTATGATGGTCTTGATCATTATCGTTTGTTTCAGTTACAGTAGTAGACCATCCTTTTTGATTTTCTAACAACTTAACGATTTCCACTTGCCCCTGTTCCCTTGCAAAAGTTAATGCGTCCATATCTTTCTTAGATTCACCACTATATTTAACTTCTGTATCTATGCAACTTTCAATTAATAGGTTTGCAATATCAACATGCCCATTACTAATTGCACCAAACAATGGGTTTCTTTCTGGTTCACTTACGTCCATATCTGCTCTACAAGATAATAAATATCTTACTATATCAATATGCCCTGCAGAAGCAGCTTCGTTCAATGCTCCACCACCGTATACTCCACCTAGCACATTAATATTTGAACCAAGTTCTATTAGTTTTTTAACTATATTTAACTCCCCTCTAGAAGCTGCTACATGAAGCCACGTACCAAAAGGAGTCATCATATTTAAATGTTCATTATTAGAGCCGATTAATTCGACTACTTTTTCAATATTGCCTTTTTTTATAGCCGAACGAATTTCTTTTGCAACTTGTTTATTATCCATCCCTTAACTATTTCCTCCTTTTCGCAATATCACCAAGTTTATTAAGCATTTCCACCATATCATCTCTGTCTCCGTCAGCATCTCTTACTTTTTTAATATTATCAACAACATTCCTAAGTGATTCAATCCCATGTAAACTGTGTCGTTACTTGGGGCAACTATAAAACTCTATAAAAGTTATAAAAAAACTCGACTGACTTTATCAATCGAGATCCGTAGATTTTATTATCGTGCTTATTTAAACAAAATATCGTTTTACAAATCCTTAGATGTACAATCTTCATGAGTATTTGATTTTCGTTAATCCCATTTTCTAAAATTGCTTCTAGTTATCTATTTTAGAAATCTTCTTCCCATGCTTCTTTTGCATCCAATAACCTTTGTGATAAAAACTCATAAAAGTTCTTTGCTGTATTGCAGTCATCAAGTCCCCCTTGTCTATTCCACGCTATTACTGGGCACTCATTATTCTCCATTTTGCTTGTATATAAACAATAAAAATATTCTCCAGCATTTTCTATAACTACTATATCCTTATCCAATCCCAACTCTCTATAACTCTTCGTATTAACAACAACTGGAGCTCTATTTGACTTAGCCACTCCTAAAATATCAACACCAAATGACCCACCAGAACCATAGGTCGTTAAAAACCACTTATAACTTTCTGGTAATTCCACCCCTAGCTCATTTTGAACAACATTGATTCGACTTTCATCTACTCCACCTGTAAAGTCATCGGATTCCTTATGTTCATTAATAAAATTTGTTAATTCCTCTTTTTTCATTCAGTACTCCCCCTGCCAACAATAATTGGTTTTTAGGATCGTAAGGCCATAGGTTAGGAATTGAGGCTAATTCTTTTGCCTTCGTAACGCTTTTTACTGCAGCCGCTTTTGTAGTGGCTACCCCAGGATTTGTGACAAACCTCCAAACTCCTGTCACAAAGTCTTTACCTATATGAGATGACTTTTTCGGTAGGATATGGGAATACGATAAATCTAAGTAATATATAAATGGATAGTTCCTTTTTGAATTTCTAAAGGCTCTATCCGCTTCTTCTTATATAAAAATACTTTTTACCACAAGCATGATAAATAAATTACCCTTAGCTTTTACCAATCTTCTTCATCTTCATCCCAGTTTTCTTTTGCCTCTTCAAGACTTTCGATCATATAGTCTAGGAAATTATTAGCTGCGGTAAAACCATATCCTTCTTGGTTATCCCAAAGAATCACTGGGCATTCTCCACTTTTCATTTTATTCGTATCGAGACAGTAAGCAAATTCATCAACATTTTCTATAACCACTATCCCGTCAATTAATTTATAATATTTCTGATAATCTCTGGTAGCATCTACTACTGATGGACCTACTAAATCATATCCTATTATATCTACACCAAAAATCCCTCCTGAGCCATAGTTCCTTAAAAACCACTTGTAGGTATCCGGAAGTGGGACCTGTAATTTATTTTCAGTTTCTTTAACTTGATCTTCACTTACTCCACCTGTAAAATCATCATCTTCGCCATACTGCTTAATAAATACCTGTAAAGCTGAATATTTCACCAAAATCACCTACTAATATTGAATTTTCAAAAGTTTTTTCAATTATATGGTTGGTGCTATCCATTTAAAAGGTAAAAATAATAATACTGTTAACCAATTTAATGCTAACAATTTAATCATCTAATAATTCATCATCTAGCCACAACTCTACGTCATCAACATCCAGCTTCTCAGTTTCATTAATTAATTCTAATCCACTTAAAAAACCTAAGAATGTTTCCGATATAAGATGTATATTTCCCCAATATAAGTTCATGTCATCTGAAGCAACTTCTATTCCTGCCATTATTTTAGCTTCACGTTCATTTTCATGGTTCCAGAAATAAACTTTTCCTATAAAGCTTTCCTTTACTCCTATGCATATTAAATTTCCTCCTGTGCTTTCTCCAATTGGAATCATACAATCTGGCATCCGATTTAAATAACCTTCTATTTGGTCGAATAAATTATTTTCACCAGCTAACCCATAAAAACCTTCAAATACTTGAGTACCCTCCTTAGATGTCCAAGGTGATGTCTCAATCGGTTTATACGTTACCTCATTTTCAAAAAACGTTTCATCATAGTTAAGAAGAAACTCCTTATAATCCTTTGGAATGAAAATATCATACATCGTCTCTATTTTCTTAATTTGATTTTCTCTTGAACTTAAAGAAAAGACATCTTGTTTCTTAATATTTAATGTGTTTAATTTATTTTCTATTTGATCTATATAATTGTTACCCAAATCAAAACCCTCCTCTTAAATCTGATGCAGAACCAATGTGTGGTTATTTTATGTAACTTCGTAGGTATTAACTGTATAGTAATGTCTTCTGAATGGTGGGATGATAGACCTTTTTCTCTCAGCCAGTTTTTCGCCTGGTTTTGACTACTAAACCCTTTTGCTTTCATTAATTTTTCATAGACTAACTTGAAGTCCCCATCAGATCCATTTTCCGCTTTAAATATTCAGCAATTTCTGTTTGTCCTCTTTCAATGGCAAATGCATAAGCATCCATATCTTTCATGTTGTCACCAGAGTATTTTATAGATATATCTATATTATTCTCAACTAACAATTTAACAATCTCAAAATGACCACCATATATTGCAGCAAACAGGGGATTTCTATCTGGTTCACTAGTATCAATCTCAGCATTCTGGTTAATGAGATATTCGGCTATATCTAAATGCCCTTTTGTAGCGGCTCTTTCAAGGGCATTTGTAGAAAAAGTTCCACCCTGTGCATTAGTATCTATCCCGGTATTAATAAGATATTCTATTATTTCTAAACGCCCATAAGCTGCTGCTATATGTAACCATGTACCAAAGGATGTCATCACTGTTAACATTTCTGGTTCTTTCTCAAGTAAATCTCTTACCGTATCCAATTGACCACTTTTGATGGCAACTCTAATGTCTTTCGCAATTTGAGTTTTATCCATTTAGTTTCTCCTTTAGGTCTTCTATTATTTCAATAATATCATCTAAGTCTGAATCCGCCTTTAGGGGGATATTTCTTCAAATTAAACAGTTGATAGGACCAACTTACGTCGTTTTTATCAAATCCGGCTATCTTTTTAATCTTAGTTTAGAAATTAATGCTTCAATACTTTCTGAAATAACCTCAAATGAATTCCTTTCGAAATCCTCTAACTTTACTCTACCGTTCTCATTATCAACCACCACTAACAAACCATTCCCTTCAATACCTAAAGGGATATTATCTAGTCTTTTGTTATGGTTGGTCTTATATCCTTCTAAGGCCCCCCGGAATGAATCACATTTGATGTTTGGCAAAACCGCCTCTAATTTGATATAGGAATCATTTGTATATCCGTCTAAATCCGCGAACCAATACGAATTAAAATATTCAACAATTGATTTATGAAATACCACTTCTAAAATCTCTTCTAACTGCTTGAAGTCATGTAATGTAGTTTTTTCTACCGGTTTCCATGTAATATAATCATCCTCGTCAACTTCACCTTCATACATTATTGAATTAAGCTCTTCAGTCACTGAAGTCTTAAATAAGAAGTCCATTCCTTCATCCGCAAGCTCTTGTCTCATTCTGAAGTATTGGCCCATTGATTTCTTAATAGACAAAGAACATCACCCTTTCCGTTATACTTATTAAACTCATTCCGGTAATTAATGCGCTAATTGAATTCCAAACTAAAAAGGCGAACTCCTTTGCGTTAAGGGTAGCCCCACGGAAAAAGAAATCTTGAAAGGTATATAGAGGTATATAGCCATTCAAGGTTCTGCTAATACATGTTTTAAATACACTTATTTTCCTTCTTTATAAGCTAATGCGATCTCCACTACTTCCTCTGGTGATAAATCCTCATCATTCCAAAAAATTAAGTCACTAGGGGCAGGATGAGGAACATTGCATTCTAAAACTTCTATATATTCACTTATTTCTTCATCAGACAGCATAGGATTATATATTTTATTTACTAGTTCAACTAATTCCTCTTTAGATAACTTTTTACTCATTTGTTCCGCCTCCCATTAATTAATGCCCTTTCTTTGCAAAATGATAAGCAGGATTTAAAATATTTAGGATACCAGATGGTCATGAGATATTCGGGTAGAAGAATATTGAATTAGTTGGACAATCGCCATCTTCGCTTTATGAGTAATGTTTTCGAGCTTTTTCGTTCCTTATTTTCGTCCTTTAGAGGATATGGGATTACATAAGGTGTATTATTTTTCTTCCAAAATAAAAAGTAGAACCAAATATCCTAATAGGGTTCTAAATCGATATAACATTTATCGTCGTCCATAATTTTCCTTAAAAATTCTTCTAAAGAATCAGCTATTTTTATCTCGTCGTAATAAATAGAATTATGTTTTTCGTCACCTAATTCAATAAGTAACAAGGCACTTTCATTTGATTCAAAAAAAATTAATTTATCCTCCTCAATTTCTTCATATCCTTCTATATCTGGAAAAAATTCAAAATCATTAACTTTTAATCTAGCATCTCTTATAGAAGCGGGTCCCATAATCCTGTTGATATTATATTCAGATTTTCTAAGAAAACCATAACCAACTTCTATAAGAAATCCTCTTAAATCATAAGGGAATTTTAGTCCTAAGATTGATTCAACCTCTTCAATTTCTTTTTCACTTACTGGGAAAAACTGATTACCATCCTTACTCTTAATAAAATCAAATCTCATTAATTACTTACCTCCTTTAAATAAATCATTGGCTGGAGATCAGTACCATGGATACCGGATTGGTGTTCGTTTGGAAATTTGCAGGATGTATATTCCACCATTCATGCTCTACTTGGAAACTATTCTTAATTATATGATGATCATATTTATCTTCCGCTCTTCAATCAGCAAAGGTTTTAATTCTTTCCGTAGTTTGATAAGTTCCTTTTTCTTGGGAGAAAAATTGTCTTTTTCCTTAAAGAACTTGTCTTTTCACTTTGTTGAATCCATCGATTTAAATAAGCAGGTGTAAGTTCATATTCTTCAATAAGTGCCTTTCTTGTTTTCCCACTTTGAAAATTGAATCATCTGATTTTTGAATTCGGAAGTGAATGTAAATACTATTAACTAAAAAGTTACTTTTCTTTTCTTTCTATTCTTTTTCATCCATCTTCTGCTTTAAATATTCAGCAATTTCTGTTTGTCCTCTTTCAATAGCAAATTCATAAGCTCTCATAGCTTTCATAGTATCCCCTGTATACTTAACAGTAATATCCATACCATTCTGAACAAGATACTTTACAATATTAATGTGCCCACCATAAATCGCTGAGATTAGAGGATTTCTATTGGGGTCACTAACATCTAAAATTGCACCATTATCGAATAAGTACTCGACAATACTAATTTCACCTTCACTAGCAGCATGTGCAATAGTGGCCGACTTTGGTACACCTTCATTTATGTTAATATCCATGCCAGATTCAACTAAAAACTTTATCATATCCAGTTTACCAGCTCTAGCAGCCACATGTAGCCACGTGCCAAAAGGTGTTATAAAATCAAGCAAACTTTTATCCGTATTAAGGATCTCTTTTGCTTGTTCTATATCCCCATTCTTAATTAAATCATAGATTTTTATTGCTTTTTCCTTATTATCCATTGTATTCTCCCAAAATATCTTTATTTCGATGCTGTTTTTTCTCCTAGTAGCTTAAGCATTTCAACCATTTTCAATATGTTGAAGACGTTCTATACCGTGTTGCCTTGCAAGACTTTCATTTCTTTAGTGAGACATCTTTTTACTTATCTCGAACAGCTCAACTACACTACAAGTAAGTGTATTTTTTAATTCATTTTTAAGCTTATTCATCTTAGAAGTTGTTGAATTGTTATTCTAGGACTTCTTCATTTTAATAGCATAACCATTTTTCAAATTTCCTACAGTGGGCGACCTTTTCGGCAAGTTCACTCGTCGAAAGCCATTTCGCTTTTGGTTGGTTTGAAGTATAACGACAATTTACATTATTCCCCTGATAAACACGACTACTTTTTTCTATTCTATCATTGCACACTGTACTCCATGATGGCACAACCCATGATCTATGAATTTCAAGAAAGCATCACTCATGTCGTCCAAAGCTTAAATCAAAAAAAACCTGCTGCCTAAAAGGCAATCAAGTGCTTATAGTTATTTCTATTACATAATCCTGAACATTACTGAACCGGTCCCATAAATTCAGTAATAATTCGAATATGTTCCTTCAATTTGACTTTTTTTAGATTCTCTACTTTTTCTGTTCCACCTAAACCTAATAGAGGGGTGTATCCAAAACACTCGTCATAGTTAGGCGCACTGTATTTACTAATCGCTTCAGGATAAGGCTGGCACATTAATTCATCGTTCATAAAGTCCTTATCTTTTAAGTCATCAAAAAAGAAATCAAATCCGGATGAAACAACATGAACATATCCTTTCCTAAAGTTTAATAAATTTACATACTTATCTTTTTCCCATACTATAATATCACCCATTGCGGTTGTAATAATAGGAATCGCCTGCTCATACCTTAGATAACTTCTCTCTAAAATTTCTAAATAATCGTCTGGATTAATAACTTTTAAAAAGTCATTTAAGAAAGTACCAAAACCATATTTTTTCCATGTTTCTATTAATTCTTCAGGTAGTTTATCCTTATATTTTAAAATAACATTTTCATCAACTGTTTCATGTTTTATAAAATCGCCAAATATAGTTTCCAATTAAAATACGCTCCTATGATTATTGATTTAATTTCACATTTAAATAAGTATTCTTTAGCTCTCAGGTGACATATTCTTCGCAATTTCCCTAATTTGTTCATCAACAACATCAATTCTATATTTCCATTGTGAACCTATCGAGGAATTAACTCTTTTATCTGCCAAACCTCCAATAATGTCTGCTCTTCCTCCAGCTATATGATCTGGATTATGAAGTGCCGCTTTTGTTTCCAGCCATTCCAAAGCTTGCTTTGTCGCATCCGCTCTGGAAAGTCCTTGTTTTCGCAGTTCAGCAATTTTATCTTTAAGAACTTCTTGTCTAGCCATTTTTTGAGTTGCATTTCCCTTCATGCCAATTATAATGTCGTTCTATCCTACTTTTCACAATATACATGTATTAATACTACTTTATGATGGTACAAACATTGTGAGCTGTGAATTTCAGTAAAGCATCTTCAATTCGTTAAAAGTTAAAAATTCTAACAAAAATCAATACCCGTTACCTAAAAGGCAATAAAATTCTCAACTTACAAATTTAACCACGCACTCATCATTCACTATCAAAGTATTTATAGCGTTTATAAACTAAATTGCTAATTAGTTCTACTTGTATGGTACAGTACAAATATATTTAATTTTTATATTCTCCGTTTCATCTCCACTTTTCGCTTCATCGTATTGGAAATCATAGAGTGCAATAACAGAATTAATCCAGTATGCTAAATTATCACCATTTACTAACTCTTTCATATTCGGAATAATTACTTCGCTATAAGAAAAATCATGTAAAATGTCGTCTATATTATTTTTTGGTTCTTCATAGAAACAAATTTCAATGTTATCTTCATCATAGTAACCAAATTCAAATTTTGTACCAAACTCAGAGTTTATTGAATCCCCATCTTCGGTATACTCTATATCAACAAACTCTTCAAAATCTTCAAATGATTTAGAAACGCCAAACCACACTGAAACCACACCACTATATTCCTTAGTTTCACCTCTCATTTTTTATTCACTTCTCCTCCCCTTGTACTGAATTCTTTCAATTGCTCCATGAGTGCCGTTACTGAGCTTGGTCCTCTTCGAATTTGGCATATTCAGTCGTCAACCTATGATCGATTTCGTTTACTATGTCTATCGTTTTGGTTCATTTCTTGTCAGTCTTCTCAATATTCTCAAAGAACGCATCATCGGAGAATGTCTCTACTTATTGATATCATAAATTCCAGCAAATATTTTTTTCAGGTCATCTTTTTGGGCTGTAACCATTTTCTTGGAATTTCGAGTGGCATTTTTCTGCTCTACCTCTAAAAAAGGAACCTTGAAGGGCATTTTGCCATTCAAGGTTTTAATCATTCACATTATATTTTAGGAATATCCACCACTTCGCCCCGAGATCTACTAATAAGAATATCAGGAATGTCAGGATTATTCTTTTTTAAGTTGTACTTTTGAATTTTGGATAATTCAGGGTCAAAGGAGATAGTCTGAGATGTAAAATTAAAGTTTATTAGTTTAATGTAAACCTTATTCAAAAAATCTTTCCATTCCTCTAACGAAGGACTTGAAACTTCATCAGGATTTTCTAATCTACGATAGCCGTCTGCATAATGAAACATTAGTAAACCCGTTCCTAAATCACAAGCTTCGTTATCCAAAATTACTCTTGGTACATCAAATCCACTATTCCAATTATAATTTGCAGCAAAATAATGAAGAAATAAAGAGTTGTCCGTATTCGTTAGCTCACTGATTATATAGTCTTTATCTGTATTAAAAAGTAACTGTTCGAGGAAACTAATATCTTGTTTATCCATTATTATCACACATACCTAACAGATGTAATGTAATCAAACTCACCTATTGTATAAATGTTTTTATCATACTCGAAATTATAAATTAGAATTACAGCATTATATGAATTTGTTAAATTAATATGTTTACTAATTTTAGGCATTATAACTTCTTCATATGAACAGCCTTCTAACAATATAGTAATATCATTACTATTCTCCTTTAATACATCTTTTTCTATAAAATCCTCGTCAGTTTCATCCAGATCAATATTAAAATCCATAAGAAATTTAGAAGCAATCGCCTCCCCATTTTCATCATATGTTATATCGACATACTCTTCTATGGAGTTTTCTTTTTTGAGATTACCTAACCATATAGAAACCATTCCTTGATTTTCCATAATAAAACCTCCAATAAAGGTAGGTTACCTTTAAAATATTATCAAGAAACCTTAATTGGTTTTAGCCATCAAGGTATATTGTTTTAACAGCTTCTTTTATATGTTCAATTACTTGATAGAGCCACTGAGTTGGTTCTATACCAAGAGAGGGAAAATACACACCATCTGCACAAAATTTAATGTATTCATTCTTTTCGATATCTGAATACTCGCTTACAATAAAATCTGTTAAAAAGACAATAGCAGATTCCAAATACTCTTTACTTTCCTCTGTTAATAATTCTTCTAATGCCTCTTCTGGTGATTCAATATCCTGATGAAAAGTTGCCGCCAAGAACTGAAAAACAGGTTCTTCTAATTTGTTAGAAGACAACAAAACATCACAACCTTCACTATTAACTTGGATATAGTCCCCTTCTTTGGATTTTCCCTTCCTTATTTTTGGTGTTATATAGTTAACTATAAAGCACTTAACTGACAATTAGATAATCTCTGTCTACATTGTCTGAACAAACAATGGCTAAAGAAACGACCACTCTTTACACAACGAGCCTGATCATATCGTAAGTTTCAGGCTTATTCCCTGTTTTTATTCTTTTTCATCAGTCTTCTGCTTTAAATATTCAGCAATTTCTGTTTGTCCAAATTCTCTAGCATATTCAAAAGCATTCATATTCTTAATATTTTCTCCCGTATACCTAATTGAAATGTCTATTCCTTTTTCAACTAGGCACTTCACTACTTCTATATGTCCACCATAGATCGCTCCAAATAAGGAATTTCTTTTTGCTAAGGTAACATCTAATTCTGCGCCTCTCTCTATTAAATACTTAACTATATCCACATGCCCCGCACTTGCTGCCGAATTTAGTGCTGAAGCATCAAATATATCACCTTTTGTATTGATATCAATTCCTTTATGTATCAGATATTCTACTAGTTCAATATGTCCTTTCTTTGCTGCAACATGTAACCAAGTACCAAATGGTGTCATTGAATGTAAAGATTCTGGATTATCGCCTATTAAACGCTTTACCTCATTAATATCACCAAGCTTAATAGCATTTCTTATAGTTTTATTTAGGCATTTTTCATCCATAACATTACCTCCTGTATTTCTAATTATCATTCTTGATTTTTTCAAACCATTTCCTGGCAATCAAATTTGCAGTTTGATTAGAATCGTTTGTATGTACAAGTTCATATTGATAATCTGCCGCTAGTTTATTTGCTTGTACATCATACACGAGCTTGATTTGTGTTGGCATTTCACGATCATGTTTTTTACATAAATTAATCATTTCTTTAATATTTTCATTTATTATTTTCACAACTGCTTTTTGTCGATTTACTGATATATCATAAGAAAAGTTTGCATTACCCTCTTCAGTGACTAATGCATCATTGAGTTTATGTCTCTCTACAATCTTACCATTGATATTATAAAAAAAATCGTTAGAGACTAGGCCTTCTTCATATGAACAATATATATATATTTTATTAGATCTTTCAAAAACATACTCTAAACATATCGAAACCATATCTACTTGCAATTCACTAAAGTAATCCTCAAATACTTTACCCAATTCATCTACTCCTAATTCAATATATTTACTTCATCATATTTTCGTCTATCTCATATTGTACGATAAATTGGATATCTCATTGTTTTATCAAAGCTACAAAACTTAATCCTCAGGTTTTTTGTATCTTTCTGGAATTTTATTATTCATTTGTCTTTTCGAAGATATAAAAGTGGTGAAGAAAGGTTGTATCTTTTTTTACAAGACACTCGTAGCATTCCCTTCTATTTCAAATTCATCGTATTCTCCTTCCATTACTTCCTGAACAATATCAATATCTCATCCACTTCTATTTCAAATACAATATCTTCAAAAATTTAGTCTTGCTTTACCACCATTCCATTTCTTGCTTAATAAAAATCATTGTTCCTCGTATAAACTATCAAGGAACTCATTAAAATCGTTTGATAAAAAGTACATATTTTCCATTTCATCATGTTCCTCATCATGAGCCCAATGAAATATTTGTCCAGAATACTCTTTATTTATTCCAATGCATATTTGATTTCCACTTGGGTCATCTGCTATTGGAATAAATCCTATTTGTACTATTTCCTCAAAAATATCAAACTTCTTCCCTAAATTATCAAACATACTACCAATTCCATAAAAAATATTCAATATACTTTCTCCCAACTCATCAGATATTTTATAAATACTTGGATTGGGATATCCACCATTATATTCTAATAAGAAATCTCTATAAGCTTTTGGCAAAATAATATCTTGGTTTTGCTCAAAACTCTCTAGGTTTTTTATAGAAAGATGGTCATGCACTTTTTCAATATTTATCATGCTTCTCACTCACCCATTATTCTGTCTGATTCACCCACATTACATTGAGCGTATTGATTTCTCACTTTCTTGTGCCAAATGGTAATTTAGCTTCGACACTATCAATACGATTAACTTCATTGGTTATTATCTTTCTTTAATCAGCTAGTAACTCCAAGTAATATTTATCATTTTCTTCTATCTTTCTTAAAAATTCTCCAAGAGAAGTCGCAATTTGAATATCATAATAGTAAACTGGACTTCTATTATTTTCATTCAATTCGATTGACATTAAAGCTGATTCACTACCTTCAAAAAATATTAGTTTGTTATTCTCAAATTCATCATAGATTTCTATGTCGGGATAAAACTCAAAATCATTAACTCTTAATCGAAAATCTCTTACGGAATAAGGATCCATAATACGATTAATATTAAACTCTGAACCTTTAATAAACCCGTAGCCAACCTCTATATAAAAATTAACCAACTCCTTAGGAAATTTTAAATCGAGTACCTTCTCAACCTCTTTTATTTCGTTTTCAGTCACTGGATTAAAGCTATTTTCTTGGTTTGCCTTAATAAATTCAAAGACCACTATTTTTTAACTCCTTTAAATAGTTTATTTGCTGGTGAACCCGTTCCATGAATACCAGCTTGATGCTCATTCGGGAATTTTGCAGGATGCATATTCCACCATTCATGTTCTCATCCAACAGTATTTTCAATTATATGATGAGCATCATACTTGTCTCCTTTTCCCCTAATTATTTTACCTGTTTTTTCTGAAATAACATTTTCATTATACAAATGCCACCTTTGCCCAGTATTTCCTTCCCACTCTTTGATTACTTTATTTTTTACTTTATCAAATTCAGCCCTATGCTTAGCTGTTTCTATTGATGACATTTTTTTATATTTTTTATTTCTTAAGGCCATATGCTTTGATCCCCTTTTAGATTAATTTTTATATCATGGATATGCCGTTGCTATTGATTCATCTCTATTCAAGTACATTTCTACTTTAATACAAAGCATACAATCATTATCCCATGATAGTACATGGTACAACCTTCATTAGCTTTGAATTTAAATATCTCATAAAAAACAAAAACACCTGTTACCTAAAAGGCAATCAAGTGCATTATTGTTAACTTTTATAAGCATTTCATGGCAATTATTATGCTTAAACCAAGGATTTTGTTTAATTTTGTAAGTTTAATACTTGTTCTTTGTAACGATACTTCATATATTTTAAATATCAACCCGTCAATTCTGAATTTCATTTTCACTGCTTAGTATCCTCATAAAGTCCCATGATTCTATGCTTAATTACACCAACTATTCCTTTAATTTAAGGATTTTCTATATAACTTTCTGCAATATCAATATCATCTGTCATTTCTAATTCTGGAAATTTTTCATCTAATTTTCTTAAGCAATTAATAAGTTCTTTACTTTGTATAATTTCTGCTATATCTTCAAAAACTTCACTTATCCAATATAAATCTTCTTTACTACAATTCTCTAAATACCTTATAGTATTTTCCTCATTTTCTGAGAGAACTTCTATTATTTCATTCCAACTTTTTTGTATCCCATAGTCATCATTTAAATTTAATTTTTTTCTTTCATTTAATATAACTTCCATTTTATTTGCATCCATATTAATCCTCCAAACTCTATCTACGGTTGTTTAGTAGCATCTGGAAAAATCGTCCCTATCTCTCCATTTGTTTTTATAACTCCAACCCTAACCCCAGTATACTATGAAAGTTAATACACCATTTTCCACCATAATGGTGTATTACGTGAAATGATAAAATAGAAAAAGAAGTACGAGAATAGGCGAGATGACATTTTACTGGGTGATGAATATAAACACATGGACTAGACATAAAACTAAATTTATGCAACTTAAAGCACTTGATTGTCAACTAAAGACAACAAGTGCTTCTTACGTTTTAGAAGTGAGTAGGTACATTATTTCTTGACGTTTATACGAGGTACAATAATTTTTTAGCAAGCAGGAAAATAGTTTTTATTAGTAACTAAAAGACAGAAAGTTACCTAAAAACCAAATAGAGAAGTTGAAGGAAGCTTTAAGAAATAAAAAATATAAAAAAATGTCACCAATAGAAACAGCTAAGCATAGGGCAGAATTTGATTATCTAAATTATTTTTTTCACCTATTTGGTGTTCTTCTATAATAAAATTAAACTATTTAATCAGTAAACGAGTTTACATAATAGTAATACATCTTAAACTTCCAATTCTACTTTTAAATTATTTATCAATTCAGCAAGTGAGTTAGCAAGAACTTCGTATTCTTCAGTTTCAAAATTCTCTATCAATACCTGTCCTGTTTTATTGTCAAAGATAATACCCATATCTTCTGGAGAGACAAATCCTATTTGTATATATCTAAGTTCTCTCCCATTTTTCTCTTCATATTGTTTCATTACTTCAAAAAATTCTAATATAGATTTACCTGGTTCTAAAGGTTCAAGATTAACTAATCTTGAGCCGTAAAAGCCTTGTAAGCTTAAGAACCAATACGAATTAAAGTATTCTTTCATTGCATGGTGAATATTCATACCCAGTTTTTCTTCAATTTCTGTAAAATTATCTAAATCAATTTTTTCAATAGGTTTCCAATATACATATTCTTCGTCATCTGGATTACTTAAATACAATCGAGGATCAATCTCTTCATCCCACGGTACTTTAGGATATGTACCATATTTTGTATCCCATACATTTATGAGTTCTTTAAAATAATGTTGTAATGCTTTTTTTATGTCCATGTTATACCTCCAATAAAATTACTTAATACTTGAAGACGTTCAGCGTTTTCTTGATCTTTCCCCCATATACCTATTTGTTTCTCTATATTATGGATTCCTCCACTCCCCGGATGCAACAGTTGTGGAATAGCCATTGCTTGTCCGCCACCACCAATATGATGATGTACTAAAGGTTTTCCTTCTGTATGGCGGCTAATTCCTTCGGAGTCATAGACTCTTTCCCTAAACCGATAGGGGTAAATTCTTTAACCCATTTATAAATAGTTACGTCTGATACACCATATTCGCCACTTAATTCTCTTACTGAATTACCCGAGTGATAAAGATCTACAATAGTCTTCTTGAATTCATTATTATATTTTTTACCTGTATTTCTTACATTAAAGTGGGTCCATGAAACTATACTAACTCCAATAAGCAAATTCATCTATATCTTCTATAACCACAAGTCCATCGATTAAACCATAATACTTTTGATGATCTTTGGTAGCTACTACTGATGCACCAACTAAGTCATAACCAATTATATCAATACCAAAACCTCCACCTGAGCCAAAGTTTTTTAAGAACCATTTGTAGCTTTTCGGTAATGGGACTTGTAATTTATTTTCAGTTTCTTCAACTTTGTCTTCACTTACCCCTCCAGTAAAATCATCAACATTACCATAGTTTTAATGAATTCCTGTAGACCTGAATAATTCATCTAAATCACCTTCTATTATTGAATTTCAAAGTCCTTTCAAATGGTTGGTGTTATCCATTTAAAAGGTAATCATAATAATACGGTTAACTCAGAAAAGCCTTGAAAGATCTACGCTTTCAAGGCAAATTGTAACTTATCTATACCGCCAATTTATCTCCCCATCTTCATGTATTGCCGGTAAATATATTCCCTTTTTAATTCTATGCTCATCAACAATAAACCAATTATCTTCGTTCAGCAATTCTTCATTGAAACTACCTTCCTTGAATTCTTTCTCCTCATTAACAAGAGCCTCTAGAAAATCTTTATACTTTATTAAATTTTCATAGGCTACGATAGATCCATAAAACCACACGCCTTCTTTATTATCATTCTGTATTTCACCCAAACATTCATTACGGAAATATAAGAACATAACCTCACTCCTTTGGAGAAATTATTATAAACTTGCTAGGAACTTCTCCTCTTATTAAATATTCCTATCCCTTTCGGTCCAAGTTACGCTCTTTTCTTCCAAATCTCTACTATCTGGATAAAGAGCGGTTTATTCGGGACTGGGTAGCCCCACAAAAAAGAAACCTTGAAAGGCATAGCAGCCAGTCAAGGTTCTTGTGCGTATTTATATTTCTTGCTTAACTAAATCTAATAAAAAATCCCCAAAGTCATTAGCAATTTTTTCATATGTTTGACTTTCTAACTCAACTCCAGGTACAAATGAAACTACTTTAGGTTCTCCTTTATCATCAAGTTGATTAAAGTCTAAACAAAAAAGTTCATCACTTCCAGTATCATAAATAACCAAGAGGTTACTAGGAAGATTAATTTCTTTCCGTTCCGTTAGAGTATACCATATAGCGTCTGGAACAGAAGAGTTCTCAAAATCAGCACTAATAATTCCGTAAATCTCTTGGGCCCCGAAGTTACCTGCACCAAATGTCTGTAAATAATCTAAATATAAACCAGTAAACCTTAATCCTAACTTTTCTTCAGCCAAATTTATTAATTCAGTTGAACGGCCTCCAATAAAGTCAGCAATATCATCATCATTCAATATTATTTGTTTTGCTTTTTGATAAGCTTCAACACTCATTTTCATCCCCCCTTTTCTAATTTAAAATCCTTTGTTCTGTTTTTTCAGTATTCACTTCTCCATTTATTAAATTCAGCTCTAAAAATTTATTCCCGAAGGTATGGTGTTAGGATTGATTGATATGAATTATAGAACTATTCTCTTTATGAAACGTCTGTGTAACCTCTGCTATTGAACTCTCATTTCTCTGTGTCGTGTGATGAAGATTTATAGACTTTCCATCTGGTCCAAGTGGAGCCAATCCCTTTTTCATTCTCTCAAGATTAGTTCTTCCTCGTGCGTCTTTCATATTCGGGTCTATAATATCATCTCTTTGGTAAACTTTCATATTTTTAAATTCAGTTGTTTTATTCTAATAATTATAACCATTACCTATACCCTTACCACTAACTTCCGACTCCACTTTCGCCATAGATATAAGCTGATCGCTCACCCCCGCACCATTATAAGGTACTCCACCTGCCAACGACAGTTGGTTTTTAGGATTGTATGGCAATAGATTAGGAATAAAGGCTAATTCTTTTGCCTTTGTAACGCCTTTAACTGCAGCTGCAGTTAAATTGTAGGCGATGCTATATCATAACGGTCCTGCAAAATGTCGATTGGCTGTTTTTGATACCTTATACAAGTAATGAAACAAACTTGCATGATCATCCTATTGTCATGAACTATGAATTCAATTATTACATTTCATACTAAAAAGAAAAAAGCACCTGCTGCCTAAAAGGCAACCAGTGCTTTATCGTGTTCTTTAGCAAATAATCCACAAAATATGTTCGTTAGCCAACTCGCTTGTTTCATTTCGTTAGTTGTTTTTTCCCTCTAACTATACGCCGTATTTCTTTCTTTTTTCATAACTAAGTTTCTTTATACAACTCATGATGATACAACCGTCAATCCCAGTTATCAATTGCCTCTTGAAAGCTATCTTGTAAATATGCATTAAAAGTTTTATATCTATTTAATGCTTTTTGGCTTATATCATCCCATCGCACAACATTATATTCATCTATTGTGCTTAAGCAGTAAACAAACTCATCAACATTCTCTATAACAATATATTTTTTTGGTAAACCAAACTTTCTATAACGCTTTGTACTTTCAACTACGGATGCGCGGTCTGCTCCTTCAACACCAAGTATGTCTACTCCACAAATCCCTCCGGAACCAAACTTTTTAACAAACTCTTTATATTCTGGTGGGAAAGTCACTTCCAATATTTTCTCTCCCCTTGAAATGTCACTATCAGAAGCCTCTCCAATAAAATCTCCTTTTTCCATATATTGATTTATCAATTCTAATAGTTCATTATTCATGATTAATCACCTCACTCCAGATTATTAAAACTCCGTTTCCAGTACTTCTTTCTGAAGTTGTTGAATTGTTTATCTAGAACTCCATCATTATCAATTACATTCGAAGGGCGAACTTTTGCGGCAAGTTCACTATTAATTCGAATGCCTCTTGGCTTTTGGATGGTTTGAAGTATAAGGCTAATTGATTTTATTTTTCTGATAAACACGTCTCAAAAACTCAATAAATCATAAAAACCCTTGAATGGTGGATAACAAATCAAGGATAAGTTTTTGTTAATCCATCATATCAAAAAAGTATTCATTGTCTTCATCAATTTTTTTTATAAAACTCTCTAATGAATCAGCTATTTTAGTATCAAAGACGTGTACAGAGGTCCTTTGAGTATCATTTAAAGCAAGTGTTAAATATACACCCTCATTTACTTCATAAAAAACTAGTTTGTCTGCTTCTTCATATATCCCCTCTAAGTCAGGGTCATACTCATAGATACCTTCCCTTAGTGTAATATCTGCAATTGTATCAGGATCCATTAATCTACTTATTGAATTCTCATTATTGCCTTTAAAAAAACCATAACCAACTTCTAAGTAAAACTCCCTTAGTTCAGGGGGAAATTTAAATCCAAGTCTTTCCTCTGCTTTAATAAGATCATCTTCTTTTAAATGAAAAAACTTATGATTACTATTTTTTATATAATCAAATTTAGCCACCATCAATTACCTCCTTAGAAACAATTACAGCATCATATGACTTTGTAAAATTAAAGGAACCGAAGTCATTGGACGTGGTGTGAAAAGACTCCCCTTCTTCATCATATGTAATACTGCTTTTTCAATATAATCCTCGTCAGTTATATCCAAAAATTCTTTCCATTCCTCTAATGAAGAACTTGAAACTTCATCTGAATTCTCTAACATACGATAAAGTACGGCCTTCTAGTATTTAGTTAGCCTTCTAAGGTATGAGGCTACCTGCGCCGAGTAAACAAATAAGAATAAATCGCTTCATTTCCTCCTGGATCATTAGCAATTGAAATAAAATCTTCTGGTATTTCTCCTTCTAGAACCTCAAAAACTTTACCTAAATTACTTTTCATATCCCCAATCCCATAAAACTTATTGACTTTCTTGCTCTATTAACCTCTACAACTACTTCAAATTGACCGAATTTACTTTTTCCACCATTCTTTTCCCACTCCTCAACTACTAACATAATATTTTCTATAAACACTTTAAAAATTTATTAATAAACTAAAATAAAAAGCATTAGATGCAAGAATCAAATCCCGCATCTAATGCTTCTCAGTTTTATTAGCTAGAATTTTTAGAAACTCTTCAAAATTATTACTCGCAAAATAAGTCACGGGTTCTAAATCTGCAGACTCTTCATGATTCCAAACACAAATAGGAGGTTCTTCGTTATTCCCTCGGTAGTCTAAACATACAAAATCACCTGCAAATAAAACTGCTATTGGCAATAATTCTACCCCTACTAAATCTTCATCAGAAACAATTCTCTCTTCTAACTGGGTTCTAACAACACCAATATCATAAAATTCATTATCACTTTGGCCAATCACTTTTAGTATACACAAAAACCTATCAATAACATAACTCTGATTATTACAGACGAAACTATCTTTTATCGGAACAGCTCCATTATTCTTTTTAATAAATTCTTTATATGCACTAGGTAATTTAATTCTCCATTTCGTTTCTTTCTCAGATAACAAAGTATCGTCTGGTACTGGATAAATTACAGAACCATCTTTAATTTCCATAATACTTATACCTCCTCAATTTTATGTTATCTTGGAGCATCTGCCCACATACCTTTTGTTCTTCCACCATTATGAGGTGTGATATGAATGCCAAATGGAAATAATTCCATCTTACCAGGCACTTCGGTATGATGCCATTTTGAGTTCCACCAATTTTAACCGTTTAAATTGATGTTTATCTGACAACTTACAAAACTCTTCAGGCAGATGAACAGTTTCCTTAACTAGATCCACACTAGAAAAATCAGCAAATCCATATCTCATACCTTCTACTTTATTTACAGTTATTTTTGGAATATGACCTTTTGATATTGCCATTTCTTTTATCTTTCTTCTTTGAGATAAAGATAAACTATCTCCACCTGGAATAGAGATTAATAGTAATACCGAATTCTGCTTTAAAAGAACTTATTGAATTAAACAAAAAAATGCATCCAAAAATGAGGAAATAAAATGAATGATATTTTTGTTAAATCACTTTATGAGTCTATCGTGAAAGAGAACCTTCAACTATACAAAGACTTTTATGAAACAACGAATGTTACTTCTAAAACAGATGATTATTGGAAAAAGGCTATTGGTTTTTACGATAGTTTAACTGACGAAAATAAAGATACATTAATGAAGATAATTGAACAAACTATGATTGATACTATTTCAAACATGCTAGGAGTAATTGATGGAAGTTCGACTTTAAAAGATTGTTCCTTAGAACCTAAATTACTGCTCGATTCTATTGATACGGAAGGAGAACTGCAAGATTCGTTTTTAGAATTCATAGAAGAAAGAGATAGTAACAGCTAATTGGATTTTTTATTACAGAGGTGTGACAGCTGTTCCAAGGGCATAGGATACCCAGTGAGCTCGCGAATAGGCGTCGCCATTTACCCTATCCCTTTCATATGAATCCGAGATCTAAATGAATAAAAAAATGGATAACTCCTTTTTCGAAAGGCTCTATCCACTTCTTCTTCAGTTTGTTCGGCACTAGCCCCCATTAAAAAAACCTTGAATAGCCTTTAGCCAATCAAGGTTTTCGTGCATCTGAAAATATTCTTCTGTATCTATAATATTAAATATAATACTATTTCACCCTATAAATTTTATTCACTAAAGCTGACAAGTTCTTCTTCCCAGAACCCACCTTGAGTTAAAGAAACAGCGTCAATTTGATGAAGGCTCTTGGAAATCCAGTCTAACAATTCTTTAGTTGCATTTTTTTCAAGATAAGCTCTTCTTCCATTAACAGCTTTTACCTTTTTTATAAATTCTACATAGAACAACAAAGACTCTGCAAACTTTGCTATTGTAGAATTTATTAATACACTATTATTTTCATTATCATAATCAATATATACGACCTCAGAGTTAGATTCATTAATACACACTGGATATCCGCTACCAGTATACCCTAAGTATATAAACCTATCATACATTTTTCCTAAACTGTTATTTTTTTCAGTTAGTCTAATCCCACCACCGTTGATTGAAGATTCGAATGTTAGAAAAGGTGGAGCAGACTCAGGTAATCCTGATTTAATTAAAAAACTTTTGGTTTCATCAGTTAATGAAAATGAATTAATATTAGATTCATCATAATTAACCAAACCATAGGTTTCACTATTCCATTTGTCCAAAAATTCCTGTGGCGAAATCATATTTTATACCCCCACTGTTTAAAATTAATAATTTACTTCAGTTGATTGTTTGTAATAATGTTATGGTTTCTTTTCAGAAGTAAATACTTCTCCAATTTCAGTCAACGGGTCGTTCCCCCTAATATTGTGTTCTTTCTCAAAATTGTGTATTCCTCCAAAGCCTTTATGCAATGATTGTGGAACCGCAGCAGCTTGACCTCCGCCACCGATATGGTGATGTATTAACTTATCACCCTTAGAATCTTTATACTGAAGAAAATGTTTAATAAAATCATCATCTACTACAGGGACTAATCCATTCTCAATTCTTTCAACATTTGCTTCACTGAAAAATTCAGGATGATTATCTAGTAATTCATTAAAGTGTTTTGAAGCACTTCTTTCCCATCCTGCTGCGTTAGTTCCGCTTTTTTTCTTTCCCTTATAGTTCATTTCGGTGACGAGTCTAGGGTCAGCCCTGTATTCTATTGGTATTTTTTCAATTTCAATATCACGGTAAGCTCTAATATTACTATAATTAAATTTCACTGTATTTTCTACAGCATTATCTATACCCTTACCATTATACGAACGAGATATGATAAATGGCGACGCCTACTCCCGCTCTCACTGGGTTACCTATGCCCTCGGAACAATCGTCACATTAGTATTCGGTTGGCGAAGGCTTGTTCCTCCTGCGAGGGAAACTTGTTCCATAATTATCCGTTTTGGTATTTCTTTTTCACCTATTTCTTCACCTATATTTTTTAACTTGAGTTTTCCTGATCTAGCTATGTCTGTTATTGTAGCTTGAACCTTCTGAACCTGCTTTTGCGCAAATTTCTTACTGTAAGGAATGAACTTTGTACCACTTGGACCTTTTATTCTAAGTCAGCTCGCCGGAGGTAAATCCATATTTTTTTCTAAAGAATGATTTTTAGACCCGGACTATTATCCTAGAAACCCGATATGACTTAAGATGATATATATTCAAATTTCAACAATGAAAAGACCTTAACTTTTTTCGTTAAGGTCATACACAAGCTTTGCTTGTCCTCCATTATTCTTTTTTAAGGTATTCCAATACTCTTATCATATTCAGATTCAGGTAAGTAAGTCATATAGTTAATCACATTTGAAGTTATTGGAGCTGGTTTATCTCTAGTCATTTTTATCATTTACATAGTTTTGTACAAACTGTCTATTTTTGTCACTTTGAGGCAACAAGCCTAAATGTTGAAATTCAAAAATCATTTGTCGTTGAGTCGGCGATATTTTTGAGTTTATTACGTCTTCATAATTATAATGAATATTTATCTTTCCAGGATACTGCAATGTTAAGGTTAAATTTGTCCATGCCTCTTGATCATTCTTAATAAATATTTGTCTTAATTCACTAAACTTTGTTTGTAATTCCAATAACAAGTCATCGTAAGTTTTTTCATTCACCCTATATTTTTCAGGAATATCATGAGAATAAATAAAATCCTCATTCTCAGAAGTATTGAAATAAAAGTACACCTCTCTAGAACTATCCAATATTTCGGCATACAAGTAAATCTCATACCATTTACCATCAGGTATCATACTTAAAACATGCTCTGCTAACATGGGATACATCCGATCCATCTGTTGCTCCATAACTTCACTAACCTCCAATTTGATTTTGTATTGTGACCTTCTTGGCTCTACCAGCGTCGATTGAGTACTCAACCATAATACTATCAGGTCTAGCAGAATTACCAATGTGAATGATTGATGCAAGTTCTTACAAGACAAGTGAAAAGACGCGCTAAACCAAAAGAAATGCTGGGTGATTAAAAGCCGGTTTTCTAAATAAAAAAGAGCCCAAACCAACAAGGTTGTGAGCTCTTAACCTAAGCTTAAAACAATTTGAGACGCTGTAATGATGTCTAGCGACACTGACCATCAATGCGAGTTCTTCAGTTGCGCAAGTTAGGAAATGGTTCATTTTTTTCACATCTTTACACTTTATATTTAATAAAATTAATTAAATGAGATTGTAAATAATTATGGAAACCATACCAATTAAAATCAACGTAATTAACAGTGGCTTTTCTCGTTATGTAAGTAATATCGATCATTACGGTACAGGGGATTTAGAGGTTGTAATAGCTAGCGATGAAGATATCAAGAAGGCAAAGCATTTTATTAATATGAGTTATGACGGAAGTTAACGGGCAAGCATTACGCAAGCCCATTTATTTTTATGTAGTACCAATTCAACAACTTTTAGGATTACATCCGCACCTGTAACTTATTAATTTTCGTTCTTTAGGCCCCTATATTATGAAATCTAGGTGTTATGCCCATGCTCACTTATTCCTTTTCCATATAGTAATAAAAAAAGGAGGAGAGAAAGTGAGCAAAAAAAAGGATCGCTCTTCACGCAAGGATGAAGTAAAAGTGAGCAAAAAAAAGGATAACTCTTCACGTAAGGATGAAGTGAAAGTGAGCAAAAAAAAGGATCGCTCTTCACGCAAAGATGAAGTAAAAGTGAGCAAAAAAAAGGATAACTCTTCACGTAAGGATGAAGCAAAAATAGGATCGGCACACCAAGAGTGTATTGACCATGCTTATCGTATTCCTATATTTTTAAGTACGACAACTCATTTAAATGATAACCAACAACAGTTTCTTAACCGTCTAATTTTTGAGATTGAGAATGCTTTGCTTTTTCCACGTACATTACCTTTAAGCGAAAGTTATCCCGAATCCATTTTAACCGATATTCGTCGGTTAGTCTCATCAAGCTATGGAATGTTGGCAGTAAACTTCCGTCGTTTTCAAATTCAAACAGTTGGCGTCAATGAGGGACCCCTTCCACCATCCACTCCAATCTGGGAAGGATCAGTTTACTCACAAGTAGAACCTTCAATGGCTTTTCAATTTGGTCTACCCTTATTATTAGTAAGGGAAGAGGATACTGACGCAAATAATGGAATTTGGGCAGGAGGAATTGCCCCACTTAACCTATTTATAGTTTGGCATTCTGAAACTCAAACTGTTGATCAATTCTTTAGCACTCCTGAATGGAAATCAGCCTTTGTAAATTGGAGTGCACAAGTAAGAAATGCTTTTTATATTCAGACAGAGCCTAAGTTCAAGTACAGATGTGAATGATAAACTGGTAATTTAGCATCCAGTCGAAAATATACAAGGCTTTGTTCACCTTATATATTTTCGACTTATTTATAAAAAAACAAAAAGTTATTCACCAGTTGAAAAAAGTGTCAAGAACAGTGAATAGTTCACTAAAAGTAAATTTGTGCTTACTCGAGACAAACCTTTTAAAATTTCTAAAAGGGCCAAAGCAATTCTAAGAGCTCCCATTTGTAATTCACATAGAAGCTTTTAAAATATATGTTTTCATTTTGTGGATACTAACTACAGAAGAGCCTTGGCCTGTATCCATAAAATAATAAGAATACAAGATTAAGTGGGTTTACACATTTGATTTGGCCAAACCCAGCTAAGAGAAGGATTTCTCCTCCTCTCTGTTCTTCTAATTTGCGCTGGAAAGACCTGGGTACAGCATAAGAAATGTTTTCTGAATCGCTTTTAAGATTAATCCTTGAATCTAGTTTTTATAGATTTAATTTCTTTTTAACCTCTTTAGACAAATCATCCGCTTCAATCACCTCAGGATCTCCGGTATATCCTTCGAGACTTCTAGGAAGATGTAAAAGCGTTCCTATTTTGTATGGTTCTTCAACATAAAAATATACAGCCTTTTCGTTCCCATTTTCATCGAATCCTTTTAAATTATAAACATATTGCCCCTCATTATTAGTTTGTTCTGGTTCTTCATCGATTTGCACATAATAATCTTTTTCAAACATCACTTCTTTTTTACCACAACCGACTAACATAAAAGTCGCTAGACAACTAAATATCGCTAATGATTTAATAATTTTCATATTTATTCCTCCTCGTATGATAAGCTTTAAATGAAGGATGAATTACTTTTAACTTTTTTAATAGTCAAATCCTTCATTCAGTAGCTACTGCTGAAAACCATATTTTAATTTCTCAATAATCTCACTTTTAACCAGATTTCCCTGTTAGTTGCCTTTTTTGTAGTGCTGAGGCACTTTTCCATATGTGCCTATACGCCATAATAACTCGATCGGACCCATCTTAAATCGCTTAAGCCACATGGCACTATAAATCATTTGAAGAATTAATATTCCTACAGAAATCATTATTAATGTCGTTAAATGAACATGATTGTTCAAATTAAATATAGAGTCAATGCATATAATCAAGAAAGTTTGCACTAAATAATTTGTCAATGCCATTCTCCCTAAATTCTTCAAAGGTGAAAGCCAATTTTTTACTGTTGTATGCTGAAGAAGCAGCGTCAATGTTGTAACATAAAACAGGCTGACAGCGAGTCCGCCAACAGTACCGGCCACATCGATCATACCAGTGGTTGATGTAATCCTGTACTGCAAGTATAAAGATATTGGGATAGCTGCCAAAGCTATTATTTGCAGTTGGCGAATGGTCTTTTTATACTTATTAAGATTCTCAAGAACTTGTAATTGCCCCACACATAAACCAAGTAAAAACATTGTAAAAATCATAAACACATAGCCGATCCAAAGAGATGGAATCAACAGAATGACTGCGATTATAAAATTTGTTTTAGGTTTGAATTTATAAAATGGGATTAAAATAAAGCCGCATATGGCATAAGGAAGTAACGCTTCACCTGGCTGGAAGAGATGATGAATAAATCCAATAGCTAATAAAATTAGCAACCGACGGATAAATAGTTTTCTTCCATTGTTCCCATTTGAGTTGGCTCGGAATATAAACAGATAAAAACCAATTCCAAATAAGAAAGAAAAAATCGGGAAAAACCGCTGACCCACGCCATAATCCAAAACGACCCTTGCAACATAATCAAGTGTTCCCTGTTCAGGGACAAGGTAGTTAATCATTTGTGTAATGTTAATCAGAATAATTCCTATTAAGGCAAAGCCGCGCAAGAAATCTAATTCATCTATTCTCTTCATAAATATCACTCCGCCTATCATGTAGTTTAAGAAAACAGTATGGAAGGAAGATTAAAAACCTTCCATTTGCTGTTTGCATATTAATCTGCCAGTTTGTTTAAATAACTCCGTCGAATGATGAAAAAACTTATAACAAATAGCAGTAAAAATATACCTACACCGAGGGCTGTCATTTGATAGAATGTAGATGAAATATAGTTGCGCATACTAAACATCCCTACAAATAAAACAATAGCTGCGATGGTAAACGGGATAAAAGTTAAAGTGGCCAACTCCTTCGTTACAACAGAAGATAGTTCTTTAACAGAAAGACCAATTTTTCGAATGCCCGCATATTTTTCCTTTTCTTCTGCGAGTGACGTTTGCAGATAGAAATAAAGAATACTCATTGCTGCGCTCAAAAAGATCAAACTCAACATAAATCCGATGAAAAACATGATACTTTTCACAAATTTCTCCGCATCATATAAATCAATTTTAGAAGCTGTTAGGCGAATATCCGGCTCTGTATGAACCTGTGATAAAATGGTTTCAGCTACCTCTACCTTGTCCGTCCAATGATCTACCTCATATGCAAACACTTTATAAACTGGATAATCAATTGTTCTATATACCTCATCAGGAACGATAAAATATGCATTTCGTAAACCTGTTGATAAAATATTTTTTTCTTCTAGATCGGCATAATGAAGTTCTCCAAACGGGTAATCATGAATGATTTCAGTATTTGGACGTACACCCTCATTACCGGCTGCAACATAATACTCGTTATCCCCTAGTTTTATCGGCTTATGCAAACCAAGAGCATTATAATTCGAAACGGACATAAAGCCAATCCGATGTTCATCCTCGGCTTTGAAGGCTGAATAATCGGCAGTATACTTACCTTCTTTGCCTAATGTTTCTTCAATAAACGTTATATCTTCCTTCTCGGCCTCCGATGTGTTACTAGGAAGGGAGATATATTGGAAGCTGTAAGGATATGCGGCCTCAGTATTTTCCTTCACATTATAGTAGGAGCTATATAGAACGCTTGTACATACAAAAACACCAAGCAGTAAAACCGTTAAAAGGTATATGATATGCGCATGGGAACGTCCTTTTGCCTTTAAGTTGGAAACAAACAGCATATTCGTTTTTCGAAAATATGATGGTCTCCTTTGCAATAGACGAATGGCTAGTAGCGCACCTTGAGTAATTATGAAATAAAGGGTTAATAATAGGCTGGCAATTAGAGCAATATAGCCGAGCGATTCAAAAGGCTTTATCCAACTCATTTCCTTGATTATTGACACGAATAAAAAGGCACTGACAATAGCGGATAGCACTAGTTTCAATGGTGCTGATGCAATGAGCTTTTCCTGTGTCATATCTGATTTTAAGAGCTGTACGATTTCTTCTTTTTTAATAAAGCGTGTCATCCATTTTGATACTACAATAAATAAAATACCAAATAAAACAATCGTTAACATGATGGATTGTAAGGGTAGATACATGCCAAAGCTATCCGCACGTAATACCCTTTTAGCTACCATTAAAAATAACGGGGCGATGATAAGTCCGAGTCCAATCGCTGTGATAATTGCTGCTCCGGCAATAAGCATGTTTTCTCTAAAAACCATTTTGCGAATTTGCTTCATGGAGGCACCCGTCATCATAAATACGCCAAGCGTTTTTGTTTTCTTTTTTAGAAAAGCAAACAGCGAATAAATGATAAAGACAAATGAGAAAATATAAATAAAGAAGCTAGCAAGCATCATTGTTATTCCCAGTGTGCTTGTGGTATCAACTTCCGCCATCATCGGATGGAAAGCTGTTGTCGAAAAAAGAAAAAAGATGAGAATCGAGAACACACTGCTTAAAAAGTAAGAAATATACGTCGATTTATCTCGTAAAATATTTTGGACGACAATATGATTAAAACTCATGCCGACCACCGCCTAAAAACGTGAGGGTATCCATAATTTCTTGATAAAATTGCTGTTTGCTTTTACCCCGATGTATCTCATTAAAAAGAACACCATCTTTTATAAAAATGACACGCTGGGCAAAACTGGCAACATAAGCGTCATGCGTCACCATTAATATGGCTGTGTTAAAAGACTTGTTAATCGATTCAAACAATCCCATCACATTATTTACGGCTTTAGAATCTAAGTTTCCAGTTGGCTCATCTGCTAGCAATAAGCTTGGTTCATGAATGACCGCTCTTGCAATCGCCACACGTTGCTTCTGTCCTCCTGAAATTTCAAATGTACGCTTTTTTAAAATCTCTCCAATCCCCAAAAAATCGATAATTTTCGTTAAACGCTGTTTCATTTCTTTCTCATCAATGGAATCAAGTGTCAATGGCAATAAAATATTTTCTTCTACTGTTAATGTATGAACCAGGTTAAAATCTTGAAAAACAAAACCAAGTTCTTTTCTTCGAAATTTCGCCAATTCATCGTCATTTAACTCATATGGATTTTTGGAATTGATGGTAATAATCCCATTGGTAGGCCGATCAATTGTGGAAATACAATTAAGGAATGTTGTTTTCCCACTTCCAGATGGTCCCATCACGGCAACAAATTCATTTTCAGCTAAATGAAAATCGATCCCTTTTAATGCCTTATATGTGATTTCTCCTGTGTATTCTTTTTGAAGTTGCTTTACGTCTAAAATCGTGTTTGCCATGTGCAATTCACTCCTTTGTATCTTTCGTTGCTTTTAGTATAACCTCCCCTCCTGCTCCCTAAAATCTTTGAACATGACAGCAAGATGACAAAATTGTCATATTTAAAACGGCTAACCTTTGGCAGCCGTTTCTATATTTTCCGAAAAATCAATGATAAAAGTTGTTTCATGATGGGCGGAAGATAACTTGTATGGATGATTTAATGTTGACAGAATTTTTTTCACTAAATAAAGCCCGATACCAGTCGCTTCAACCTTAGTACGGCCTTTCGTACCTGTGTAAAACAATTCAAAAACACGGTTTATTTCGTTTGCAGTTATCGTTTCCCCTTTGTTTTTGATCAATAGTTGACCATTGTCATAATGAATCACAACGGAAGATTGCTTCTCTCCATATTTGACAGCATTACTCAATAGCTGGTAAATCACAACCTTTGTCCATTTACGATCCGAATAGATCCATACGTCATCTTGTATCGTAATTTTTGGAAAGATTTCTTCCTCAATAAAATAATCCTTTAAATCATTAACCACTTCCTGTATGACACCTTTTAATGGAATCGGCTCTATCTTTAGATCTGCTAATAATTTCGTGGAGCGGCTATAAGTCAGCAGCTGATTTAAAGAGAAATTCAGTTTATCGCATTCTGCTTTAACTTTTAGCCATTCCACAAGCAAACCTGGTTCCTTCGACTGATTGGATTGTACTAGCAATTGAATGACAGAAAGGGGCGTTTTCATTTGATGAACAGCATGAGAAATCAACAATTGCTGTTCATCTAAGACATCTTTATGCTCGGCTTCTTTTGAAAGGAGGAGGGACTGTATAGATTGCATTTGTGCCGCATATTCCTTTTCAATTGGAGCAGCTGGCTGGTAAATCAAAAGGCTGTCTGCCGTCATATTCTTGCCATTTAAATGTAGATACATTTTTTTTCGACGTACATAACGAATGAACAGGAAAATGGCTAGGAATGTAAGGGATAAAAAGACAAAATATCCATAATGATTTTCCAAACCATCCAGCCGCTGAATAACAATTGGCAAGCTAATAAATGAAATAATATATAGGATAATAAAGCTTAAATGATCCCGTAAGAACAGCTTCATATGCTTTTCTCCCTTAACTGATAGCCTATTCCCCGGATTGTTATAATTTCAAGTGAAGAACGAATCGCTTCTAGCTTCTTTCTCAACCTTTTAATATTAACGGTAAGCGTATTTTCCTCTACAAACGCCTCTTCATCCCAAATAGATGTAAGCAACTGTTGCCTTGTGACAACATTAGGGAATGTTTCAAGAAGGATTCTACAAAGCTGAAGTTCCTTTACAGTCAATAGCTCCTCACCGTCAGATGTATATAATCGAACAGTATCCAAGTTTAAAGATGTGTCTCCCTTTTTTAAAATGTGAGTTTGCGATTCTTGTGCATATTCACCGTATACACGACGAATTTGGCCGTTTATTTTTGCCACGACAACATCCATTAAAAAAGGCTTTGTAATGAAATCATCTGCTCCATTTTCAATTCCATACACTTGATCCAGCTCACTCATCCTAGCTGAGAGAATTATGATAGGACAATTCGATACCTTTCTTATTTTGCGAGACCAATAATAGCCGTCAAAGTAAGGGAGGTTTATGTCCATTATGACAAGATGCGGTTGAAAATCTTGAAAAACATCGAGTACCTTCTCAAAATCCACTATAATCTGGCAGTCATAGCCGTATTTCCCAAAATGGTTTTTTAATGCATTGGCAATATGCATTTCATCTTCAACAATTAATACCTTATACATCAAATCCTCCTTCAAAAAGTTAACTAGGGTTTTTATTATTTTTGACTATCACTTTAATATATTTTCTATAAAGGTCTTTGTAAAGAGGAACAGCGTTTTGAAGTAATAAAAGAAGAGTGGAGAGGTTACTTATCTAGGCAGGAAGCTTTACCGAATTATTTTGAAAAAGAATTCCTAAGTTTATTAATTAGATACGCAGTCATTTCAAGATGTCCTTTCTTGACAGCTACATGTAACTACGACCAAATGAAGTCATTGTGCTCAAAATTTCTTTATCATCACCTATTAATTGTTTTACTTCATTAATATCAGTTTAATTGCATTCCTTATTGATTTGTTTACACTTTTTTTATCCAAAACATATCCTCCTTGCATTCAATTATTTCCTACTAGCTAGTTCACATAATTCTTCAAGAACTTCAACAGTCCTTAATCGATTCACAACATTCTCCAAAGCATCAATACTATGTTGTCATATTACGGCATTGGGTGCCCAAATAAATCTAAATGAATAAAAAAATAGATAGTTCCTTTGATTTTCGAAAGGCTCTATCCACTTCTTCTTTTATAAATATTTCTTACTTTATAACAAAGCAAGACAATAACTATTACCCTCAGCATTTACCAATCTTCTTCATCTTCATCCCAGTTTTCTTTTGCCTCTTCAAGACTTTCGATTAAATAGTCCAGGAAATTATCAGCTACCTTTCGTCCATAGCCTTCTTGATTATCCCACATAATAACTGGGCATTCACCATTCTTCATTTTGTTAGTATCGAGGCAATAGGCAAATTCATCAACACTTTCAATTACAACTATCCCGTCACTTAATTGATAATACTTCTGATAATCTTTAGTGGCATCTACTACTGCTGGACCAGCTAATCCATATCCAATTATTTCTACACCAAAAACACCACCATAACCATAGTTCCTTAAAAACCATTTGTAGCTATCCGGAAGCGGGACATGTAGTTTAATTTCAGTTTCTTTAATTTTTTCATCACTTACTCCACCTGTAAAATAAGCATCTCGTCGATTTTCCTTAATAAATTCTTGTAACTCAGAATATTTCACCTAAATCACCTTCTAGTTTTGAGTTTCGTATTGCTTTCCTCTCTCCTTCCAACTTAGAAATCCTTGATTAATAAACTGGATTATTCTTCAACGTCTTCATATAATTTTTCTAAAAATTCATTAATATCATTCGCTAGAAAATACATGTTGCTCATATCATCAGGGTTTTCAGGTTCTTGCTCATGATCCCAAAAATAAATATTATCCATATAAGGAACTTTAGTGCCTAAACATATAGCATTACCAGCAGGATCATCTGCTATTGGAATAAATCCATCTGGAAGTCTATACTCATATATGTCTATAACCTCTTCCAAGTTATCATACATGTCACCTATCCCATTAAATACATTCAAAACACTTTTTCCCTGCTCTTCAGATATATCAAAAATACTTGGCTCAGGAGTTCCCCCATTCCATTTAAGTAAAAATCCCTTATACTTTTCCGTTAATTTCACATTATTTTCTGTTTCAAACTGCTCTATCACTTCTAGAGAAAGTTTATTATGCGAGTTTTCAATTCTTACCATTGTTAAATCCTCCTCCTATCTATTTCCATTAATGGTTTATCCCCACACGAATCAAGCATAAAATCATTTCTCCATGAGGGATAGCCCATCATGAGCCATGAATTTCAGTAAAGCATCATTCATGTCGTCGAAAGAATAACTATCTCATAAAAAAACAAAAACACCTGTTACCTTAAAAGCAATCAAGTGCTTTAAAGTTCTATTTTAAAATGCTATCAGTTATTCATATAAATTCTCAATCTCAGTAAACCAAAAACATTCCTTTTCCATACACTTAGCATCAATTCTTTCTAATTCTTCTTTTAGCCAATTAATCACAGATTTCGGTATATCATTATCAATAAAGGCATCCTCACCATTCACCTCTATTGCCTTATCAATCATTTTTGAATATACTAATAAACATTCTGCAAATTGATTTAAAGAAGAATTAATAAATATCTCTTTATAATCATCACTATTATGAAGAAACACTACATTTTCTTGTTTCTCAATTATACATATCGGATCCCCGGAACCAGTAGATCCCAAAAACCAATATTTTTGAAACTCTTCTGGCATATTAAATACATACGTAATAGGCCTTAATAACGATTGTGACGAAGTAAATTCTAAATATGGTGGAGGAGTTTCAGGTAAGCCTCCTATTGACAAAAACCTCTTCACTTCATCAGAAAAATCTGTACTCATTAAATCTTGGTAATTAAATTTAATTAGCGGGCCATCTTTGTTAACATCCCATTTATCATTAAATTCCTCTGGTAGTATCATCTTCTCACCTTCCTGAATTTTTTATAAAAGTTTCTAATCTAGTCGCAATTTCATTATTTTAGAAGAGTTTCTATATTTATTCAAGAAATGAAGTGGGTTTCACTAAACAACTAACCACAAATACCCATAATTAACCAACCTCTGTATCTCTATTCGAAGCAACTCCCTTTTGCAGTAAGCATCAGCCAAAAACACCTCACACTCCAATATTTTACGACAAATTAAAAAGAATCTACCTTGAAAAAAGTTGGATCATTTTCTATCTGTGTTGTTGTGTCGATTGCGGAAGATTAACTAAATCATTACCTACCCGTTTCTGTTTCAGCTACATTCTTGACACGTGCTAAAATTCAACTACCACTTTATCGGGCGACTGGTGACTGTGTATGTAGAGGAAGTCTTATTATCATTGATTTTATTTAGTTCATAGAAAGCTGTAATTTCAAACATTTTAACAAGTGTAAAGCCTACTTTTAGCTTTTTCTCATTAGCTGCATTTAAATATTCTAATGTTTCTATATCATACTCTTCTGTACGTTTTCCTTCTCTATATTTTTGGAGATACACAACTACTTCTTCCGTTATGTTAATCGGCTTGTGTTCAACTACTTGAGGCATGATTTGTTGCATATCCAAACCTGTTCAATTGGGGCGTTAATTTCTATGTCTCTTGTCCATTTTTTCAATCACCTCTACTTTTATTATATGTAAAACCAAATTTACAACTGATAAATCTTAAATATAAGTAATAACTTTTTTACCCACATGCGCATTAATCAACTCTTTTTTAATTTAAATGTCTTTCTGTTAAAAAATTACTTTATTAAGATTCTCTTTTTTAGTGTTATTCTTGTATAATAGACCAAATTGTTTTTCAGGAGAATCCAATGAATTTTATTTATATTAATCAAAACATATTAGATAATCTTTTTTATATCTTAGTAAGTATTTTAATTTATTACACTTTTATAGATCATGGCAAAAGGTTAAGTCAGTATCGCAAGACCCTTATTACTGCTTCCATGAGCATTCCTATTATATTATGTATGAAGTTTCCTATTTATATAGATGAATACTGTGTCCATGATTTCAGGCAAATTCCTTTTATAATAGGGACACTTTATGGTGGTTGGCCTGTAGGGGCTGCCCTCTTTGTCATAATATTAACTTTTAGGTTTGCTTTTTATGGTTTCAATTTCCTTACGTTAATTGTTTATATTGTTATATTTATTATAACGGCTCTATTTTCTTCAAAATTCAATACTTTTAATAGAAAAAACAAGCTAATTAGCTCAATTCTATTAATTTTGTTTCTAGGAATCCTAACCAGCTTTATTTCACTCGTTATGTCTGATTATTTTCGAATAACGGAGGCGTATATATTTTACTTTATTATCCTCCCTCCTCTCATTATCGTTTTGGCTGTATATATCATGGAAATTTTAAAAGATGCCATTTTAATCCGAACACAAATGATAAGGCTTGAAAAAATGGAGGTAGTCAGTCAGCTTGCTGCCAGTATTTCACATGAAGTTAGAAATCCTTTAACAGTTGTGAAAGGATTTGTTCAACTGCTAAAGGCTCCTGACCTTACTCAAGAAGTAAGAGAACAATATATACAACATGTCGTTAGGGAGCTTAATAGTGCAGAATCCATCATTAGTGAATATTTAGCATTCGCAAAACCTGGAACCGAAAAAGTGGATCCTATTTTAATTAACCGTGAAATAGGATATGTAATTGAAATGATAAAGCCATTGGCTAGCATGAATTTAGTAACTATATCAGAGCAGTTGACTCCAGGCATTACCCGGGGGAATATTCAACATTTCAAGCAATGCTTCCTAAACCTAATTAAAAATGGTATAGAGGCAATGCCAAACGGTGGGGAACTTAGTATTGTTTCCTATGTAAATAATTACGACATCATTATCGAAATAAGTGACAATGGAATAGGAATGAACAAAGAACAAATAAGTCGTTTTGGCGAACCTTATTACAGTTCCAAAGAAAAAGGAACAGGGTTAGGATCAATGGTAGCTGTTAAGACCATCCAAACGATGAATGGAACACTTCATATAAATAGCCTTTTGAATAAGGGCACAACGATTTCAGTAACACTTCCCGTTTATCAAGAAGGTGATTCTGCAAAATAATAAAAAAGTCCGCCATTGAAGTGAACCCAAAAAGTTAGACAAGGCGAACTGAAAAGTTATTTAATCGAAATCACGGCAGAAATTTTACGAAAAAAGGATGAGATAACCGGCTTGCCACTGATCGATGTGATCTTGGATAAAGCTGGACAAAAAGGAACAGGGAAATGGACCAGCATCCAAGCCATTGATAACGGTGTCACAGCATCGATTATTACTGAGTCATTATTTGCCCGTTATACTTCTGCTTTAAAAGAGAAGCAGGTTAATGCAGAACAGATTCTAACAGGCCCTAAGAAAGTTCAACAAAAATTAGATAAAAATGAGTGGATTGACTATATTAGACAAGCATTATATATGGGAAAAGTTTGTGCATATGCACAAGGTTTTACGCAATATAAGATGACTTCTGAACTTTTTGACTGGGATTTACCTTTAAAGGATATTGCTCTGATTTTCCGTGGTGGTTGTATCATTCGTGCAGAATTTTTAAATGTAATAAGCGAAGCATATCAAACACAAATAAATCTAGCTAATTTATTAATCTCCCCATATTTTGCTGAAAAGGTTACTGATTACCAGATAGGATTGCGTAAGGTTGTCTGTGAGGGAATAAATTCTGGTATCTCGTTTCCATGCTTAAGCGCTTCACTTAATTATACGATAGCTATCATACAGGCATCTCAAATGCTAACCTTTTGCAAGCACAACGTGATTATTTTGGTGCTCATACCTATGAACGGCGTGATTTAACAGGTGTCTTTCACACAAAATGGCAGTGATTAAAAGAGACAAAAAATAAGTTAAACCGGTTATGAATTTCAAATTAATTTAAGCTGAAATATATACTGCCCATTCAATGTCTTTGTATATTTCAGCTTATTTTACTGCCTAATAAACCTCATTTACTTATGATGCAGTTCACCGTGATATGTCTAAATGAGGTTTATTAATTAGTTTTTTAGAATTTATGCCCTCTATCAAAGGTTGTAAAGAGACGAAACCAATGATATACTTTTTCATTGGTATCTGGTATACCAGATACCAACTGTTTTTCTTTTCCTTTTTTCGTAGATTATTAACAATACTGATAATCCCTTAAAATTTAACTACTATGCTTATAAAGGATGAAAATTGATGAGTTTCTTAAAGGTAGAACAACCCCAGTCATTTAAAGATCATGCTTATCATGAAATTAAGAAAGGCATTATTGAACATAAAGTCGAATCTGGATCCATGTTATATGAACGTTCACTTAGTGAAAGCCTTGGAATTAGCCGTACCCCATTAAAATTAGCTTTGCAACAGCTAGAACTAGAAGGGTGGATTCAGTCTATACCGAGAAAAGGTATTGTGGTCCAAACCATTAATAGACAAGATGTGGATGAAATTTTCCAACTGCGAAAGGCTAATGAAGTTTTGGCCATCGAGCTACTTATTCCTCTTCTTAATGACGAAACAATTGAAAAAATTGAGAAGATGGATAATCAACTATCCGACATTCAGAAAGACCCTATAAAATTTATGTATGCTGATTCAGCTTTTCACTTGTTCCTGGCTAGGCTAAGTCAAAATCATCGGCTGTATCAATTAATCCAAAACCTTACCGACCATGTTAATTGGTATGGATTCTTTGCATTAAAGGCTGGAAAAACCTTAGATGAGGTTTCATACGAACATCGATTAATTATTGAGGGTCTAAGAGCAAGGAATTTACGTCAAACAACGGAGGCTGTTTTAAACCATCTTGATATCACACATCGCACAATCATAACAAATCTTAAGGAGTGGGAGTGAAGAGGAACATCTACAATTTCACCCTCTAGCCGATGTACTAAATATTCATTTTTAAAAGAAAGAAGGGACGTTGTTTCCTAAAAGAGGAACAACACAACACAACATGAAAATCATCACCATTTCTTTACAAATTATTATTTTATATATCTTTTCCTTTATCGGAACCGCGATTCATAACTTTTTCCATCTCGCTATTCCGGGAAGTATCATAGCACTGTTATTACTTTTTATTTGTCTGTGTTTAAAAATTGTTCCAGTAAAGTTCATTGAAAGTGGAGCAGTTTTTTTGATAAGTATATTAATGTTATTGTTTATTCCAACAACCGTTGGAATCATGAACTATCCTTCGTTACTTTCTATTCATGGTGCGTTACTCGTTATAACGGTTTTATTAAGTACCATCATTTCCATTGCAATTGCAGGAACTGCAAGCCAATTTTTTGAGAAAAAAGCACAAAAAAGAAAGGATGATAAAGAATGCAACAAGTTTTCTTCGCATTCTGCATGATTCTATTAACCGTTGTTGTTTATTTAGCAATGTCTAAATTGTATAAACGATATACCTATCCTTTTTTACTTCCCATTTTAACTACGACGGCGGTCATCATCTTCATCCTTGTAATGCTTCATATTCCGTACAAAAATTATATGGTAGGCGGGCAATGGGTGAATTCCCTTTTAGGACCAGCAGTTGTAGCACTTGCTTATCCTTTGTATAAACAACGTCGTTTTTTAATGAATTATTTATTTACAATAGTAGGTGGAGTTTTAATCGCCGCTATTTCTGGAATGGTCAGTGTCGGCCTTCTAGCTAAGCTACTGGGAATAGATCATACATTAATTCTTTCCATTATCCCTAAGTCTCTTACTACTCCTGTTGCGATAGAAGTTGCTGAAGGGCTGGGGGGAAATGCCTCTATGGCAATTTTCAGTGTTATGATTGCGGGGATATTTGGTGCAATAATCGCTCCTACTATCTTTAAATTTATGAAAGTGCATAGTCCGATTGGAAGAGGGATTGCCCTCGGAAGTAACGCACATGCCATGGGAACTGCAAAAGCTGCCGAATACAGTGAACTCACATTTTCGATGAGTTCCGTTGCCATGACATTATGTGCAATCATCGGTACCTTTTTAGGACCAATTATTGTGTGGCTATTCCACTTTTAAGAAACTCTCTCACGAATAAAATAAAGTTTACTTATACATCTAAGTATTCGATTAACCAACTAAAAAGAAGTCCAATTTCCTTTATCTGCCCTTTGGAAATTGGACTTTTTATCTGGCAAGATTGTACTCACCTAATTGATAACACTGAAAGTCCTTCTTAAACAGAACTAAATTGCTTTATGTAATCACTCAATAATTACCCTTGTAACAAAACCTTGGTAAAAACCTCATTTACTTATGATACGGTTCTCCATAGCATATCTAAATGAGGTTTCTCAAATAAGCGGGGACTAGCAAATACTTTTGACCTGAAAGGGGCTCCCCCCATGAAGGGATACTCATACATCGTGTTTATTCATTTTTGATTTTCTACATATGCGTTAACAGGCGATCCTTTTGTTCAAGAAAATATGCCATCAGTTTCTTACATTGAGGAATAGAAAATCCTAAAATTGGACCCAATCCAAACGCAATAAACACCGTTCCAATTCCAACAGGCCCCCCTAGCATCCAACCAAGAAGAAAAATGAGTACTTCAATTCCATTTCTAACCAACGGGATGCTCCAACCCGTTCTTTCAACAATTAATAACATAAAGCTGTCTCTAGGACCTGCTCCAAAATCAGCAGAAACATATAATCCAATACCATACCCAATTAAAACAACACCTATGATAAAAGCAATTGTTGCTCCTACTAAACTATCAATGCTAGGTAAAATCCAATTAAAAAGATCAATAAATAAGCCTAGAAACAACATATTCAGAAAAGCCCCTATTTTTGGCCATGCCTTATTGAAAATTGAGCTGATCACCAAGAGTAAAAATCCACTTATTATCGACCAAGTTCCAATAGTAAAGCCAAATTTAGTAAATAGACCATAATGAAAAACATCCCATGGTCCAATCCCTAAATGCTTTCCTTCAATTGTTAAAGATATGCCCAATGCTAACACTATTAATCCAAAAATAAAAAAAGACCAGCGTAGAATCCATTCCTTTTTCATAACCGCTCCTCTATCTTATATCTTATTTTTTTATTAATATAACATTAAATTTGGACAGAAATCATAATCTATATTTTCTGAAATATAACAAAAAAAGCGTATCTTTAATTTTCTTATTAAAGGAGAATTATGGGATCTTATTCGTTTTACCAATGGGACAATTGACGAGGGCAATATCATATAGCCACGTCAGCTTTTTCCTTTTGAAGATAAAAAATTCCTCCATTTGTTATGGTTATCTAAAAAATCATCAAGAAGAAGAAGATATCTAAGTTTGGCTCTTGAATAGGTTTTACCTAAAATCAGGAGGAGAACATTAAATCAACTTATTTATCTTTAAGAAAAAACCTCATTTACTTATAATACGGTTCACCTTATCACATTTGAATTACCTTCTCTTTCCTCGTTGCTTTTTTACATGGCGAAGGTCAAGCACAACATGTGTCTGAAAGAGCATGAAACAGAACAACCGGATCCTTAACGTATAGGGAGTCGACTAATTTGTTTTCCACGAGTAAGTACCAAGCCAAATATTTAATACCTTTTGCCAGTAATTAGGAAGTACTTCCCTGACACAGTTAGTCTAGAATTTTACTTTTTAAAAGCCCCTCTCATTTAAGAGAAGGGCATTCTTTATGACCATATTTTTGCCCAATACGCTTATTTTGTATTGGACTTTTTTGCCTTGTTTTCAAGCTCGCTTTTTGGTTCAGTGGCGAATTCGACATCTTTTCCATGTCCTTGCGGGTTAACACTTGGTGCGATTCGGCCTCTTCCTGCTGTCTTTTTACTCATTTCCTTCACCTCCAAGTATATTATGTCCGAACTGTTGTAAATTAAAAACGAGCTCCTTCTTTGTAATCCGTAATTCTACTGCCTCCTTATCTGCTCATGCAATAAATGAAGTAAAAAGAAGCATTCAAGATACAGAGTAAAATTGGCCCTTTATCATATGGTATAATATGGTATATATACTTATCTTAATTACTGCATAGATAAGTTCAATTTTATGGTGATTTTAGGGGAGGCTTGTATGGTTTCGTATCTATTTACTATTATTGTAGTTGGCATTATCGGACTGATTTGCTACAGGATGCTTTTCAAAAAGAAAACGCCTTCTAACATGTATACACCTTACGATGACATGGTTATGGGAAAAAAAGATGATGTTAAAAGAAACTACCATGAACAAGATACAAAACACTTTATCGAATATGAAGAAAAAAGCGATAAAGACAAAACCATTTGAACGGATTATGTCTTTATCCAGCAATTTATTGTTCAGTTACATTTTCGTTGTTTAATGCAGGGAGTATCATTTCACCATCTGCCTCGCTTCCATAAACAACATCTGGATAAACTTTTTCAGTCTGGTTGCTTACTTTTTTTGCTTTTGTCCTATAGCTCAAGCATTTTCTTGCAGTCTAGGGAAGTCCGCGGAAAGCGAGTTCCCTACGTTCCAAGAACGTTCTAATTTTACAAACCCTCAAAAAAACCTGCATAGAACTAAAGTCTACACAGATTTCAAAAAAGCTGTTTCCATATTGTATAACCATAAACCAATGTAATACCTTTAACACCCTACTATATTGGAAGAACCTACTTTAAAATACGAGTGTAATTTATTGTGTCTTTGTTCTGAGGAATATCGCGATTTTCTTTCCCGTCAGGCTGTACTGCTCTTCCAGTATTTCCACTATACCCTTCTTCTATGGGCCCTGGATAATGATAATGCCCATCATTAACTGATTGAGTTGTTGATTCACCAGTCGGATGACTTTCTCCCGTTTCCACCTTATCAAGTCTTACCGATTTGTTTTCTTCCTCGTTAGGCAATTCATCTCCTCCTTTCTAAAGATACTTTTATAGTATTTGATAAAAGAACAATAAAATGAAAGGAGAAAAAAGGAAGCACTATTATGTCAGAAGGAAACTCTTCCTTACATCGTTTTGCAAGAAGGGACTGGGTTCGCCAACCGTATAAATCTGCAAGTCGTGCATAGCCCGGGTACATGCGGTGTAGAACAATCTTCGCAGGCTCTCATCCCCATAAGTTTTTACTGATGCATCATAAATGATGACAGCATCGAATTCGATGCCTTTGGCCAAATAAGCCGGAATAACAACAACACCCTGTTCATATTCATTTGTGCCTTTTTGTACGAGTTTAATTTCACCGATGATACTAAGGGCATCATATGCAGCGGCACTTTCGGCAGCAGATTTACAGATTATTGCGATGGTATTATACTTACGACTTTGAAAGTCTTTGACTTTAGACATGATTTTGCGGTGCAATTCATCACGGCTAGACACTTGAGTCAGTACAGGTTTTTCACCTTCACGGTCGAATGCCTTAATTCGATGGCCTTCAGGAACTAATTCACGTGTAAATTCTATAATCTGCTTTGTGGATCTGTAGCTTTGATCCAAGGTTATACTCTCGGTTTCAGTTACTCCGTATAAGCTGGTAAGAGTCTGGAAATCTATCCGTTCACTGGCATGAGCAAATATTGCCTGGTTAAAGTCACCAAGCACGGTCATCCTTGCAGAAGGAAACAACCGTTTCAAAAACTCGAATTGAAATGGAGAATAATCTTGTGCTTCGTCTACAAGCACGTATTTTATAGAGGTATTCGTCTGAAATCCTACAATTAGCTCCTTCAGCAGCAAAAATGGAGTCGCGTCTTCGTAATGCAGTTTACCTTCGTCCAGCATTTTTTGCGTTGATAAACATATGTCCCTTTCGCCAGGTGTTTCACCCTCATTCCACAGTTCATTCCGTATTTGTTCGTCAAAGAGTTGCTTGTATATTTGCTTAATATTGATAAAATGAAGTGCTTTTACCCGTTTGCGTAATGTCTTCAATTTCTTGCGAACAATCATACGCGCGAGCATTTTATGCTCTTTCTCATAATCGTCAAAGGAATCTTCAGTATGGCCGCGTTTTTTCTCTAAGTAGGTGTATACCTTTTGATAGTCCTCTTTGCTAAGATACTCGATTTCCTCCTGGACCCAGGTTTTTTTCAACTCAGACTTTTCCGTTTCATCAAGTAACTCACATAACCACTCCTTCAACTTTTCAACCCTATTGTGAAAACGTAAGGTGGTGTCTGTATTATAAAATCTTTCTGAGATTTGTTTGGCGGAGACGAGCGTTTCCCCCCGGAACTTTAACCCTCTAAAGATCATTCCAGAACGTTCCAGTGATTGTCTGTATGTTTTGATGATCTCAAAGAAGCGAGTTGAGGCCTTAAATTGAATGCTCGCTGTCCTAGTGCTATAGGAAGGATCATCCGCTGCAGTCAACAAAAATTCTAATTGCTCATAAGGATCCTCAACTTGAAACGAGTCAGTCAAACGATGATCCAAGTATTCTTGGAATGTTACCTGCTGCATATTCTCTTCGCCAAGTTCGGGTAACACACTGGATACGTAGTTATTAAACATTGAGTTAGGAGAGAATAGAATGATTTGATCGGCTTTTAGCCATTCCCGATTCTTGTAGAGCAAATAAGCGATCCGTTGGAGGGCAGCTGATGTCTTGCCGCTACCGGCGGCTCCTTGAACAATGAGCAGACGTCCGCGATCGTTCCGGATAATCCTATTTTGCTCCCGTTGAATGGTGGACACAATACTGTGCATATGCTTATCCGTCCCCTTACCAAGCACCTGCTGCAGTATCTCATCTCCAATGGTGAGACTCGTATCGAACATTGATTCGATAACCCCTCCCTTGATGATATATTGCCACTTTTTCTCCAACATCCCTTGAATTATGCCTCCGGGAGTAGAGTATTCTACAGGGCCGGGAGGATAGTCATAATAGACACTCGAAATCGGAGCCCTCCAATCGTAGACAATGAAGTTTTCTCCTGTTGTATCAGTAAGGGTGGAGGTCCCAATATAAATATGTTCCGTAAGGGAAGACCCTTCTTCAGTGATATCGATCCGGCCGAAATAAGGTGCCTCCTGCATGCGGTGCAGTGTTGACAACCTCTTGAAGGAATATCTATGTGCGCCTTCGCTTTGTGACAAGTCTTGAGCCTGCTGCCTTAAGCCAATGATGGTCTCGAGGTAATCATCGAAAGTATCCATATTAACCTTGAGGTCATCCCAAAAGTGTTTACGGATATTAACAACTTCATTTCTGCGCCGGGAAGTTTCTCCTTCTATTTTGCTGATTTGTTTCGTAATTGTTTCTATCACCTCATCCAAACGTTCTTGCTCATGCCGAATTTCATTATTCATATCAGACACTCCTTCAAAAAATAAAAATAGGGGTTGACTAGAGGTGAGTTTTACCTTATACTTATAGTAAGGGGCAAACTGCTTTTATTTATAATTAAATGTGTTTCTATACTAATTTATCACAATTTCTGAATTATTTCAATGTATATTGCACATCAGTTGCCATAATAAATAAATCGTCATTTTCAACTCTAATTTAACATTTAAAGTCATAACCAGTTGAGCAAATAGCTTAACTGGTTATTTTTATGACTATTTACATTTTGAAGCCTAAATGTTTCGCTAGCCCTGTTTTCATAATAGCTGCAACACTCACATCAACGGTTGATTCGTATTCCACCAATAATGCTCCATGAACGCTAGTATCACTTGGAATGCTAATGATTTACCCAACATCCGGTGTTGCTTGAATGGTTGATTAACATGGAATTAGGGTCGATAATCCCTCTCCCGCTCCTTAATCATATATGCAATAAAAAGATGACCCATGAAATAATTCATAACCAAACATGAAGTAACCGAAAAATGGGTGTATACGGCCATACAGATGAAGTCACCAGATCCCCGGATCATAAGATGTTTTCGTCACTATACGGATAGGGATTAGTATGACGTGCGAATAGATTAATGCCATCAGCAAATAATATAAGCGAAGGAGTGAAATACATGCCACAAGATAATAACAAAGATCCATTTAATAATGCAGGGAACCTTGATACCCGAAGAGACCCAATGCACCCCGGATTTCAAAGAGAAGAACGTCCTAGCCCTAATCGTGATATCCCAACAATAGAGGGATTTGCAAACATTAGAGAACGTTTTCCTTCGGACCATGAAAGACTTATGAGCAGAATCAATCTTGGTGATGCACTTATAAATCGAGAAAATACACATTTTGGACGGTTTGAAAGATAAAAAAGCTGAACTCTTATCGAAGTAAATGGGTATTAGCGGAGGGTAAACCACGAGAAAAAGGCTAAAAACCTGTATGGCTTTAGCTACAGTTTGTAGATAAAAAGGGTTCGGAATGGTTTTATTCCGAAACCTTTTAGACTTTTTATTGGCGCTAATCGTAGCTCCAATAAAGCTTATTAGATTATTTACCGTACATGAGTTAAACTTGTATAAAAAAAGTTGGTGCAAGTGCTGTGATAAATAAGAGTGAAGTTTTACACATTGTTTTTGGACAATCAACTTCCGGATCGCTGAAAATGAGTCTAAGAGAACTAGGTATTGAAAATGAAGAGCACGTGCTATGTTTTTCGGACATCTTTTCAGTCGGACCTATTTGGAAATTACATGATGAAGTTGGAGTGAAACAGAGGATAGATTGGTTTAGAACACGGTTTTTATCAGAAGATGATTACTATGAAATGGACTATGGGAAAGATTTCAATAAAACAAAGGATATGGTTTGCCATGTTCCAGAAGAAACCACCATCTTTCTTTGGGCAGGCGATAGTTCCCATGAACAAACAGGAGTTAGATATGTTTTGTATTTATTGAATAATAAGCGAAATAACATCATTTTAATTAATACGACTAAAGCCTATCATGAACAATTCAAAGATTCAGATAGAGTATACTCCCCTCTAACTACCGGTGGAATTCCTCCAGAAAAACTGAAGTCGATCTACGAGAAAAATAAAACGAATAACCCTATTTCCATCGAGGATAGAAGAAAATTCCATCGAGAATGGGAGCTTTTAGCTGAGGCACAAGATGTATTGCGTATTTGGGATAATGGTGAAGTGCATGGGGTTGATGAAGATTTTTATGACCTATTCATCATCAACAAGGCCCGAAAGGTACATAGCCAACAAAAGAATAGGGATTTTATGAAAAGTGCAGTATTAGTAGGCGAAGTAATTGGTCATCTAGAACAATATTTAGGAGACGAATTTATTCAATACCGAGTTAGGCATCTAATAAATAACGGAACTTTTGACATAGAGGGTGTCCCTACAGCAATGAGATTCTATAGCATAAAACTACGGACTTAACGTTTTTAAATGAATCGTTATTCGACCTATTTTATAAATGAATAATCCAATTAAATATTATGAGGGCATGTTTTGATTAATCTAAAACATGCCCTTTCTATTTATTCATTTAACCTTCTCCATTGAAAAAGACCACTGGTGCCAATACACCAAACGGTCAAGCTATAGAAGGTTCTCCGTTAAGGGCCATCAGTTATACATATTTTTACAGCCTGGCATTACGCATGCCCGTTTATTTATGTGTAACAGAATTACAGGATTATATTCCGCCTGTAACGCCGATTTCTTCACCAGTGATGGCTGCACCTTCTGAAGCTAGGAATACGGCCGTTGCACCAATTTCTGATGGTTCGAATAAACGTTTGATCCATCGTTTGCCCAGGATATGGTGGTTTAGAGCTTCTTCTACTGTTATACCATCTTGTTCTGCCAGGATTGGCAATTGTTTTTCGATTAATTCTGTACGTACTGGTCCGGGCATGATCGTATTGCATGTAATGCCATTCAATGCATTTTCCAGTGCGGTTACCTAAAGCCAACTTGACCAAATTTTGCGGCACAATAGGCGGACTTGTATGCATCCGAGATTCGGCAGACGAAATATTGATGATGCGTCCTTTTTTCTGTTTTTGCATGGCTTGCAGTGCATTTTTGATCAAAGGAAGGTTCCTTTTAGGATTACATCATAACTAAAAAGAGACCTTCTTTTTTTAAAAGGTCTCTTAAAATAATCGTTATTTTTCACAAGCGATCAAGTCTTTGTCACGATCGCTTTTTTTATTGGCATCATATAGCTCCTTTGAAACATGGGGCTTGTATTTCGTTTTTCCTCCTTTATTTTTTACAGAAGATGTACGAGCTACGCCTCCTTTGTAGTCTTTATTCAATGCTGTACAGTTTTTATACGTCTTCGCCTTTGTTTTGGCACCGGCAACATCATTCGCACCAAACGAGAGACCCAAAACTAGTCCTAAAGATAGTAAAATAGTAAATAATTTTTTCAATATATATACTCCCCTTCCTAAAAATTACTTTTTTACTAATCATAATGTATCATTTCATTTTTTACAATAACAATGTTTCCATATTTTTTTATATTTTTATGTATGTACTATTTCACTTCAAATGCTATTCCTCAGCTTTAAAGTTCATTGCTATATCATCCGCCAGACCAAACGAAAAAGCCACCGATCCCCCGGTGGCTTCTCCCTTAAGCTGGTTTCTTATAATGCCCTATATCTACTTCAAGCGGAATATTCGCTGCCCGTTGCTTCTTGGCTGCTACGAAGAAGACGGCGACTAGCGCGACGCTGATGATGGCTCCGATGATATAGGAGATGTCCATCGATAGTCTGAATCCGATTTGTGCGTTTAGGATGTAGACAAGTACTGTGTAGAGCATGAATATCCCTGGCAGTAAGGATACCCAGTAGTTTTTCTTGGCGATATATAGGTACATGGCTCCAACGAATAGGGCTATGACAGCTGTTGATTGGTTGGCCCATGAGAAGTAGCGCCATAGGATGTTGAAGTCGATTTGTGTTAGGGCAATTGAGATGATGAACAGCGGGATGGCGATGATTAGGCGGCTGCTCATTTTCAGTTGCGGGAATTTAACGTAATCGGCAATGATCATTCGCGCACTTCGGAAAGCGGTGTCTCCTGAAGTGATTGGCAGGACTATAACACCAAGTACTGCAATGGTTCCGACTACGGCTCCAAGTGTTACTGTTGCTGCTTCACTTACGATTAGTCCAGTTCCGCCTGTTGCAAGAAGTTCGTTCAGACCAACTGGTCCATCAAATAAGCTCATGGCAGCTGCGGCCCAGATCATGGCGATGATTCCTTCAGCAATCATCATTCCATAGAAAATTTTCCGGCCTTGTTGTTCATTTTGAGTCGTACGTGAGATGATTGGCGATTGCGTCGCATGAAAGCCCGATAGTGCTCCACATGAGATCGTTAGAAATAATAGTGGGAAGATGGGAATATTGTCAGGATGCAAGTTGGATAATGTTAGTTCTGGAATTGGTGCTTGTTGAAAAATTAACGCTGCACCCACTCCAACTGAACTGATTAAAAGTAAGGCACCGAAAATTGGATAAAATCTACCGATGATTTTATCGATCGGCAATAGTGTCGCTAAAATATAATAGAGGAAAATAGCAACCGTGATCAGTGTTAAGCTGACCGTTCCGTTCATTAAGTTATGAAGCAATGCTGCTGGTGACGTGACGAAAACGGTACCCACCAGAACCAATAATAGAATAGCGAATGCATTTACGACGTGCTTCATCACTTTTCCTAAGAACTTTCCTGCAAGTTCTGGTAAATGTGCTCCACGATTCCTGATGGAAATCATCCCTGTAAGATAATCGTGAACCGCTCCAGCAAAGATACAGCCAATAACGATCCAGATAAAGGCGACAGGACCGTATAAGGCACCCATGATCGGACCGAAGATTGGTCCAACGCCTGCGATGTTCAATAATTGAATCAATGAATTTTTACTTGTGCTCATAGGCAAGTAATCGACACCATCCTGATTCGCATAAGCTGGTGTCGGCCTTTCCGATTTGACCCCAAACATTTTTTCGATGAATTTACCATATGTGAAATATCCGAGTATTAATAGAATAACTCCGGCTATAAATGTATACATCTATATAACCTCCTTTGTAATCGCTTACAAGTAGTATAAAGGAGGAATAGACAGAAAAGAGCGAATTCTTTGTATCATGTCGATTTAGCAAGTTAAGATGTTCATTTTACTAATTAAGATGTAAAAAGTTCAAAAATTAGTCACATTTACTTATAGTTCTAATGTAGCTCGGAAAGCTTTCGCATAGTTTCTGCTTACGGGAAGCAACTCATCGCGTCCATTCAGCTCCAGCTGATAAGCACCGTTAAACCATGGAGTAAGACGCTTTACATAGTCTAAATGCACCAAGTGGCTTTTATGAATCCGGAAAAATGGAAATTCTCTCAACCTTTCTTCAAGTTCTTTAACCGTCGTTTTCACTTCATATTCTTGTTCTGTCGTAACGATTTTCGAAACTTTATCTTCGCGTGAAATGTAAATGATGTCATTTGGATGGAGGTATAGAATTTCTCCCTCCACCTCGACTGCCAGCCTCCCTGCTGATTTGACCGGCTTGTTATCCTCTGGCTTAAGACATAATTTCTCAAGACGGCTTATCGTTTCTGCTAGTTGATCTTCATCATAAGGCTTTAATAAATAGTCTACTGCATCCAACCGAAAAGCCTCTACTCCAAACTGAGGATATGCGGTTGTAAAGACTAGTTTCGGGACATTTTTCAGTTCGCGTAAAGCTTTCGCTGCATCCATGCCATTCATGATCGGCATTTCAACATCGAGGAAGATCGCGTCAGGCTGCATTTGCATTGTCTTTAGGATTGCTTGTTCTCCCGATTCCCCCTCACCAATTACGTCAATGGACGGATGTTGCTTCAATAGATGAATCAGTTCCTCCCGGCTATAGCGTTCATCATCGATGACCAGTGTTCGAATGGCTGCATTCATATTCTCACCTGCTTTCTTCCATTATTCCCTTTGGAATCATAAAGGATATTTCCGTTCCCTTTTCATGCTCACTTTTTATATGTAAAGCGGAGTCCTGACCCAACATCATCGTAAGGCGTTTATTAACATTATAAAGCGCTATGCCTGTACCGCTTTTCGATACAATCATTTCATGACCTAGCTTCTGTAATCGTTCAGGATCGATTCCGGTACCATTATCTTTGATGACAATCCGAACATGTGAAGCAGATTCATTTTTTGCTTTAACAGTGATTAAGCAATCCTCCGTTTTGTTCTTAAATCCATGGTGTATGGCATTTTCGATTAATGGCTGCAGCGTAAGTGGGGGAATTTTGGCCGACAACACTTCTTCATCAACACTATACGTAATCTGTAATTTATCGACGAACCGCATTTTTTCAATATTCGCATAAGACTGGACATGCTGAATCTCTTCTGATAATGTAGTCCATTCCTTCGTTGTTCCTGCAAGGTTCTGTCTGAAATACTGAGATAAACTCAGCAGCATTTTCCTGGCTTTGTTTTGATCAATTCTCGTTAATGATATGACAGTATTCAAGGCATTGAAAAGGAAATGCGGATTGATTTGAGCTTGAAGGGCCCTAATTTCGGCCTCCTTCGCCAGTTCATGTGCTTCATCAAGCTGTGAAACTTCCAATTGATAACTAAGCAGCATGCTAAGTCCTGACATTAGCTCTATATCTACATTATTAATTTCTTTTTCATTACGAAAATATAATTTTAATGTACCGACTGTCTTGTTCCCTTGTTTAAGTGGCCCTATAATTACAGCTTGAAGCGGACAATTCGATTCTTGGCAATGAATATCCCGCTTACCTACAACAATTAAGTCTCCACCTTCAATCACTTGGCGTGTAATCTCTGTCTGCAGCGGACGGCCCGGAGAGTGATGGTCGCCCCCTAACCCGATATGGGCGAGGATTTTCGTTTCATTGGTAATGGCAATCGCACTTGCTTTCACTTCTTCGAATAGAATCCTGCACACGGCTATCGCAGACTGTTCATTCATTCCTTGGCGCATATAACCGAGTGTTTTCCTCGCAATTCTCAACGATTTCTGTGCCTGCAATGCGGCTGCCTTTTCCTCTTCGTTTACGACACTTTTTATGATTAATAAAAATAAAGCACTGCCTAAGCCGTTTGCAATGATCATCGGAATGCCAATATGCTCTACAATGGAGAGTGCCTTATCGAATGGCTTGGACATTAGAACGATAATGATCATCTGAATCGCCTCTGCCGCTGCCCCAATCATGAAAGCCGTTAAAAGCTTGACATGCTTATTTACTTTGAAGAAAAGTCCAGCAAGCAGCCCCGCCACGATTGTTGCAAACCCGCATGATAACGCCGTGAATCCACCTAACGTAAATCGGTGGATACCCGCCACCAAACCGGCCCCCAATCCAATGGGCCAGCCGCCGAATAAACCGGCAAGAACAACACCGATGACACGAGAATTGGCAATGGCTTCATCTTCCCCGACCGTATTGACCCATCGACCCGTTTCAAGTGAATCGAAGTTTATTGTTATGCCTGTATAGGTGCCTATAATCCCAAATACACCAAAAAACAGGATCGCCTTAACGCGCTGTTTTCTATTTAAATTATCTTCATTTAACATTTGCCGAAAAAAGCGAAAACGTGTCACGATAAAAGCGATCGTCACGATAATACCGAGCCGCTCTGTCATGATGATCAATAATTCAAAGATGCTTTCACCCCCAATAACTCTATATAATTCTATTGTCTGGTAGCTTGTACTCTGCGCAATGCACTTCTTTATTATACTCCGGATGCATCTGTTCACCACATCTCTTTTCACATGCACGTTGGAAACCAGTGTGATTTTTATCACAATAAATCCAGAGTAGAATGAAGCTAAGATCGTTAAAAGGATGATAACATGTTGATGCCCTTGAAGAAATACTTTATTCTACCAACTGAGAAGCCATTGAAGAATCCGTTCAAAACAAAAAGGAAATGATCCAATATTCGCATTATGCAGACGGAATAATTCCTTCTGTTTGATTACAGTAGACACCTTTAAGAGCATGATTTCAGAAGAAATCATGCTCTTACATTACACTTATTATTCCTTCCCTTTCACTCTGTATTGAACCTCCCCAGGTTCTTTGCAAAAGGTAATTCCGCTTCCCGGCTCGTAGTAAAAGCTTTTTTTGCCCAAAGAGCGTCCATGGAAGGTCGTATGCAGATAGGCTGCTTGGTCCCTTTTGAAGGCAAGCTGATTTTTGCTTAAGGATACAGGAAGGCAATGGCCATAGTTTGTGTGGACCAATGTTTCTTTTTCGTTCATTTCCTCGAAGTCACTAATGTGAATAGGAAAACCAGACCCCTCCTCTTTTCCGGAAAGAGCGGGAGGAGAACCAGACAATTCCCAGCTGTGCGTTTATGCAGACGGGAAGCCTGTATTTACCGCCAAGTACGGATTTGGCTGCTGCAAGCCCGCCATCCAGATCCAAGCCAAAGTGGTTTAGCGTGCTATTCAGGATTTCCTGGCGCGGTTGTGCAACATGGAATGTGTTCTCTCCTTCCACTACCGTGGTCATCTCGACACCATCGGAATCGTAACACTCCATCATTCCCACCGTTTCCATATTCAATAAATAGTTTTTTCGAATGTTCATTCCATTCACTCTCCATTTCACTATTCATTTTTTAGGAGTATACTGGTTATAGAGGCAGGTATACTCCTGCTCGCATGCCCTTAGGTGATTGTCTGTGCGGACGTACTCACCTAGGGGTTTTTTACTGTTTTCAAAATCACATTTCCCTCACCTCCTCAACAGCTATACAGCCAACGTACTAGCTCTTCGATATTGTTTTTATCTTTGCTTAGGTGAAATAATGGCGGCCGTCCTTTGTACGTTCCTTTAAACTCCTTCCAAATGGGATTGGCAGGGCTCCAGTCCACCTCTTTCAATTTTGACATTCTCGTCGAAATGAGCTGTTGTCTTTGTTTGATATGCTGGTTTTCCATTTTGTCATTGGCATAAAGTGCAACAGCAACGAAAAGCGGGTAGCTGGCAAGCATGCATTTTGTGTAATCTCCCATCTGTTCTGCCGGGTATATGTCGAATAGTTCATTAAGATATAAATGAATGAGTGTGATGTATTCACTGTTAGAAAGCGGACTTGATGATACTTTCTCTTCGATGTTTACGTGTGCCTTCCCAGTCATGAAGATGCCGATGACCTGCCTCAATTGCGATAGCGATAGCAGGTTTTTATTGGCTGGACGGTTGATGGAACGCTTTTCAAGTTCGACACCGGCTGTTTTTAACGATTGATGGGTATGAAGCACCTGATTGGTAATGACGTTGAGATTGTTTCGCGAGTCGAATGAAATCCGTTTGGAAAGGGCCACTTTCTTGCCTTTTAGATTAAGATCCAGATAGAGCTGGGATTCTTCCGCTTGTGTAAGCCCTTCAAATACTTGGATGGCAATCGAGCTGTCCTTCATGAGTGAATCCAGTTCGTAAGCTTGTTTTACTTTTTCTTCATCCTTCTTTAACGCTTTAAGGATACTGTCCTCCAATTGTGCGAAGGCCGCAATTCGTTGGGTTCCATCGATGATCGATAGTTCGAACGCTTCTCCATTAAGGATGGTTCCTTCCCTGCTGTTAGCAACGAGTGGCGGGAGATAGATATTTTTCGTTAAAGCATTATCCAACAGATAGTTCTTGATCGACCGGACCCGCAGTTGGTTGATTTCCCTAGTGGCGATTTTTCCATTGCGATACATGTGGACCAGTTCCATGATTGAGCAGGAAACCATTCTCCTTCTTTTCCGGTCCAATTCACCTAGAATCATGGAGCCATCCTCCTTCCTGTTCTATTTTTCGTTTGAACTCTAGAGCCGTTTTCTGGATGGCATTTGTAGTCGAATGGTTTTTGACTCTTTTTTTAAAGGGATCGTAGATGTGTGAAAACAAGGCATCCTCATGCTTCCAAGTGCAGGATTTTTTCAACGGCAGCATGTGATTGATTGCTTCTTCATAGGGGATTTCATGATGTTTGTGGAGTTGGTGGATCGTTTGGGCAAGGGCTATTTGTATGCCGGAATAGCCGGATGTGAATGTTTTCCGGTCTGCCATCTTCTTCGGAAAGATTTCCAGCCATGATTCGAAAAATGCGGTTGCAATGCTGATGATTTCGTCTTTGGTTACATCACCATAATTGGCTTTACCCGTCTTCACAGAGACGTTTCCTTCAAATAAAGCGATAAGACAACGCCGCATGATCGTCAGCGAAGTCAATGCCGTACAGTCCACGGTTATCCTCGAAAGGGTGGCTTCTATCTCCATCTTACTTTCTAGTATCCTGGCAATATCCCGTGTCAGTTCTGCATATTCATCCCGCTGATCGTACTTCATCACCAATCCTATATGCGGTTCCTTTCGCTTCGTATTAATATCATTGAATAGCTGTCTTTCTTCATGTGTTTCCAGATTTAAATAGATTTGAATGGTGACGGGATAGGTCTTTAACAATAGGTCTTTAACTTATCAATTTGATTTTGAAGCTTTTCCGCTTGCTTAAAGTTACCGATTTCTTCTTCCGTTTCCTTCCGCGCCCTTAAGTGACTGATGGCTGAAATGAGGGCAAAAGTCCTATGCTGTCCATCAAGTATGTATATTTTGCTTCCTGGCGGCAGTTCCCCGCCATCAGTCACTTCTTTGATCGCGCCCCTGCTCGAAAAGATGAACGGGGAAAAATAAAAGTCCCCTTCCGATACAGAATCGATGATGAACTCCCTGATTTCAGTCCTTCTATTAAGATCAAGCTTTCTTTGAACCGCCTCATCGACTTCGAATATTGCCTCCAATGTGGAGAATTGGATTTGCGAGATCAATATTCTCTTTCCGAATTGGGTATAGCTGTTTCCGGGTATCGTCACTTTCATTTCTTGATAAATCATTCACTTCACCTCTCTGCGACCATTATCCTATTTTATGCATTTTTTGTAAAACTGCTCTGTTTGTACCTCTTTCAAAATTCGTTCACTATTGTGACTCAATTACCTGTTTGACTGGCTAACTCTTTACAAGTTTTCATAAAAGAGCTATAATTTCCAATTTCCTTTTCAAATCTACAACTCTAGATCGATAATTTCTTATTATTTTGTGTCCATTTTGAGAACTAACAGCCAAAATCCATGTAAAAAGTGAAATGAAATGACATTTTTGTGAAGTTTTAAGACCACGTAAAAAAGTCTATCTGGATGATAGACTTTTTTACGTGATTAAAGTTATTCTATTCTGCCATCTTTATTTCAATGGCTAAGTTACGTAAGTAATCCAATAACGGCCGTACTTCCTCCGGGGCTGTTGTGTCAGTAAATGAGAAGGACTGTTTCTGCTTTTCATCGGCTATATCCAGCTTGTATGAAAACGAGTCCGCTCCTTGGCCTTTGGCTCCAGCCATTTTACTTAGGTGAGCATTAGGAAGGTCAGCTGTCTTCATTAAATTCTGTAATTCCTCATTTTTCCCATCTGGCAATTCATCTGTGTCTATCTGAAAGTTCAAGTCGAGGTTGGCAAATCCCCCTATGCAGCTAAATTGGATATGCATGTTAAATGAAGCCTCCTATTCATTGAATATGACTACTCAGGCAGTCCAACCGCTTTAAAAGCATTTTCAATTGCCTCTACAGCTGATTTCGTAACTTCTCCACTATCAACAAGTTTTTGCGCTGCCTTGATGACAATTTGTACGAATTGATTGAAGTTTGCCGTTGCAAATAAATTCTGCATCGCATTGAACCAGATCAAAGCCGCTTTGTCCGTTCCGATCTCCATCGATACTAGATAAAAGGCCTTGTTTGGTATGCCGCTATTGATATGGACACCATGATTATCTTGATCTCCTTTATAGAAGTTCCTCATGTGATCAGGCTGCAAATCTTTCCCCATTAACTTATTGTCAAATGCAGTACCTGGTGCTTTCATCGAACGGAGGGCCTGTCCTTTCAATGTTGGTCCCATTATATCAGCACCGATTAGCCAATCTGCATCTCCCGCTGTTTGCTTTAAATGAAATTGTTTTATGGCAATTCCAAACACGTCCGAAAGATGTTCATTCAAAGCCCCAGACTGACCATCATACTCCAATCCACTGGTGAACTGCGTAACCCCATGTGTAAGTTCGTGTCCAATAACATCGAGTGAATTGGCAAAATTGCTAAAGATGACCCCATCGCCGTCACCAAATACCATTTCATCCCCGTCCCAATAGGCATTCGTGAATTTATTCCCATAATGAACGTTCAGAATGAGATCAAGTCCTTGGTCATCAATTGAATTACGGTGCAAGACATCCTTGAAGTAGTCACGCACAACTCCGCTATAATCATATGCAGCGTTAACTACTGGGTCTGCACTTGATCGATCCCCTTCTTTCCTGACCTCATTCTCCCGGAGTTTCGTTCCTCCCTTGCAATCATAAACATGGCGGGCAGATTCTCCACGAGGTCCAGCTCCTGCATCAGTTAAAGCGATAACACCGTCAATATCATATTCTTTTAAGATTCTGCGCCTGCGCATATGACGGCTTTTTGCTAAACTGATCCGTGCTTCTTCCACATCATTTTGTGCCAAATTCTCAAGAATATAGTTAGGTACGATGAAACACTGACACTTTTTGGAACAATCCTTATTATGCATATTCGTCACTCCTTTAAAGTTTTTTACGATCTATACCATTTCTTTTAAGAGTGCTGCTTTTCTTCAACACATTTCTATAGATTACTTTCGCCGTATTCACCTCATTTCCCTTCATTCCATTCCTTGCGACCCGTTCAAATCCTTTTTTTCAGGCAGGGATATAATACTTCACCTTTGTTTATTGGATTATTCTGCCCGTGCTGCATATACTGGATTGTATCTTTAAACAAGGAAGCTTCCTCAGAACATAACAACATTTAAAGGAGGGCATAGCATTGGTAACTTCACAGGGTACTGCTTCGGTTAGCTTTCCATTCCCATCAGTATGGGGTATCCACGCTTCAATAGCTGGCAGAACGATCATTTTGGGTACACTTTCCATTAACTCTATTACGGATAACAGGGTAATGGGTACAATTAATTTTCGGGGTACACCTATTCCGATAAATGGATTTTGGAATGAGGGCACTAAACAAATTTCATTTGATTCACCTTATGCCACATTCTCTGGCAATTTAACCATGATTGATGATAACCAGATTAGGATTCGGCATTTTATTCTACAAGGACGTTTTCTCATGAAGCCTCCTTCTCTGCAAGCAGGTGAGTCTGGGTCTTGGATTGCCACTACTGATTTACCTTTGAATCAATTTCCTGCTAGCGGTAGCGCCTATACCGAGCAATTACCTCCTGTTGGAGCTTTTTTAACATCGACTACCCTTCATCAGAATTTGATGGGAAGTTGATATAGGGTAATCATTCTGTGTAGAAATGGTGTTTAACTTAAGGAATCGTCTCTGTATCTCATTGGGACGATTCTTTTACGATAGCAAATTACCCAACGCCTTATTGAACTGACAGGATGGCAGAGCATTTAGGGATTTCGCACCAAGTGACTCCTTATCATTTTCACTTGCAATTCAACTGACCAGATGTTATTAAGGAAAATAATTGTACAAGTTTAGTGAACGCAATAGCAGAAAATGATTTTCAAGTGGCTTAACTGCTTGATGTATTATTATTCGAGGATAGACTTGGGAGGATGACCTATGACTACGCTGAGAATCCTTTTAACCATTCCAATTTTGCTATATGGTATTTACATATTTGTTGTCGTTCAAAACGATAAGAATATTCCACTTTATTTGCATCTTCTATTCGCAATCTACTTGATGTTGTTTGTACATTATGAAGAAAATCCGGATGTGAAACCATAACAGGTTTTTGATTGAAGAATTTCCATGCTTAGCATTCGTGATTTGAGGAAGTTGACCTAACTGAATCTATTGTGCTACCAGGATATGTTCCGTTTTAAACCCTAGATTCTCAACACGCAATAACTTGGCATTTTTATCACAAAAATCATGAACAAGGCCTAAAAAAAAGCCCCAGCTCCGTAAAGGAATTGGGGCTTTCACTTATTATTTGAGCAAGAAAGTCTTCCTGTTCAAATTAGATAATACGGGTTGTAACGATGCCTTCGATTTGTTTGATTTTTTCTTCCAAGCCAGGAATGATATCGCCGTTTACTTCACCATCAATGTCGATGATCGTATATGCATACCCTCCACGGCTTCTATTAACCATGTCAGCGATGTTCAAATTAAAGCTTGATACAGCCAGTGTGATTTGCCCAACCATGTTCGGAACGTTTTCATGGAATGCTGCCACACGACGATTTCCTGTATATGGAATGGAAGTATTCGGGAAATTCACTGAGTTCTTGATGTTCCCCGTTTCTAAAAATCCCTTCACCTGACGAGCTGCCATGATGGCACAGTTTTCCTCTGATTCTTGCGTAGAGGCACCAAGGTGCGGAATTGGAACGACATTTTTCATTTTCAGCACGTTTTCATTCGGGAAGTCTGTAATGAACTTGCCAACTTTCCCGCTTTCAAGTGCAGCTTCCATATCACTTTCATTCACTAGCTCACCACGAGAGAAGTTCAAAATATGAACGCCTGGCTTCATGATGCCAAATGTTTCTTGGTTAAACATTCCTCGTGTGTCATCCGTTAATGGAACGTGTACAGTGATGTAATCAGATTCTGCAAACAATTCTTCAATCGTCATGGCGCGCTGTACATTGCGAGATAAATTCCAGGCTGTATCGACAGAGATGAACGGGTCAAACCCAATTACATCCATGTCTAAATCCAGGGCATCATTCGCCACAAGCGCACCGATCGCACCTAAACCGATTACCCCCAGAGTTTTTCCCTTGATTTCTTTTCCAACAAATTGTTTCTTTCCTGCTTCTACAAGCTTTGGAATTTGTTCTCCTTCGCCTTCTAAAGTTTTTGTCCAGGCCACACCTGCAAAAAGGTTACGGGATGAAGCCATTAATGTTGTCAGTACCATTTCTTTTACAGCGTTAGCGTTAGCACCAGGTGTATTAAAAACAACGATTCCTTGCTCGGTACATTTGTCGACCGGAATATTATTGACTCCTGCCCCTGCCCTTGCGATTGCTTTTAATTGATCGCCGAATTCCATTGTATGCATGTTAAAGCTGCGAACAACGATCGCATCAGGGTTTTCACTGTCATTGTCGACCGTAAAGTCACCTTTATTGAATACATTTAGCCCGCTTTCAGCAATATTATTTAACGTTTTGATCGTTTTCACTTTTTCTAAAAGAATTGTGCTCATCTTGTTTGTCCCCTTTTGGTTATGATAGTTTTTAAATATCGAAATATTGACAATATTTTTCGCCCATGGAAATCTGCATTCTTTAAAACTTCACTATCCTCTGTTAATAAACAGAAAGAGGCAAGGGATAAAATCCCTTACCTCTGCCCAGGCGAACGGCTACGACACTATGTGTTCCCTCACGGTTATCCGTGTTTCGCCAGTTGCACATAGTCTTTTGATTTATTTTATTCTATCAAACTATTCAGCAAACTTCAATATCAATTTAAAGGTTAATCTCTTTTCATTTCTTGAAGTGAATATTTGGCCTTTGTGAATGGCCAACTTAAACCGTTTTAATAGCTTTTGCCAAATTTTGTTCACACCAGTTTTCTTCGATTTCCTTTAATGATTTTCATTTCAATGAACACACAAACCATCCAATTGGAAAAGCGAGTTTTTGCATCATTTAAAATGGTTCATTCTTTTTATAACAAAGACCAATAGTAAAATAGCGGAAAACAGGATGAAAATGATCATGATCGGAATGGCCGTTGTAAAAAGGGTGACCCATCTGCTTGTCTCTGTGTCTTGTGGCATGACCACAATTTTTTCTATATTATGTTCTTCTGCAGCGTTATTCATTCTATTCATCGAAATTTCACTATTTGGGACAGTCGCGATAAAATATTGATCCTTTTCATAACCTTTCAGCTGCCCGCTTATTTCAAAAACTCTTTTTTGGGGCTCCAACTTCAAAAATGTCACTTTGCCATCCTCTAAAATTGTGAAGAATTCATCTTCAGTTAATTCCTCAGTCGGTTCATTGTCATTATTAAAAATAAACACAATCCCCAAGATAACCAAGAAGATTAATAAATAAAATATTTTATTACGGAAAATCCGCTTCATCCTACACCTTCCCTCACGTTAAACGAACTAGGGCAATAGTATCATATAATAGTAATCATTAACAATTATTCCATATTAGGCTCTGTCGAAAGAAGTGTTTATTTTCTTGGACTATCCCGGGCAGATTAGTTGTAAAATGGATAATATTAGTAAAAAATAGAAGGTAGAGCTAACTAGAAGAAAAGGAGTGAAAATACTGATTACTCATTTTGCAGATTTAGAATTACTGACAGTATCTATTGAGGGTGTAAAGCAATGCTACGCTATCCGTCTGCAGCTCCCCATTTTATCAGAATCTAAAGAGTTCATTCAGTTTCAGCTGACGCCCTTTACTACGTTGAGTTTTAAAGAAACGTTTGAACCCATTTCTCCAGCACACTTTGCATTTCAAGTCCCATATTCCCAATTTGATGAAGCGGCATCATTTATCCAACAATCCGGATTATTGGTCCTAAGACAAGAACAGGGTCAGTATATCGACGAAACGAACGGAAGAAAAAATCTATATTTTCGTGATGGAGATGGTCACCTTCTCGAAATCATTGCCCATGATTATGTAAATGAGGATGAACTGAAGGCATCCGGAAAGTTAAGAACACTTTATTTAAGAGAGATTGGCTTCCCTGTGGATTCGGTACCAAACTTACGCGATTGGCTGAAAAGTACCTTTGGTATGAAAACGGAACAAGATCAAGATATATTTAATTTCGTAATTAGCGGCACAGCACATGCAATAGTGGTTTCAAAACAAAGGCCTTGGATCCCTATTGCCATGAAGGCCTTACCGCCAAAAATGGCGGTGACGTTCGGCACACCCGATAAACGGTTTTTTGATGAGCTAACCAAACAAATGGATCACACTTTTTTAAATGACTCTAAGAAACTATTTATACTTAGGGATAGTTATCCTTTTTATATGGAACATACTCCTGAATTCAGTGCGTCAATGTTGGAAAAGTTGAATTTACCTATTTGAACCACGTTTTTTCATTTAACCAATAAAGGGGGAGATTAATTTGTTAGTAAGAAAGGCAACGGTTGCTGATGCTGAAGGTATAGCAATAGTCCATGTGGATTGCTGGCGAACCACATATAAAAATATAATGCCTAGTGATTTTTTAGATAAACTGTCTTATGGGAAAAGGAAAGACTTATGGATAAAGAATATATCTAATGATGGAAACCATGTTTATGTGGCAGAAAATACCGAGGGAAAAATAGTCGGATTTATAAGTGGCGGAAAAAGGGAAACGAATAAAGTTGAAGATTCGGGTGATTTAACTGCGATATATATCCTCGAAAATTTTCAAAGAATGGGGATAGGAAAGAAACTCATCAAAGAATTATTTTTTAAATTTGAAGAACTGGACTTCCAGACAATTTTCGTTGAGGTGCTTGAAGATAATAACTCTCAATTTTTCTATGAGGCTTTTGGTGCTGAATTGCTTAAAACCGAAAAAATCAAAATGGCTGGTGCTGAATTAAATCTATTGGTTTATGAGTGGAAAGATATTAGCCCTGTATTGTTATGAATAAACTTCATTTAAGATGACTGCTACGGAATGCGAAGGGTCCTTTTATTAAAGACAGTTTTCTATGACATCCTTCTGAACTAAACCGATAGAATAATAGTGCAAAGTTTTTTGCCCATAAACTAGCAATCCCTTCTCACATTTTTTGTTAATTGGTTTAATGTTAGGAAGGTAAATATATCCCTTATTGAGGTATAAAAAAAATTTAAAGAAGGAGTGTTGGAATGTTTCAACATATATGGACTCATTATGTGTTAGATGAACATGAATTAGATGAATTGACAGATGAAGAAATAAAAAGAGTTGAGCATTTATTTAAATTTAAATTACCAACATCTTATATTGAGTTGATGAAAATAAAGAACGGGGGAGAATTAGAATATAGAATTTTTCCATGTGACTCAACTATTGAAGATGGAGAGCTTATTGTTGATTTTTTATATGGAATCTCTGAAAAAGATGGGATAGGACAAACATTTTATTTTGTTAAAGAATGGGGATTACCTAATGACTTAATCTTGTTGAGTGGAGATGGTCATTCCTGGTTTGCTTTAGATTACCGTGGTGCAGAAAAAATAGATCCACCTGTTGTATATATTGATACAGAACAAAATTTAGATGTGAAAATCGCACAAAATTTCACAGAGTTTGTTGATAAGTTAAGCAAGCCAGAATTTGAAGAAGTGGATGACGATAAAGAAGATGTATATAGACTTAATGTTGTTTATACAAAGAAAGATGTTGAAAATGCTACAACATCAGTAGATGTTAGTGATGGTTTATCGTTTTTTTCGGATAATCCTTGTGATATAAATTGGTTTTTACAACAAGTTGAACGGGGTGTTAGCTTTATAGAAGAGGATGATGAAATCAATGTTTATGAAATTTTAACTTCCTTGATGAAAAAATTAAATCTTACTATGGTGGAAGATATTCCTTATTTAGAAGTAAAGCGTGTTTTAGATAGGTTTAAGGAGTATCAAGGTTTAGATTTTGATAAAACGGTTCAAAAAGCAGCGTATAAAATTGAAAAGTATTTGGATAAAAAAATAGGTTTACAAGGAAAAGGAGAAAAATAATTCTTAACAATTTATTCAACTTATTAAAAGTTCCTGTTTCTGTTTTGTTAGCACTATTATTAGTCTTTACTGGACTACCCTTACAGGATCTTGTTTCTGCTCAATCTTCTTAAGACGATTCTTTAAGTACAGAAGAATATTATCGTTTATTAGAGGAATATGAAAATGCAGAAGAATACGAAGTAGTTTTTTTAGATGAAGAATTGAATTCAGATGAATTTAAGTGGGAAGGGTTTTAATATTGTTCATCCTTCATCATCAGTACCGATTTTTGTTGGGAACTTTATTTCTTCTCACCTTCCCCTGCTTTGTCTTACTTGGTTCCTACTTCTAGCAGGCAATCATTTTGACTTCAAAAAAAGACACAGCCCAAAGTGAAGGAGTGTGCCTTGCATTTGATTTAATTTTGATTAAATCCGCTTTCGTCCATGTAAAAAACTTCCCAAGAATGCCCATCGATATCCAGAAAACTCCAACCGTACATGAAACCATGATCGATGGCTTCATTAAAAGGCTTTCCGCCAGCATCGAGTGCCCTATTCACGACCTCATCCACATCTTCCTTACTTTTAACCGATAGGGCCACGATGGCTTCCGTACTTGCTGCTGGATCCGGAATTTCCTTCTTGGTAAACGTTTTAAAGTAATCTTTAACCAATAACATGATATATATAGACTCACTGATAACCATGCATGTTGCATTTTCATTGGTCATTTGCTCGTTAAACTCAAAGCCCACCTTTGTGAAAAATTCTATTGAGGCATCCAAATCTTTAACAGGCAAGTTTACAAAGATCTTTTCTGCTTGAACTCCCATCAAATTCACCCTTACTTGATTTATTTTATGTTCATTCACCTACTATTCGCTGCACTTTCCGATAATCCTGCCCGCAACAGAAAAAGGATAGATCACTGCTGGTATCCACAACAAAACCAATTCAAGAACCATCGCCGAACGTAAGCACCCGTGAAGCTAAACTTGTAGAATCAATGAATGAATTGGGTTTAATGCCTTATCATTCTCAATCTACTATACATTTCCATGCTAAATTAGGCACCTATTACCTTACTTCAAATGAACACTCATAATCGCTGTTTCGTTACTATTTGCTTGGGTGATATTTGTTTTTTCCAGTTTTTCAACTAGCTCGCCATTCGTGATAATAATCGGAGTTATGATGCTTGGAACTTTGGATTTTAGAAGTTCGATATCAAATGTAACAAGTTTGTCTCCTGCTTTTACATTTTTCCCTTCTGCGACATGGACTTCAAATCCCTCACCTTTAAGATTAACTGTATCTAAACCAATATGAATTAACAATTCTATGCCATGCTTTGTGCGGAGGCCTAAAGCATGCTTAGTAGGAAAAACCTGGATCACCTCTGCATCAATAGGAGATACAACCACCCCCTCCTCAGGAAGAATCGCTATTCCGTCCCCCATTAACTTCCCGGAAAACACCGGATCGGGAACATTTTCAATATTTATAACTTGTCCATTTATAGGAGCAAGCAGTTGTTCAACCTTTTCTTTTTTACCGAATAATTTTTTGAACATACTATCTCCCTCACTTTCTCTTTCCAGTGATTTTATCTTGAATCCTTGTTACCGCACTGAAAAAGTTTCATTACTTTTTCTGGATCTCCTTCGACAAAAACGGTTAATATTCACTATATTCTAATAATAATCGAAATTATTTTTTCTTTTTCAATTCGCCTGTAGTTTGATTGCGGGCTGAATTATGAATGATCAAAACCATGCATTCAGATTCAACATAACTGGCTATCCGCTCAAGGTTCGTTAGTTCTTTCTATCCTATCTTTAAGAACTCTTCCATTCTTTTCATTACACCTTCTAGCATCGTAATCGACCTTGAAGCATGCAAAGGTTCAATATCCAAAGAATGATTAGCATTAGGGACTTGATCCATGCTTATATTCGTTTTATTCTCTATCATTTGAATTTTACCTGGAATATAATGATGATCTTTTTCTCCTATTACTATATGTGCTGAATGATTGCTGCTCAATAGCTCTTCAAAAATAGAATCGAACTTCAATAGCGGTGTAAGCAAAATCATTTTGGAATTCATGAACTGCTCACTTTTCATAATTCCGTTGATGATGGGTATGGTGCCAAGTGATTTGCCCAGAAACACAGTTTCTTGATATTCATTATTTCGAAGTACTTCAGTAAGGACGGGATTGATATCATTAACGATCACTTTTGTGATATCCACCAAAGGATGCTTGAATATATCCTGGTCGTAAGAGTAATGAATATGCACGACATCAAACTGATTTTGAAGCATGAGCATTGTCGAATAATAAAATAACGGCTTCTCATACGTATAGCCCGCACCTGAAAACATAAAACAAACGGCTCGACTCCCATTTTCAATATGTGTGTATGAAACTTCTTTTTCATTATTATTTATTTTTCTTTGATTAACCTTCATGATAGACTCCTCCCATTGAATCGTTTGCTATATATATTCATTAGCTACCCGCTGCAATCCTCCTTGTGTGTAGTAATAATAAAGTTGTTTAAATCTGCACGGCTACGTCCAAAAATGAACTACTTGAAAAATAAAATTGTTTAAATTTGAATAAAAAACAACCATTATGTAATAAAAAAAGCCTGCTTATTTGAACTGCACCCCAATTGTTAGACAACATCTAACAATTGGAGGTGCAGTTTTTTTGACTAAATATACGAAGGACGAAAAATCACATGCAGTTTTAGAGTACTTGGAAGGGAAAAAAACCTATAAATCCATTGCACAAGAAAGAAATGTAAGTTTATCCCCTCTGAAAGGATGGGTCGCTCGCTATCTTGAACATGGGATGGAAGGACTTGCTTCATCCTATACAAATTACACTCTTCCCTTTAAACTAGAGGTACTTACATATATGAACGAAAATGGGGCATCGATCAGCGCTACCGCTGTACACTATAATCTTCCTTCCGATTCTACACTTTTGAATTGGGCAAATCAGTTGAAGGAAGGAGGTATAGACGCCCTTAAACCAAAGAAAAAGGGGCGTCTATCCATGAAAAAAGAAACCAAGAAAACATCGCCAGCTAAAGGCTCTCAAGAAGCACTTCTTGCAGAATTAGAATACTTACGTGCAGAGAATGCCTATCCAGCTTTCTTCAGATTCCGCGTCACCACGGACACCCTTGCTCTTGGCTAACCTCTACTTCTGTCTTCGGGGTTCGGGACTTGCACCCTATAGTTCATGCGCATGCCGGGCGCACATTAAAAGGCATGAGCCCGGTAGATTACCGGGTTCATGCCCTCAAGGCTGGCTAATTAAATAAAGTGTCTAACTTTTTGGGTTCACTTCAATTCAGCAGACTTTTCGTCGAGTATAGCTTTGTATTTTTTTAGCTTGTTTTAGTGTCCAAATAGGCGTTGAAAGGGTTCGGGTTAAGGGTCTCACTTTCTTCCCATCTCGTTACCGAGAGTACGTTGTGCTTAAACAGTCTTTATCCCCACCAAGTAACTCTGCATATTCTTTTCAACCAACGATAAGGGGAACGACTCCCCCATTACGATTATTTGTTGGTTTGAAATAAAGTTTGATCAGAAATATCTTGTAAACCCGTATTTTATGAGATTAAAAAGGATACGATGATATCCATTTCCTTAATATCCCTATCCAAAAAAGCCTTTTTACTATCCATTTTGAGTTAATATCTATCCAACGTGGCATCTTCTAACAAATAACTATGACTGTAAAACGTGCAACTTTTTTATAAACGATTCGACTTTTTTCAAAACGGTTTAACTTTTTTATAAACGGTACAACTTTATTTCAAACCTACAAATAGGGCGAACATGAAGAATAAAAGACTGGCTAAAAGAAAAGCCGGTACGATCCCTATGCTGGCTCGTATCAAATAGAGTTTGACGGGTTGGTCGGTATAACTGTCCAATTTAATCTTGGTCACATAATGAGCCACAATCAGAATCGTCGACACCACTATAAAAAAGACAACCGTGCTATGAACCATCGTGAATCACGCTCCTTATTTTATTTTGTCTTTAGCATATAGGGATATAATTATTGAAACAAGGGACAGCGCGATAAATAAGCCATTTGTACGGAATCCCGTTTCGTTAAAACAGAGAGTGTTCCTGGACACTCTCTGTCTTTTTTATTCTATTCCGTTACATGCTCATTCATCACTGGCTCCAGACCGACTTCAATCCCCAACTCTTGCTAAATCTAAATACTTTCCCATTTTTGATATTCGCACCCAAATGCGCGGACATGGATCCTAAAACGGCTCCCGCAATAGTCCAACCGATACCCGGTATAAGAGCCACCAATACACCAATGGCAGCGGCTCCGCCGACAGCTAACGTTTGGCAAACTAGTTTGGATAGATACACGTCATACCCGCCAAGACTATTTTTCTTGATTTTCGTTACACCCGCGGCATATAGTTCCAATCCACCCTCATCTTTGACTTGCGTGAGGATGTCGTCCTGCCCGGTTAGACTTAAATAATCGATAAATTGAGCGTCATCCAGAGTCAATTCCATTTCGCCATCTTCTGCGACACCCTCAACCCAATCGAAATCCGGTGAATTCTTAATGCTTTCCATTTGTTCATCTGTGAGACTGACCGATTGATCCATTGATACGGTTATGTCGTCGTTCGCGCTGGCTTTTGAAGCGAATGGGGAAAACCCCGTTACGATTAATGCGGAGGCTAACGTAATGGCTATCATTTTTTTCATCATCATACCCCTTTTCCTGTTTTTTATTCGACTTAGTCGAAACTTTTTGTAAACACATCCAATACAGGCCGATTCAGACAGACCGATTCTTCATTCGAACGGGTTATGCGTATGCCGGAGTTTGTATATTTGTATGTAGATTCTTTTCTTTGCGGGTATCTGTCACTCTTGTTTGAGAAGGAGCGTCGAGTGTTCTCTTCGATGGGGATAATGGGATGCGAGATATAAGTGAAAAGGCTGTGGTTGTTCCTGTGGATTGGTACTCATTATGGGTCCATGGTAAGACCTCCTTTTCCAATAATTATCTATATTATAACTCGAATGTCACAGTTTTTATAGGACTTTGTACTTAATCATCTTTATTATTTGTAGACACCTTGATTGATAGTATCCATTTTGCCTATTTACTGAATCCCCAAATAAGGCTTTGTTTCTAACCGGAAACTTTCATGTCTAAAAGGAGGTAACACATCTCTCATTCTTAGATTCAAAAAAAAAAGCTGCAAGAAGCAACTCTCATGTTCAAAGTCTTATATCCATTGGACCTTATTTCACTTATAAATCAACATAGCCCTTTCTTTTATTTCTCACATTCGTTTTTGATTTTATATTTAGGTTCGATAAACTCACACCAACTAAAGTTAATCCCCCTCCTAATAAAGCTAACAAGGTTGGAATTTCCCCTAACAAAATCCATGAAATAATAAGTGCTACAGCAGGTGTCAAATACAGCGAACTTGTTGCTTCTGATGCCCCAACTTTTGAAGTAACATAAGCAAGAGCGAAATACGGAATCACCGTTGGAAAAAGACCTAAATAAATCACAGCATATGTCGATGAAACCGAAGCATTTGAAATTTCCGCACCGATTCCAGGAATGAAAAACAGCATAAATAAAGCTCCACCTATAATCGTGTAAACGGTAAATGGAAGAACCCCATATTTTTTTAGATAATTAGTCTGAAACACAAAGTAAAAACTTTCACCTAATGCAGCTATTAAAATCAATAATGCTCCCAATGCAAAAGCCGCTACTGAACCTCCCATTCCAAAGGAAATCATCGCCACTCCTAAAAATGCAGTAATTGAACCTATCCATCCTACCATTGAAAAATTTTCCTTCAAAAAAACGGATGCTAAAATTGCTGAAAAAATAGGGGTAGTCGAAACTAGTAAACTGGCAGTTCCTGCATTAACAGATGTTTCTCCAAAACTTAATGCCGTATGATAAACGGCAAATCCTAAAAAACCTAACAATAAAATAATCGGTACATCTTTTAAATCCGGTAATCTTATTTTTTTTATGGCAGCAAAAATAATTAAGCCAAATGCGCCTATAAGTAAACGCAATACTGAAAGATGCTCAGGACTGTATGATTGAAGCCCCACTTTTATTCCAGGAAACGCAGATCCCCATAGAATGATTGTCACACTATAAGCTAAAAATACTTTCCATTTCATAATAAACCTCCATTCTATAATGGACTTCTTTATGCTTTAAACCATTACCATTTGTTTGACATTGGGTTTATCTTTACTTTCATCAACTTCGCCCACTTCTATATTCTCCCTGTATTAGGATTACTTTCAAATGTTATAATAAAACAATTGAGTCTCTAAATCTCCGACCAATTAACTTATAAAAAATCCAACCAATCAGGAACACTAAGATAGGAGGCACAATTGATGCGTAAAACACCTCTATATCTTCAAATAGTAGATTTAATCAGGGGAAAAATCTTAAGAGGGGAATGGCCCGTTGGCAGTAAACTCCCGACTCAACGAGAAATGGCTAAGCAATTTAACGTGAATAGAAGTACTGTGATTACAGCTATTGAAATATTAAAATCCGAGAACTTACTCGAAGGAAAAACTGGAAGTGGAGTGTACATTGTCAATAATCAATGGTCTTTACTGACTGCTAATTCACCACACAACTGGAATGATCTTTCGGAATGGGCGTTATATCCCCCTAGCGATAATATTGTGCAAAAGATTAATGAAATGGAAAATAGAAAGGATATTATCCATTTAAGTAAAGGAGAATTAGGAATAGATTTATTTCCACATTCAGAAATTGCCCAGGCAGCAGAAAAAGTCTCTGGTCAATTACATGAATTTGGTTACGGGGTTGGACTTGGGGATATAAATTTAAGAATAGAAATCAGCAAACATCTACTGAAACACGGTATTCATGCTTCCCCCACATCCATTCTTATTGTTTCTGGAGCTCTACAAGCACTAAAACTAATTTCAGTCGGCACACTGAAAAGAGGGTCAACGGTTTTTATAGAAAACCCCTCTTACCTTTACTCCATTTACTTATTCCGAGCTGCCGGAATGACCCTAAAACCGATTTCTATCAATGAAAATGGTCTAAATATAGAGGAATTATTTCAACAGAAAATTAAAAAAAGTCTTTCTGCTCTTTATGTGAATCCAACCTTTCAAAACCCGACAACGACCATTATGTCATCACAGAATAGGCAACTACTTATAGAAAAATGCCAATACTCCCAGTTGCCTATCATTGAAGATGACATTTACAGGGACTTATGGATTGATGAACCTGCCCCTGCACCATTAAAGACATTTGATAAACAAGGACAAGTTTTGTATATTGGTAGCTTTTCAAAAACAATTGCAGCAGGTCTTCGGATAGGTTGGTTGGTTGGTCCTGAAGATGTTATACACCGCCTTAGTGATTTAAGAATGCAAAATGATTACGGTTCTAGTTATGTATCACAGATGCTGGTTAAAGAACTACTGTCTTCCGGATTATACGAGCAACATTTAAACAGAACCAGAACCGGACTTAAACAAAAAAGAGCCTTTTTACTTCATCTCCTAAATCAACATTTCAGGGATTATGCAACATGGTCAATTCCAACTGGCGGCTTTTTTATATGGGTTACTTTTCATAAAAAAATCAATACGCGGATACTGTTCAAGCAATGTTTAAGCAACGGTGTATTGATAAATCCTGGATTTATATATAACGATAATAAACCTACTATTCGATTTTCCTTTGCTTATCCAAGCTTTGACGAAATGGAAAAAGGAATCTCAAAAATTAAGGAATTACTCATTACTCATGTATAAAAAAATCCCTGCAAAATTCCAGGGATTTTTTTCTTGAATATTATAAGGACTACTAATCCGCATCATTCAAACTTGTACTTAATTTGATTAATTATAATTCAGTTATGTGGATTTAGATGTTCACGTCCAAAGAGGGTGGTTTCAAAGGATATGGAGTCCATTGAATACTACATACAAATACTATCCTTATCTTTTTGCTTAGTGGAGGGTCATCGTTATATATTCGTTAGCAGCCATATTGTCTCCCCAAACATCATGCCCCATCATCCTATATAAAAAAATCCTAAATTATACATAATTACTAACCCTAACAAGATCTGAACTAGTGTAATGACATGAAAGTACATAAATAAATGGATGCAATGATGGCTCTCCCCCACCGATCCACATTCTTACCAGAGGTTTCGGCTAGCTTTTTCTTTCCTACACCAAACCATTTCCTTAAAAATTTATCTATGAAGAGAGAAAAACTAATAAAAATAATGATGATCCACGCGATTCCCACTAAAAAACATCCTTTCACAACCATTTTATCTATATTTCACCATAATATTTAAGCGCATAAGAAAAAGAGCTGCCAGAGCAACTCCCTTGTTAAGTCTAAATCCCCAATGATGAACAAAGACCATATTAAAATCAATTTCATAAAAACAATAGAATTCTATATTAAGAAACCCTGGATGGCCACATAGAAAACAAATAACGATACAGCAAGACACATATACCCCGCAAATCCTTTTCGATCCTTTTGAAGTTCGATAAACCCTATCACCAGCATCATTAACCCCAGGAACAACATGGTATACGGTAATAACTCAGAATTCCCAGTAATTAACTGAGATGTTGATAAAGCAATTACAATGATTCCTAAGATGATTCTAACTATTTTCAAGAATATCCCCCCCTTATCCCAATCTACCAATTATACCATTTTATACAAAGTCAGCTTTTAGACTTTCGTTCGTTACAGGGAATCTTTTAATATGTTCACGCAATTGATCTTAGCTGCGATTTCGGTCAATATTATTCCGCCAAACTATGTCATTACTTCACGTTCGAGTTCGAGTTCGAGTTTTAATTTGATTCAATCAACATTCAATTGTCAGATCAAAAAGGGATACTAGTCATGAATTATACGTTTGACCATTTTTGTAAGTGAATCTGTAGTTTCCTTCTTTTTTCAATAAAACCGGCAAGTACTGTGCAACCATTTCAGCAATTCCAAGGTTATGTGGATGGAGTATCCAATCAATCTATTTCCATTCCAGAATGCCTTCCCGCGTTTTTTTCGGTGTTTCATATATTAAATCTTCATCCGTTTCATACAAATATACATATATTCCATCCAGTTCACCTTCCGGGGTCTCCCATGTTACCGTTCCTTTAGAAAAAAAGGTCTCTACCTCTATGCCCGTTTCCTCCAATACCTCACGCAGTGCACCTATATCAGGGGTTTCACCTTTCTCGATTTTGCCCCCCACTCCGTTCCAAACACCCATAATTGGAGCCTTCTCCCGATTAAGCATGAGTATTTCATTATTTTTCTTAACAAAACAAACTGTATACTTAAACATTTTATAAAGTGACCCCTTTATCGTTAGTTTAACCCCACCACTATTAAAACATTGGCTTGTCTTCTGCCTCAAACAATACATCATTAACACACTCTCAAATTTTAATTATGAATGAACCCGTAAACGTCCTCCGTCAAAGAATGAATGAACTCCCCCATTAGATATAAGTTTCATAGCTTCTATTTTGTGCAAAATAGTTATTTCACTTGTGTATTTTGCTATTTAATCCTATATTTCGCTGTTTACTCGTGAGGTGGCGCTGTTTACTCGTGAATTCGCACTTTACTAGTGAATTTCCTCTGTTTACTCGTGAGTTTTACTGTTTTACTCGTGAATTCCCGCTATTTACTCGTGAGTTTTGCTGTTTTACTCGTGAATTTCTGCTATTTACTCGTGAGTTCGTACTTTACTCGTTAGTTTCCGTTGTTTACTCGTGAATTCGGACTTTACTCATGAAATTTGCTGTTTACTCGTGAGTTTTGCTCTTTACTCGTGAGTTCGTACTTTACTCGTGAAATTTACTGTTTTACTCGTGAATTTCGTTCTTTACTCGTGAGTTTTGCTGTTTTACTCGTGAATTCGTACTTTACTCATGAAATTTGCTCTTTACTCGTGAGTTTTGCTCTTTACTCGTGAGTTCGTACTTTACTAGTGAATTTCCGCTGTTTACTCATGAAATTTGCTCTTTACTAGTGAGATTACGCAGTTTACTCTTGAATTTCCGCTGTTTACTCGTGAAATTTGCTATTTTACTCTTGAATTCGTACTTTACTCGTGAATTTTGCTGTTTTACTCGTGAATTTGCGCTATTTACTCGCGAGTTCGTATTTTACTCGTTAGTTTGCGCCCTTTACTCGTGAATTTCCGCTGTTTACTCGTGAATTATTGCTCTTTACTCGTGAATTTTACTGTTTTACTCGTGAATTATTGCTTTTTACTCGTGAATTCCCGCTATTTACTCGTGAATTAATGCTCTATACTCGTGAATTCGTATTTTTACGTGTACAAAAAAGCAGCGATCCCCTTGGAATCGCTGCTCCCTGCTATTTATGCTCCTGCCCAAACATCCTTGGCATATCTGCCATTTTCCTCTAATGATTGCAGCCATTCTGTGGCTTCTTCTTTAGTTGTTTGATAGAGATGCATATAGCTGTCGATTAATGTTTGTTCAACATCGGGCGCCATTTTGCTTCCGTCTCCGCAGATGTATAGGTGTCCTCCTTCTTTTAATAAAGGAAGAATGTCTCGAGCGTTTTCCGCTAACCGGTTTTGGACATATGTTTTTTCTTGACCGGGACATCTTGAGAAAGCGGTGTGCAGTGTTACAAGCCCCTCTTGTTCGGCTTGCACGAGTTCTTCTTGATAGAGGAAATCGTGTTCAGGATTACGGCATCCAAAGTAAAGGTGGGCCGCTCCTAGGGTTTTACCTTTTTTCTTAAGAGCGCGACGAGCCTGAATGAAGCCTCTGAATGGTGCAATTCCTGTTCCAGGGCCAATCATGATGATTGGTTTCTCTGTTTGTTCTGGAAGCTGGAAATTGGATTGCGGCGTATTGATAAAGCAGGCTACCTTGTCGCCCTCAGAGCGTTTTGCCAAATAATTCGATGCAATTCCTTTGTATTCCCCGTTGCCGCTTAAAGCATTCCCACGGACGACGCTGACCGTGATGCTTGCTTCTCCTTCCTTGTGGAGTGGTGAGCTTGAAATAGAGTAGTATCTTGCTTTTAAAGGTGGCAGTAAAGCCAGGAAACGCTCAAATGGGATTTCACATGCAAGGTACGTTTCTGTCAGATCAAGCATGGTCATGCGCTTGTTCAGGATTTCTCGTTTATAGGTACTGTCCTCGAGAAGATTTTCAAGTTCTTTTACATGGGGAGGACATACCGTGTAAGTGGCAAGCGCCCGAATCTGAGACCGGGTGGCGGGTTCTTGGAACTCCACATGATTGGATAGTAACTCCTCGAGTTTTATAGGTTTTCCTGTAGGAAGATGGGTAGCTTTTCCCGAATCCCCAGTTAGATTGACATAATCCTGGCCATTCAGGTTGAATCGACTGAGCACTCGCTCGACAAGTTCGGATGGATTTTGAGGTAGAACCCCAAGATGGTCGCCTTCCTGATAATGAATGCCCTCTGGCAGAGTTAGCTCTATATGCCGTGTACTTCTTCCGCTTTCTACATGTTGTAATTCGAAATTCCTTTTTACAATCGATGTAAATGCATGATGGGTGCGGGCGAGTGGCGTGCCGCTCACATTACTTACGAAGTTCATTGTAATCGAGCTGCTTTCCCGTTCATTCGTATTCACTTCGATGTTCAGGGTTTCGGCAAGATTTGGCCAAAGGGCTTCTGTCCATTTCTCGTAATCCCCTTCCAAATCATCGCTTGCATCTCCATAGCCTGTTTCTGACAGCCTCACTGCTCCTTTTTGTTCCAGTTGTTCATCAATGAAAACCGGAATACGTTGGTACGTATTGGCCCAATTACGGTCTCCGCAGCCAAAGACCGCATAGTGAACACCATCCAAAGTGTCATCATTACTTTCCTTCAGCCAGGAAACAAAGTCATCCGCATTATCCGTGGGATTTCCATTATAAGATGCCGAAACTATGAGAACGGCCCCTTCTTGAGGAAGTCGATTGGTGTAATCATTCAAAGGGGCAGCCTTGGCATTGAAGCCTTGTCGTTTCCCTGTTTCAGCAAGATCACGAGCAATCCCTTCAGCTGTTCCCATGTTTGATCCAAACAGGACGAGTAATGGTGTGCCATGTGCAGATTCGATAGAAGATGCCGTGGCTCCTTTGTCCGCAGACTTTTGTTCTGAAGAAGCAACGGTAAACGATATCTCCGGCTTTCTAGGTGAAACGCGCATGGTCAATCCGTCCGGTTTGAGAGTCAAGGTTTCTTTAACATCCAATTGATAATCTTTATGATCAATCAAGTCAAAGTGCTGTAAAACCATTCCGAGCACCAATGTCGCTTCATGAAGGGCAAACTGCTGTCCGATACAGGCTCGCTGCCCGTTTCCAAACGGTTTATAAGCATGATAAGGGATAGAATCCAAGTTCTCGAACCGCTCAGGAATGAACGATTCAACGTCATCACCCCATACGGATGGATCACGGTGAAGCTCAGGAATAAGCAGCGTGAACACATCACCTTTCTTCACATTGTATTTTTCATCCAAAATGGTATCTTCTTTCGCATAAACGGAAAACGCCGGAGCTGTCGGCCACAGACGAAGCACTTCATTAAGCACCATACGGACATATTTCAGCTTTTTCACTTGTTTGTAATCAGGAACATCGTCACCCAGCACTTCATCGACTTCCTTCTGTGCTTTTTTTAACTTGTCTCTGTTATTCATGAGGAAATAGATTGCAAACGATAGGAGGCCGCTTGTCGTTTCATGCCCAGCAATTAAAAAGGTAATGATTTGAAAACGGATATTTTCATCATCCAGTGATACGCCTGTTTCAGGATCGACTCCTTTCAACATATGGGAAAGAAGGTCATCTTCTCCCTGATCACCATTTTGTTTTCGTTCAGCAATCAATTCATCCACTAAAGAGAACATATATTGAATGTCTTCCCTGAATTGTTTTTTAGACTTGACCATCAGTTTATCTTGAATGCCAAGTCGCTGCGTTTGGCTCATCGCTTCATCCAACGCACGTACCATACTGTTGACAAAAGGATGGGTGGTCTCCCGATAAAAACTGTTAAAGCGGAAATTGAACCCGCAAAGACCAATCGTATCCAGGGTCAAACGTGTCATATCTTCAGGAACATCAATCTCATCAGCCGGATTCAAGCGAGCCCATTTTTGAATGAGTTGGGTTGCAAGATCCACCATTTTAGCATGATAGCCCTTCATTGCCTGCTGGCTAAAGCTGGGCAGCAGAATGTTATGCGCCTTTTTCCAGTTCGGCTCCGACGTTTCACTGGTGAAGAGACCATCGCCACCAAATGCGCTCACTTTTTGCAGTGCAGGGCCGACTTTCTTATCAAACCTTGTTTCATCACAAATTTCTTTAGCAAGGGCAGCACTGGATACGAACGTAGAAATACGACCCGGAAATTGAAATTGAAAAACCGGTCCAAGTTCTCGTGCCAGCTTCATATAAGACTGAAGCGGTTTATCCTTATCTATAATAGGCAGGCTGCCTAGGGGGCCGTATGTCTTCGGCTGTGGAAACTGTGTTGTATTTTCCATTTTATTAGCACCTCTTTTATTAGATTAAATTACAGAATGAACGTTCATTCCGATTAATTATTGAAAATGTCTCAAATGTGCAATCGGACAGCATCCCAAAAACTTTCTTCCACATCTGTCAAAAGTTTTGATTCAGGTTCTAGCTCCCCAATGCGGACAAGCTCAAGAAATGCTCCGTAAATGATGGCAATCAAAACTGAGGAAGGCAGCTCCTTAATTACATGTTTCTCTTTTCCTGAATCAAAGAAAGTTTTAAATATATTCAATAGCCTTTGAAAGCTCGCATGACTATCTTCATTTAAAAAATGGGCTCTACTATGCATCTTAATAAAATAAAGAGCTTGATCCTGCCCTCTCGTAAAATGAACCATTGATTTGAAAATATGGTGGAACTGAGTGCGAATCGAATCATCATAGGGAAATCCATTCTTGATCGTTTCAGTTAAAATATCCAAGTACTCTTGAAAAATCTTGTTGCCCAGCACTTCCTTATTCTCAAAGTAACGATAGATGGTACCCGCTCCAACCCCTGCCGAAGTAGCAATCATCGGAATCGTCGTCGCATCATATCCCCTTTCGGCAAATAGTACCAAAGCGCTGGCCACTATACTGTCTCGTTTATTTATTGCAGTTATCATCATGGTTCACCCCTTTTTTACAAGATGCGGAATGAATGTTCATTCCTAATAATGTAAGTGTATACTCAATAAAATTCCATCTCAATCACGCATATTACCCATATTTTGTGAATCATTTATTAATGGTGTTAGGTTAAAAGTACTATGTATTTCATTTTATCCTGTTAATTTAAACAAAAACCAATCTTTTGGCCCATAAAAAAAAGAGCTGCTCGTCACAGCTCTTGCACTGGTTAGCCAAAGTAAGGCTGCATACTCTATTAAGTTAAAACTTCATGATATCCCATTAAACGGGAAATTTACGCATGATTATAGCGTTCAGATAGTTTCTTTTTATGTGCATTAAACACTTCTTCCAATGGGATATCGTACTTATTCGCAATCACAATCAAGTTACCTAGCACATCTCCCAATTCTTCTGTTAACTCCTGTTTATTCTCTTCAAACGTACCGCTTACTTCATCAGGTCTATCCCTGCCAATCTCAAGGGAGCGAATGGCGCGTGCAACCTCGCCAGTTTCTTCTGCCAAAAAGCCAATACGAATGAAAATGTCTAATTCAAACCATCCTCTTGCTTCATAATAATCTCTTACCCATTGTTGAAATTCAGTGACGTCCATATTGATCCACCTTTCATTTTATACACTTAAGTTTAACAAATCTCCCTAAATTTTGTATGATATAAAAGGAAGATTACGAAATGGGAGATGTTATATATTGAAAACTCTTGCTGTATTTTGTGGATCAAGTAATGGCGCATCCACTGTCTATTTAGAAGCTGCTAAAAACCTGGGTGCAGAACTGGCTAAACGTAATATTACACTTGTATATGGGGGAGCAAGTGTAGGGGTCATGGGTGCAGTTGCAGACTCCGTTTTAGAAGCTGGAGGAAATGTAATTGGAGTCATGCCAAGTTTTCTAGAAAAAAAAGAAATAGCCCATAAGAGCCTGACCGAACTGATTGTCGTGGAATCCATGCATGAAAGAAAAGCAAAAATGGCAGAGCTTGCAGATGGGTTTATGGCATTGCCAGGTGGACCGGGAACATTAGAAGAATTCTTTGAGATTTTCACTTGGGCTCAGCTTGGACTTCATCAAAAACCTTGCGGGCTCTTAAATATTAATCATTATTATGATCCTTTGGTCGCTTTATTCAATCATATGTCCGATGAACAGTTCCTGCATGAAAAATTTCGTTCTATGGCGCTGGTAGATGTTGAACCAAATGGACTTCTTGATCAATTTGATACATATGAACCCCCAGCCGTAAAAACTTTCATCACTGAAAAACAGACTTGATCATTCAAAAGCAACAGGCCAAGGTCATTAGTGACCTTGGCTTTTCTGACCAGCTTCAAACCTAATATTTACTTTCACTGCTTAATTAGGTAAAAATCAGGTTTAAATAATCACCATGCCCCTTAATAAGTTGAACTTCATGTTCAGAAGAAATCCAGAAGAAATGGAATCTCAGCCCTTCTTCATCCCCCCCACCTGTTGGCTGATAGTCCCATTCATCAGGAACATTCGATGCACAAATCTTATAAAAAAATCTGTTATGTATGGCACCATCAGCGTTCTCCCAAAAATCTTCTGCAATTAAATCCTCCACATTAAAATTCTCAAGGCCTGTTTCTTCTTTCATTTCCCTTACCACTGCTTGATATGTATCTTCATGAGGCTCCACTGTACCTTTGGGTATCTGTATACCCGCTTCACTAATGGGATGTTGAAAAACCAATACCTGTATTCTTCCATTATTGATTCTTGTCACATACCCGTAGGCTTTTCTTATCGGTATCACTTTCATTCCTCCGTTGTTGAAATGAACCCTATTGAGAGATCAATCGCCAAAAGCAAATATGAGCTCTGTCTCGCATACAGTTTCTCCATCAACAGTAGCCCTTCCCGTTCCTTTGCCGATAGGACCTTTTAAGCGAGTAATCTCTACTTCTAAACGTAATTGGTCACCTGGTCTTACTTGCCTTTTAAAGCGACAATTATCGATCCCAGCTAAAAGCCCCATACGCCCTTGATTTTCTTCTTTTGTAAGCATAACAACAGCACTTACTTGTGCTAAAGCCTCAACGATCAATACACCTGGCATCACTGGGTGATTTGGAAAATGCCCATTAAAAAACTCTTCATTTGCTGTTACATTTTTAATGGCCACCGCTCTCTTTCCTTCTTCCAATTCCATAACCCGATCAACTAAAAGAAGTGGATAGCGATGCATGATAATATCTTTGATTTTTTGTATTTCAATCAATAGTAAGTCCCCCATTGCAATGAATTGTTTTCACTTTATTTTACCATCAGTATCATCATATGGATATTTTTGTATTTACCACACTGCACTTCGTTCAACAAAAAAAAGGCTGCCTCAGCAACCCTGTTTGTTGATTTCTCTTACAAATCCTTTGATTTTTTTTCCTTCGATTTAGTTAACGGGGATAGAACCAATTGTTCACACCTCTCATAACCACCTAATAATTTATGAATCAAGCTTATTTTCGGAACAACAAGGTAAACCATCAAGCCTGAAATGGTGCTTATAATAGCTCCTGCCAACACATCCGCCGGAAAGTGGACACCTACCCAAATCCGGGAAATGCCAACAAGGAAAGCCAGCATGATCCATAACAACCACCATCCTCTTTTGAAAAGCCAAAAGGATACACAAAACGAGAAAAACAAAATGGTATGATCGCTTGGAAATGAATTATCGACTGCTTTTTCAATTAACTTATTAACATTTGTCAATTCAGCAAACGGTTGATTATTCGAATGCAATCCCCCTGCCATTTTCCCTATCACTTCAGCAATTACAAACGTAATCATCCCACAAACAACCATCATTCTACTCTGTTCATTTCGAGTGAACCAAATTACGATGACTCCTAAAGCCAAAAAAAATACCATGTACTCGGCAATGAAAATGGCAGAAGGATTTAAATAAGCGTACTGTTTCCCTAAGTCATTTATCATTCTAAATACATGAATATTCAGTTCAAAAAAACTCATTTCATACCCGCCTTTCCTCTTTTTCTTTCATATTAAAAGAGAAAGGGGCTAAATCGCCATCGATTTTCCTAACAGTTTAAGCTGCCGTCTTACATTTTTGTCACCTGGTCTCACTAGCAGATCAAGAAACTCTATCGCACGTTAGTTCCAAATAGCGGTTTTCTATCATTCGATGAAACTTAAAAGTGATTACAACGTAACAATAATAGACGTAAAAGGAGGAATACAGATGGCACATTGTACTAACTGCAACTACAAATGGAAAACTAAAGAAATTTGGTCGCTCGGATTTTCAAAGAAGGGGAAAAACTGTCCTGACTGCGGAAATAAACAATATATTTCATCCAAGACTCAACGATTATTTACTTTAGGTTATTTAAGTCTTGTATTTATTATGATTTTTCCATTTTTCATCAAATTGAGTGATAAAGATGAGCCTTTATGGTAGATTTTAAAAAAGATAAAAGGTATTTCCATAGGAAAGCAAATGCTATCCTATCCTTAATTGTCTCACGTTATGCCCCTTAAAACATTGACGGTTGTTTGGTTAGATTTTTGGGGAAAGCAACAATCTATACGAAAACAGCCTTTCATTTACGCTAATATGGGGGGCAGGAGGAAATTTTGATTTCAAATATAGCGCTTAATTAGTTATATATTTGAAATCTGTTCCCTTGTATTATATTTCCAGGATTATTTTCTACCTGATAATATTCTCCTCAAGATTTATTGCAACTAACAAAGCTTCATCCCTTTACCAGTACTCTCATATTTTCTTCAACCGTATAATATCTTTTTTGTGATACACACTTAAAATCAAACCAAACAAGCAGGCGTTAATCATCGCTGATAAAGCGCCATAACTCATAAATGGCAGGGATACGCTTATAATTGGTAAGAGGCCGATAGACATACCGATGCTAATAGTTACCTGTGCAGTGAATATGGCAAGACTGCCGGAAACAAGCATTTTCCCAAATGGGTCTTTCACAGTTTGGAATATACGGGAAATCCGCCAGATCATCCATAAAAACAGCAGACCAATGAGCAAGGCCCCGGCCCAGCCAAGCGTATAGGTAATCGTTACAAAGATAAAGTCCGTCATCATTTCATTTGAATAATCAAACTCCCCGAGGGAACCAAAATGGCCAAACCATCCGGCATCCTCAATTAGCTTTTCCATTTTCAAATACGTATACCCCAATGTCCCACTGAATTTTTCAGGCGTAACGAACGCAAGAAGTCTTTCAAATTGATAGGCCTTAATATCTTTCAAAGATATTAACAGAAGTGAAACACATGTAGTAAGCAGGACAGCTGCAGTAATAAGGATTTTCCTTTTATTTAGGCTGCTCTTCCAGACCATTACCGCAACCATCAATGAATAAAGTGCAACCGCCTGCAAGTTGGTTGTAAGCATAAACAAAAAGGCAGAACCAACGTATAAAATGACAGCCAAATAAACATTCATCTTTTTTGATTGCAGCATTCCGGCCCAGGCAATCAGAAAAAGTGGCAGAACCACAGTAGAATCGACCGACAATAACCTCATAATATTAATTCGAGGACTGCCATTCACTAATTCAGTGGAATATTGGAACTGAATAAGAATCAGACATCCAACCGTAAAGAAAACCCAGCCCCATCTCTGGAATTGCCGATAATCGAAAAAAAGAAGGCCACAGACCAAAATTACACTTCCTGTTACAGAATATCCCTGTCTCAGCACTGAAAATGAATAACCATCCTTAAATAAGCACCAAAACAAAAACAGGCCGGCAGCTGACATGAACAGAAACATGCTTATTAGCTTCCAATCAATCTTCGGCCTGTGCAGCTTGTCCATCTTCCTCCCAATGTGAGAGGGGCTTCCCATATTCCGGACAGCCAGTTCCTCTGCTTCATCCTCTTTATATCCTTTTTTGACCAGGTCAGTTTTAGCTTGATGCAGATGGGCTTTTAATTCAGCTTCTATATATTTTTTTGCTTCTTTTGATCGGATATAAGACGTAACTTCATCTAAAAAATGATCGCTTCTCAATCGGTTCTTCCTCCTTCAAACGCTGTCCGCCAACTAGCAGAGGCGGAACCACTTTTAGCTTCCTTTTTCTTTAGCCACTTTTTCGCATGTTCATCCAAGGAATAGAGCTTTCTGTCGTCCGTTTCCCAAACAGACTGAAGCCAGCCTTCCTGCTCAAGCTCATGCAGGGTAGCATACAAGGAGCCTTCGTTATCTTCAAACTTCCGGATGCCTTTCTGGTAAAGAGATTCGTTAATTTGATAACCACTTTTCTCCTTATCCAATGATCTGAAAATGGCAATCATGATGTCTTCCTTGCTTGCATCCTGCTTTTCGATAGCAGTATGGATGAAGCTTCTATGGTTTTCCGTGAATTTCAATTCAGGAAATGTGTGCTTTTTCATAGCTGATTTCAAGCGTGTTAATCTATCTTCCATCTGTTGATTCCTCCCAATAGGTTTTTAGCCTTCTTTTTGCCTGGCGCATCCGGGTCTTCACCGTCCCAAGTTTGACCCCGGTAACTTCAGAAATCTCCTTGAGCTTCATTTCCTGAAAATAATGAAGATAAATGACCTCGCGATACTGGACAGGCAGCTCCATGACAGCATCAGCAAGCTGCCTATCTTCATCCTGTTGAATGACCTCTTCTTCCACATTATCGGTAGAAGTCCATTCCTGCTCCTCTTCCGCAGGCGAAACCTTTCGAAAGTACCAGCTTTTCCAATAATCCTTACAATGGTTAATAGCAATTCTCCAAAGCCAAGTCCTTATATTTGATTGTTGGTTATACGCTGGCAGCGCCCTATAGCATTTGATGAAAATCTCCTGTGTAAGATCCTCTGCCACAACTGTGTCTTTTACATAGGAATAGACCAATTGCAGAATATCCTGGCCATAAAGGGACATTATTTCATCAAGTAATGATTCTTCATCTTTCGTTTGAGACCATTTCAACACAAACTCCTCCAAAACAGTTCACACTTCCTTCCTAGATACATAGACGATTGTACTTATAAGAAGGTTTTCTATTTTTTAAATTTCTTCCTTTGTCACTGAAGTGCAGCAAAAAATATGGTACCACAAACCATAATATTATCACCTAAATAATGTTGAATTCATTGAACTAAGAAGTTTTACTAACTAATAAAATAAGAAGAAACGATATATTAACAGGTTATTAATTTGTATAATGGTAGCATTCGTATAAGGGGGGGTTAAAAATGCTGCACAAACAGAACAATTCAGATACAGTAATCATGGTCATTCACGAAATTTATGGACTGAACGAACATATGCAGGGCTTTTGTGAGGCATTATCAAAACAGGATTTTGATGTCATCTGTCCGAACTTGTTAGGTTGCGAAACGCCTTTTGATTATTCCCGAGAGGAAGCTGCTTATCGTCATTTTATGGAGAACGTAGGCTTTGAAGAAGCTGTACAAAAAATAAAGGATATATTATCGGATCTTAAAGATGAATACAAAAAAATATTCATCATTGGATTTAGTGCAGGGGCAACTGTAGCTTGGCTGTGCAGTGAGGAAGAATGCGTCGATGGAATAGTTGGATACTACGGTTCCCGTATTAGGAATTATGTAGAATTAACGCCACAATGCCCTGCACTGCTATTCTTTCCGCAAGACGAGCCATCGTTTGATGTGGACGGGTTAATTTCAGCTTTAGGAATAAAGAATATCGAAGTGCATAAATTCAACGGAAAACATGGATTCAGTGACCCTTACAGTTCAAAATATGATGTAGAATCAGCACAAATAGCATTTAACAAAATGATGAAATTCATTATGGAACATTAAATGAGTGAACTGAACGTTCAACCTAACATCGTTTTGTATTGATCCAATGTATCGAACCCGCATCACTATGGGGATGACAGTCCGTTTGAACCTTTTTGTACTCTATTTCCAATTCTTTTAAAGATAACTTCATGAGCTGTTCCACACTTTTATTTACATGATGGATCATAAGCTTATGGATTAATTCCTTCTGCCTTTCTTCCACACACTTCATCATTTTCGCCCTCTCCTTTTAATTATTTGATGGTATTAGAGGAATAACCGCCTCATCCGCATTTTCTGAAGTTAACTGAAATGATGTATCGTCAGACAGGGGGAATTGTCATCGGAATAGGATTCCTTTTCTTCAATTTTACGTATTTTAATATATTCTTCCTCTAAATCGGTTAAGGTTAATTCAAATAGATGTATGTCATTCTTTTTATAGACACCCCCGTTAATCAACTTGTTGATTAGGAAGTTTCTTTTCTTCTCAATTGCGTTACGTAATAATATCCCCATAATAAATCCTCCTTTATTATATGAACTACTACGGATTGGAACAGCCATGGAATCATTCAATCAATCTGCCGGCTAACTCATTCAAAAAAAACCGGTGACATCTCTTTACATTAAAGAAAGGTCTCCGGTTTTCCGGTCAATTAATCTAATCCCTATTGAATTACTCGGTATTATTGTTTCCTATATAACAAACTCTGTGCTCCGTAGTCAACAAAAAGTTTTGATTTTTATAAAATTTATATTTTTTGATTCTGCTTTTGGGTATGCACTTTTTTATTTTTCCGTTTGTTTCGCTTCATCAAATGCAGTTTTCACCTTATCCAACAGATCCTTATCCGAAATCAATCGATAACCAGTAAGTGCAAGTGCTTTTGCACCGGTAAGGATGGCTTTGTCCCCATCTTCTGATTTAGCACAGTCGCGGAATTCATTCGTATGGGCAATCAACTCATCAGATCCAATTTTTATATAAGGATGGGCTGTCGGCACTACATGGCTTACATTACCCGCATCCGTCGAGCCAAAACCACTCTCTTTTCGAGGAGCCACCGTTTCCCCCAATTGAGCCAGTTCTTCTTTTAACAGTTCATCCAGGACTGGATTAATGACAAGATCAAGTACTTCATTTTGGAAACGCTCGACTTTAACCTTACTTCCTGTGGCAAGTGCTGCCCCTTCAGCAACGGCACGTATTTTACGGGATACTTCTTGACATAGTTTCCATGTTGTTGCTCTAATGTAAAATCTGGCAGATGCATATTCAGGAATGATGTTAGGCGCTTTCCCGCCATTGGTGATTATTCCGTGGATTTTGACCTCGGTTGGAAGCTGCTGACGCAAAGCATTAATGCCATTGAACAGCTGAATCACCCCGTCAAGAGCATTCACGCCTTGTTCAGGAGCAGCAGCTGCATGTGCTGATTTTCCGTAAAAATGAAAATCAAGGGGATCGACAGCCAAAAATGGACTGGTTACACCGGTTTGCCCGGCAGGATGGATGATGATGGCTGCATCCACCCCATCAAATAGACCGTGCTTCACAAAGCTGCCTTTTGCGCTTCCATTCGGTCCTCCCTCTTCAGCCGGTGTACCGAAAACAATCACCTCTCCGCCTGTTTCCTCCAGCACTTGAGCAAGGGATATGCCTGCTGCAACACTCGTCGTGCCGATGATATTGTGGCCGCAAGCATGACCTAAACCCGGCAATGCATCATACTCGGCTAAAAAGGCAATTGTGGGTCCTTCCTTTGAAGAGGTTTTTTTGGCGATGAATCCTGTTTCATGCCCAGCTATATTGCGGGTCACTTCAAATCCTTCATGTTGGAGTATTCCGGTTAACGTGTCGGAAGCGAAGAACTCTTGATTCCCAATTTCGGGTTTGGAATGAATGGCTTGACTAATTCCGATATATAATTCGGCATGAAGGTCGATGTGATCTTCAATGATTTTCTGATGCTGCTTCCGCACTAATTCTCTCGCCATATTCTTATCTCCCTTTTCATTTATTGGTTTAAAGAGCCGGATAGGTATCCTTGAATCCATCCGGCATTCCTTCACTTTGTTCTCATCGTCATTTTTCAACGGCTGGTTTTGTCCAAGCATCCTGGTAATTCAATAATTCATCTACAGAAACATATGCAGGAATGGTGTTTCCTTTAAACGTTTTTTCAATGAATGCCTCCACTTCTTTCGAGTGATAAAGTTCCACTAATTTTTGCAGCTCAGGACGATCGGTATTTCCCTTTTTAACTGCAATGATATTAATATATGGTTTCGCCGTTTTACTTTCATGGAATAATGCATCTTTTAAAGAAAGTCCTGCCTCAACGGCAAAGTTATTATTAATGGTTGAAGCATCGGCATCATCCAATAGACGTGGCGTATTGCCGGCAGCAACAGGTTTGATTTTCAATTTTTTCGGATTATCCTGAATGATTTCCAATGATCCCGAACCATTGAATTCCTCTTTCAATGTAATCAATCCAGCTTCTTGAAGAAGGAGTAAGGAACGGCCAAAGTTTGTTGCTTCATTCGGAACGGCTATAGTCGCGCCATCAGGAAGACTTTTAAGACTTTTATGTTTTTTCGAATAAAGGCCCATTGGTGCAATGACAGTCGACCCGATGGCCTCTAATTTCAAATTTTGATCTTGGATGAATTCATCGAAGTAGGCGACCGTTTGGAATGAATTTGCATCAATTTCACCTTCATTTAACGCAAGGTTCGGTTGGATATAATCATTAAAAGTGACCAGTTCGATATTCAGCCCCTTCTTTTTCGCTAAGCCGACAATGTATTCCCACGTTCTCGTATCCCCGTTGCTGACACCCACTTTCACTGTTTTCACATCATCCGTACCGCCTGCTGCACCCTCTTCGTTCCCACATGCTGCTGACACGATGGCCAATGTCAATACTATGATCGTTAATAAGATTTTCTTCATTTCCCCAACCTCCTGTTATTTTTATCTTCTTCTGATTTTTTTTGAAACGAAATTCCCGGTGGATTGCAATAATTGAACGATGATCACGAGTGCCGCCACTGTGACGACCATCGTCATCGTATCGAACCTTTGATAACCGTAAGCCAAGGCTAAATCTCCTACCCCGCCTGCACCGACGGCACCTGCCATGGCTGTAGAACCAACCAGCCCGATTGTCGCTGTTGTAAATGTAAGGATCAACGAACTAAGCCCCTCGGGAATCAAAAAGCGATAAATGATTTGCCATGTCGTCGCCCCCATTGCCTGAGCTGCCTCGATGATCCCTTTGTCCACTTCCAACAGGGAGTTCTCCACAAGGCGGGCAATATAAGGAGCCGCGTAAAAGATAAGCGGAACAATGGCTGCATTCGTTCCGATCGCACTGCCTACAATCATTCTAGTAAACGGAATCAGTGCTACAAGCAAGATGATGAAAGGAACCGACCGTAATATATTGATGATCGGATTCAATACATTAAAGATCCATTTATTCTCCAGGATGTGACCCTTTCTAGTAATGACAAGCAGGATACCTAGCGGGAGCCCGATTAATCCAGAAAACACCAATGAGATGGCTACCATATAAAGTGTGTCACCGAAAGCGGTCGACAGCTGGTCTGCCGTTATTTCCATTCCCCAAAGCGTATTACCCATTTACTTGCACCTCCTGTACGAGAATCCCCTCATCTTTAATATATTGATAAGCTTTGCCTACCTCTTTTTGGTCACCTGTTACCTCGATGATCAAATTCCCAAAAGGCGTTTCTTGAATTTCAGAAATATTGGCTGATAATACACTTAAATGAACATCATATTTCTTCGAGATGGTTGAAAGTAAAGGAGTACCCGAAGTAGTCCCAATAAAATTAATTTTCCAAATAATCGGGATATGGGACCCTATACTTTTCAGGAAACTTTGTGGAATCTCGTCATGTATGACCGTTCTCACGAAGTTTTTTGCAATATCAGTTTGCGGCTTGGCAAAAACTTCGAAAACTGAGCCTTGTTCAACCACGCATCCGCCCTCCATGACCGCCACTTTATTGCAAATTTCCCTGATCACTGACATTTCATGAGTGATTAGCAGAATGGTAATATTGTATTCTTTATTAATTTTTTTTAAGAGCTGCAGTACTGCACTCGTTGTTTGTGGATCCAATGCCGATGTAGCTTCATCACACAATAGGATTGATGGATTGGTAGCCAATGCCCTTGCGATGCCGATCCGCTGCTTTTGACCGCCGGATAATTGTTCCGGATAACTCTTTGCCTTGCTTGATAAGCCAACGAACTCTAACAGCTCGCCTACCCGCTTTTTGATTTCTTTACCCGGAGTTCCCGATAAAACGAGCGGCATGGCGATATTATCAAAAACGGTCTTTGAGTTAAGCAAGTTGAAATGCTGAAAGATCATCCCGATTTTTTTCTTCTCTGCCCGTAATTCCTTTGGGTTCAATGAAGTTAACTCCTTCCCCCCAACAATCACCTGACCATCTGAAGGGTGTTCCAGCAGATTGACCAGCCTGATCAACGTACTTTTCCCGGCCCCGCTATAACCGACTACACCGAATATATCCCCCTTTTCAACGGTCAAATTAATTCCTTTTAACGCTTCAACCGTCTGTTTCTTTGTTTGATAAACCTTTTTAACATTTTGAAACTCAATCATCCAATCTCCCCCCATGTTGTTTATTTGTACAAATTCTTTATCAGAGAAGAGCTTCCAATGTTTCATAATGATCGGGTTAAATTTTCGAAAGTCACGAGTAAATGCGCGAAATTCACGAGTAAATCTTCGAAACTCACGAGTAAATGCGTGAAACTCACGAGTAAATGCATGAAACTCACGAGTAAATGCGCGAAAGTCACGAGTAAATGTGCGAAACTCTCGAGTAAATGTGCGAAACTCTCGAGTAAGTGTGCGAAACTCTCGAGTAAATGCGCGAAATTCACGAGTAAATGTGCGAAACTCTCGAGTTAATGCTCACAACTCATGATTAATGATCGAAACTCTCGAGTAATGCGTGAAACTCTCGAGTAAATGCACCAATTCTCCAAATAACCATATCCATTCTGAATAAACAAAAGAGGCCCCTTCCGTCATCAGACAGAAGAGGCCTCTTTTAGACATAAAAAAGAGTAAACTCTTAAATTAATTATCTAAGAAAAGCTCCTTCTTATCTTTCAAACTTTCGTCCGTTGGAATTAGCACAGTATTTTTACAAAAGTAAAAACCCGCTGCCGAGGTATCATAGGGCCAAGTCCCTCCACATCTCTTGATAAGAATTAACGTTATATTTAATTATGTCCTTCACTATATATTCAATTTTCTCTAAAGTCAACTATATTTTTTATCGCTCTAAACATTTTCATAGTATAGTGAATTGACAGTTTTTTTATTATATTAATATAATTCCACTTCTACTTTATAATGATTTGCTCATTCTCCAGACAAGGTATTTTTCATTTTCTTCCCTTATCTTCATCATGCCTGAATTCGTATATAAACGAATCGCCCTTTGATTGTCCGGAGACACCCTTAAATGATATTCGGATACATTAAATTGCCTGAAAAAGTTTTCTGCGTAGCGTACCAATTCCTTGCCAAGGCCTTTACTGCGGTATTCGGGAATAAGATAAAATAAATTCACATAGCCAATCTCAGTCCCTTCATACTCCCGAATTTGAAGTTCCATTTGTCCAATCGGTTCTTGATCCTTTTCAATGATCACCTGTCCATCCGGAAATTTGCGGACCCTTTCTTTCATTTGTTTCAGATAAGAATTTTCATCTCCAAAACCATCTTCAGATCCAAAACTTACAACAAAGGAATCTTTCCTGAATTTAATGATAATGTCCTTATCCTTGTCCGTATCAATGGTACGAAAGATCAACTTTATCCACCTCATCATTTTATTGGAATAGTTTCAAAGCAGGCAAAACTCATTTTACTTACGATCTTTTATGATATTTTTTATTATTAAAAGGCTCAAAGGGGCCCTTTCGTTTTTGTGCCTTGATGAAAAAACATTTGCCATCTGCCATTCGCATATTTCCAGATTGAACTTCTTAAGGTATGCTCCTCTCTACCTTCATCAAAAATCCGGAACGTAGTTAATACGGTATCTTCGGACAATTGGTGCATGTCAAAATCGCTTAAGATCATGTTCACCGCTTCTATTCCTTCTTCTCCGATACAATCGCTTTTAGTCCATATTCGACCTGAACTGCCGAACTCAAAGAAATCATCTTTCAATAATCGTGAAAGTTCCTCTGGTGATGTACGGATCTCAGATTTTAATAATTTCTCCTCCAGCTGCTTCACGTGCGCTATTAACGAAGACCATTCGTTTTCCATTCATTCCATCCCCTTTTACACTTATATGTGCATGAACTATGAACTACTTCCCAAGCTAATTGTAAAATCATATATAATACATACTAACAATATATCCCAGATGGTGGTGAAATTAATGATCGATGCTATCAAAGATTTTTTATCCAGTTCATTGTTAATTATTAGCTGGCTTATATTTGCGGTCAGCAGTATTTTTTTCATTTTTTCTTTTTTAACCATCTTTGCCATACCTATATTTCTCTTGTTATTTTTAACAGGCTTACTTTGCTTCTCTATTTCCAAAAAACTGGACTGGAGACAGACCTCAAACTGAAAGAGATTAGGCTACTTTACGTTAAGTTGTTAAGCCTAAAGTCTTTTTACTATGTATTCAGTGGTGTTAGATCATGGTTGGCCGAATTAAACAGGACTAGGTCGAAACTGGAGGTCGAATTAATTTTAATTTGGTCGAAGCGAGCGCCTGTAGCGGAAGGGAACGATCAATGCACAAACCTCCACAAAAACGGCAGGCAATGCGGTTTCCATCCTAGTTTTATGCAGAGTGGAGTGGAGTGGAACGGAAGGCGCGAGACTCCTGCGGGAAATACGTGTCCAAGGGAGACCCCACAGGCGCTAAAGGCGCCGAGGAGGCTCCCGGACCGCCCGCGGAAAGCGAGCGCCTGCAGTGGAAAGGAACGGTCGTAGTACAAACCCTCCAAAACGGTGGGCAAATTCCGTTTTCATGCAAAGTGAATTGGAACCGTCAAAATTTAAAACCTAAAAAAACTGAAGACAAACTCCATTTTATCGAGTTTGTCTTCAGTCTGAAAGAAGCTGCAAGTTTCGTGTCGTATTTATTGTGATAGTGTGCCCTGCAGACGATTCGTTTCGGCAATCACTTTTTCTTCATCGATCGTTAAGCATTCGCCATTTTTCACCATCATCTTGCCATCAATGTATACATCACATACATCATTTCCGCGTGCTGCATAAAGCAAATGCGAATATGCTTCACTCAGCGGCTGCAGATGCTCTTTGTTATAAGGGTAAATGGTGATGAAATCTGCTTTTTTACCTGCTTCCAGTGATCCCGTATGACCCATGCCGATTGCTTCGGCACCCATTCTCGTGGCCATGGCCAGTGCCGTTTGAGCAGGGAATTTAGTGGCATCCTTATAGATGCCTTTTTGCAATAATGCCGCCGTTCGCATTTCCTCGAACATATCGAAGTTGTTGTTGGAAGCAACACCATCTGTTGCAACCCCAACTTTAATGCCTGCATCAAGAAGGCTGACGATATCAGCAATTCCCGATCCCAGCTTCAGATTACTGATTGGATTATGGGCAACCCGAACATCATGCTGTTTTAGTATCGCCCGTTCTTCATCATTGAGTACCACACCGTGGGCCATCACGGTAGGCTGATCGAACAGCCCTAAACGGCGAAGGTGCTCGACAGGACGGAATCCGAAACGCTTTTCGATGTCAACGATTTCAAAGTCCGTTTCCGAAACGTGAATATGCACCATCAAATCATTCTCTTTAGCAATCCGTGCACTTTCCATAATCGCTTCAGGTGTACAAGCATAAGGGCTGTGTGGCGCAACCATGGTAGTCAGACGGCCATCGGCAAACGTCTTATAGTTTTTTGAAAACTGTTCAGCCCCCATGAGGTTCGCTTTTTGTTCTTTTTCCGTACCTAAGCTGAAAATCGTGTAGGAAAAGGCTCCGCGCATTCCGGTTTCGCCTATCGTCTCCATGACAGCACCCGCATCTATTCCATTAGGATTAAACATATCTGAAAATGTCGTTGTTCCTGATTTCAGCATTTCCATAATGCCAAGCTGAGAACTTACAGAGGCTATTTCCGTTGTAAACTGGCTTTCAATCGGCCATATTTTCGTTTCAAGCCATGGCTTTAGCAGCATATCGTCCCCGATTCCGCGTAAAAGGGTCATCACAATATGCGAATGGACATTCACTAGACCTGGCATGATCCATTTTCCGCCAAGGTCGACCACTTGATCGGCATCCGCCAATTGTTCTTCAGAATGTTGGCCGATGTAGGATATGGTTTGATCTTGTACAATCATCATGCCCTTTTCAAAGATTTGATTTTCCTTGTCCATAGTAAAAAAGGTAGCATTCATATATATCGTTTTCATGTAATTATTTCCTCCAAAGTCATTTCGTATCATTGAACAACAAATCATGTTACTATTCCGCATTCTAAACTAGCTTCTTACTGATAATCAAGTAATTCCATATTATCAGGGAGCATTTCCATTTACCTTAGGAACCTATTGGAAGGTCTCCATGATGAATGCTTCCTTCAATATATCCATTTAATCAGTAAACCACCATTGCAATTCAGGATGCAAAATCAGTTGCTTAAAAAAATCTTCCCCCTATTGCTCCTAGGGGTTTCCGTGACACGAATGGCTTCTTGTACATCCTGAAGACCGTAGTAAGAATCCGGCATCATGAAACTCAATCTTTTATCGTTAATGAATCCCATCAAAAGGTTAAACGTTTCTTGCCAAGTCTGAACGGACGCCTGTTGATTCCAGTGCCGTAGATGAAACATTTTAACATTTACTTTTGTCCTTTGTGAAATTTTCGCCCAATTTACAGACTTTCCTGATAAAAGACCAATCGTTAATAAGATGCCTTCAGGCCGAACACAAAAGGCTAACTCGGAACCATCTGTACCTCCGACCGAATCTATGGCCGCATTCGCTCCGCGTCCATTCGTCAACTCCATCACGGTATCATGCAATGGTGATTCAGACGTATCGATTACATATGCAGCACCAAGTTTAAGCAGTTCTTCTGTATAGGTATTGTTTCTGGTTACAGCAATCAGCTTAAACCCAAGAATCTTGGATAACTGGGTAAAGATGCGGCCAATGGACGATCCGCAAGCATTCACGAGTAATACATCATCCGGTTTCAATGCCAATACTTCTGTGATTGTTAACCAAGCGGTTATTGGATTTATATATAATTGCGCTGCGATATGGTCCTCAATGGAATCAGGAATGACAATTGCCAAATCCGCAGATGTTTTAACATAATCCTGCCAGGTACCTTCACCGCGCAAAGGCAGAACACGCTTACCAATCAGCTCTTGCGAAACCGAAGAACCCACCTCTTCCACTATGCCGACGCCTTCATAACCAGGAATGGAAGGCAAGGGAATTCGGTGGGAATATGCGCCCCGAATGGGCAGCAAGTCAGATGGATTGATAGGACGTGCAGTCATCCGTACAAGGACTTCCCCGTCCACAGGCATTTGAATACATTTATTTTCCACTTTTATAACTTTTTGCGGTTGCCCAAACTCATAAAATTTAGCACATTTAGCTTCCAAAATATTCAGTCTCCTTTAATATATAGTTCTATCTATTTTATCATTTATACAGAACCAGCCTATCCTGTATTTTTACAAGATTTGTTATTCACCTTTTAAACAACAAATCTTCAAAACTTAAAGAGCTTTTTCACTTTTCTTCTGTTTCTTTATTATAATCCCTTTTCATCTTCAATTGATCTGCCCCTTTCGTCCCATAAGAAAAAAGGCTGCCGCAGCACCCCCCTGTTTTTGAAAGTAAAACATCCTTTTTGTTAAATAAGAATTTAATAAAAAATACCTTTTTATAACCCCCTCAACGCCTTGTTCTATATTTATTTGATACGAACAAATATCAATTTATCGAACTGGATAGCTGTTTAAAGTTGAAAAAGAATGCGCCAATTTTTTCGCGAAATTTAATGGGGGTTCGACTGATTGAATATGAATATACAAAATCGAAGGTTCCATATATAGCCAATGATTATGCAAGGCACTTACAATAAGCCCCTGTTGGACAACTGATTGCATAAATCCTGGAACTTCTTCTTGAAGAATTGCTATTTCAGCCAAATTTAATGCAAGACCGTTTTGGTCCAATGATTCAAATAAAACACCTACTGGGACAACGGAGCTACTCGGCCGCCCTTGGACAAACACCTCAATATTACGATGCAAGGACACAGAACAAACACCTTTATTCATGTCGCTTTTCCCATTTAGAATTTTGGCAAATTGTTCACAAAGAGAGTTATAGTCATTCATAATTAATCCTCCTTTTAATTGGGATATTATGATGTATAATCCAATTTAATGATGAATCATTAAATAAAGGAGGGAAAAAATACCCTCCAGATCATTTAACTGGAGGGCATTCGAATTAAAATAATCTTATCGGAGTGAATTACTTGGAGCAGCAAATATTCATATTGTGTTAGCTATTTGATTCTTTTTGTATTAAAACCTTGTGCTCTACTGTTGTTGTCTCCAAAACATCATTATCTTTATGAGTATTAGTAATGTTTTTTGTCATCACACTGACAACCACTAAAACTACGATATTCACAAAAAGAGCGATAATTCCTACATTCAAGTCTTTAATTGCTTGAGGAAGATAAGGAAATAGATGACCAATTTTTATGTTCCCTAGTTCCATAATTGAGACTAGCACGCCTCCTGTTATAATCCCGGCAAATGCTCCATGTTTGGTTACAAAATTCTTTCTCATCAAGCTTGCGAAAAAGGCAGGAGCTAGTTGTGTGATAAAATTATAGGCGATTAAAGCAAGACTAAAGAGGGAATTTCCACCTTTAAAGGTCAAGTAAATCCCTACGAGAGAAATAAGGGGAACCAAGTATTTTACCAGTTTTGCAATCTGATTTTCCGTTGCCGATGGAGTGAATACTTTATATACATTTTTTGCAAGCAATGTTGATATTGACATCAACAGCATAGAACTTGGTACTAAAGCGGCTAACACGCCAGTGCCACCAATTAAGCCCACAAACCATGGATCAAAATTCTGTTTAGAAAGCTGTAGCAAGATTTGATCCGCTTCGCCGCCTTTTAATCCAGGCGTCTGTAAGATCGCTGCAAATCCGACAAAAAAGGCAAACAACAAAATCAATTGGTACATTGGCATTAGGATTGCATTTTTTCGTAAAGCTTTTTCGCTAGAGGCAGCATAAATAGGAGAAAATCCGTGCGGCCACATATAAAATCCAATGGAGCTTAATATAACGGTCGATATATACCACGAAACGCTCATTCCTTGATCCGGAAGTATGGTATAGTTCGGCTTTACATTTTCAATTGCCTCATACATAGGTTGAAGACCGCCATAATAATGAAGAGGGAAATAAACTCCTAAAAATATGACAATGCCAAGAATCAGAATATCCTTCAAAATAGCTGTCCTGGCAGATCCGTGAATACCGGACACCATTACGAAAATGGTTACACCAAATGCTCCAACCCAAATGGCAGCTGTAGAAGAAATGGCCCCATAGGATGTTGCAGAAACGATATATCCTAACCCCTTCAATTGCAGGACTAAGTAGCAAGTACAAGCTATAACACCTATTACAGCAACAAGCACACCAAGATAAGGACTTTGATATTTTTTCACAAAAAAATCTGATTGGGAAACTAATTGGTGTTTCTTTGCGTACCTCCAGATAGCAGGAAATGTCCAGTAGGAGATGACTGTTGCCAGACAGCCGTAGGATACGATACTAAAGATGGAGCCGCCTTCCCCATAAGCCGATCCACTTGCACCTAAAAAGGTGAAGGTCGTATACATTTCACCTGCGGACAAGAGGAAAATCAAAAGGGTTCCCATTCCGCGTCCCCCGACTGACCATTGTTCTAAGTTCATTTCTTTCCCTTTTTTAGCCTGGATACCAATCAAAACAGAAATGACGAAAAAAAACAGGATGAATAACACGGCAATATTCATCTTGAATCTCCCTTCTGATTAGCAGGATCCAGTAGATATATTATCCCCATAATACCTGTGGTTAGCACAGACCAGAGTACAATCCAAAAATGAAAAAATGGCATTCCCAGAACATATGGAGTCACTTTATTTGTAAACAAAGCGCCTACAATAATGCCAAGAAACGGGATTATTCCGAGCCAATATATTTTTTTCATCCTCTTAACCCCCTAGTAAGTTAGATTTAACATTTTAAAAGTCGCGTGAACAAATAACTTCACCCCATTTTGTAAAGCCTGTTCATCGATAGTGAATTTCGGATGATGGTGAGGATATATAATCCCTTTTTCTTCATTACGAGCCCCTATTACAATATAAGATCCCGGAACTACTTTTTGAAAAGCAGAGAAGTCCTCACTTCCCATAATCGGCTTTAAAATCTCTCGGCTTTCTTCACCAAATACTTCACAGACGGTTTCGTCCATCAATCGGGTAACTTCTTCATCATTAATGGTCGGAGCATAACCGAACTGATAATCGAATTCGTAAGTAGCTCCATGCGCTTCAGTAATTCCTTTTATAATGCGTTCGATAAAACTTGGTATTTTTTCCCTCAACTCCGGATTAAAGCTTCGAACGGAACCACCAATGCTTACCTTACTTGGAATAACATTAATCGCATTTCCCGCATGGAACTGAGTCACTGAAATCACAAGAGCTTCCTGAGCATCTAAATATCTCGAAACAATGTGTTGGAAATTTGATACAATCTGAGTTCCAATTGCAATGGGATCAACGGTAAGTTCAGGCTGTGAGGCGTGCCCCCCCTTACCCACCACGGTAATTGCAAATGTATCAGCTCCAGCCATCGTTGGACCGTAACTCAAACCAATTTTCCCTAAAGGAAGAGTCGACAAGAGATGGGTGCCAATGACCATATCCACTCCATCAAGCACACCGGCTTTCACCATCTCTTGGGCTCCACCGGGCGGCAGTTCCTCTGCATGTTGAAATAAAAAGCGCACCTCCCCTTTAATATGATCCTTTAACTGTGTAAGAATCTTCGCCGCACCAAGCAGCATCGCCGTATGCCCGTCATGTCCGCATGCATGCATCGCGCCTGAATTCTGTGAAACAAAGTCAAAATCATTCTCTTCTTTAATTGGAAGCGCATCCATATCTGCCCGCAGTGCAATAACCTTCCCAGGCTCCTGACCAATCAAACGAGCCATTATACTCGTTTTTGTCGGACGTGAAATTTCCAAATCACCAAAAGTTTGTAGCGTTTCATAAACAAATTGTGCTGTTTTTTCTTCCTGAAAAGACAGCTCCGGATACTTATGTAAATATCTTCTCCACCCAATCACTTCATCTTTAACAGCCTCGATTAAATCATGAATCATTATCGTTTGAGACACCCAATACATCCCCTTTTCATTCAATTTACATGGTAATTTTTATTTTCGGTTAGTTTAAGGAATAAATTCCTTAAATAGAGTATAATATCCCATGTTCTTTATTTCAATGTTTTTTGAAAATTCTAAACTATTTTATTTGATTACTAGATTTTAATGGTGGAAGTTCTCCTTTTAATGCTTTAACATGCAAAATAAAAAAGCACCCAATTTTGGGTGCTTATGATAATCGATAAATTTTACTCGGCCTTCCACGTGTGGCGTGAGCCTCTTCACCAACGCATTGTGCCAAATCAACTTCGCACATATCCGCAATAATACGCCGTACATTACGTTCTGTCATCTCAAGATGTTTCGCTAATTCCTTTGTTGTAAAATTACCCCAGCCCATTCTTTGTACAAGGGCTGATATCTTCTTATATGTTTTTACACTGATATTCCCCTTTTTCAACTTTTCGATAAGGAGTTCATTGTGGGACCGGGTAGCATATTGTAATTCTTTCTTTTTGCCTGGTGATTCAATAATCTTTCCATCATCTTGAATAATCACAATTTCACGCTTCTTCATCTCTTTTGAATGTTGAATAGCCCGAAAAGCATTGATTTCCGCCGAATAGGCAGTTTCGCCGAAGCCAATTCCAACGGAAACGGTTGTATCTGCTTCAAAAGCCAATTTTTGAATGGTATCTTCGAGCGTAATAATTTCCCGTTCAATTGCGCCGCGAGAACTAAAAATCATGTACCTTCCATTCCCTTTCTCTGAAAAGGAACCATTTATCTTTTCACCAAGTTGAATTAACATTTCTTTTAGCCGAAGCTCCAAATACTGTAAATGATAAGGAGTTTTCATTTCCTCTGCCACTCTGTTGAAATATTCAACTTCAATGATTTCAACTCCAATTTGTGTATCTTTAAAGTAGGAAGTCTTTACTTTTTCAGAAAGAATCCGAAGCGTTTGCCGGACTTCCATCTTACTCATCGACATCCGATAGGTTGGAATTCCATACTCTCTTAAAGCTTCGCAGACGGACGGAAAACAAGATAAAGCGCCTTCTGTCCTTCCCTTATTCCATAAATCCAAGTGAAAATGAAACAATTCATTAGTGTCGACATCTGACTCAAACACTTTCGTATAAATCTTTGGGGTTTTTATATTCAACTGTGACAAAGCTTCTTCACTAATATTATTTGAGATCATGGTATCAATACTTAGCTGCTCAATAATTTTCCCTTGTTCGTAAATCAACTCTAAAAAAGATCTATAAAAACCTGATTCCGTAGCAGGAACATGGACCATTATTTTATCTGTGCCTAGTGTTTTTTTCGCAATTTCATAGGGAAGTGGACCGGAAAAAAGCCATGCATGTACGTGAGAATGATGTTCTTTTACAATATTCTCTACCTCTTCAGTCTTTACATAGGGCAAAGAAATGAATTCCAATTCATGTTTATATTCTTCTGCCAAGTCTAAAATCTGTTCTACAGAAGTCTTTAGACCGACTAGTCCGATTTTATACATCCTGTATTCTACTTCCTTTATCATCAGTAATATAATCAATATCCTTGTTTAACGTAAGTCATGTTATCGTAAATTTAAATTTCCTGCTCAGTTCTATTTACCTTTTGTACTATTTTATCATGTGGCATGTAGGAAAAATACGTTGTATACGTTATTCATGTTAGGTTTTCATGACAGCTTTGTTATACCTCTTAGATAATCATCCATTATCTTTGTGTTTTCCAAAAGTTCTTTTTACTTTTTGACATGACATTACCAATTTTCTAGTTAAGCCAAAAAACCACCTCTTTAGGTGGTTTCAGACTGTACAATTTGGTAGTTGATTTCCGCTCAAGAAACTCGCTCTAATCAACTTTGTTATAAAATTTAGATATAAACCATACCTGAGGAGTGATGGTATTGCTTTGGGTCAGTTGGTTCGGGAACGTCATTTGATCAAAGTTACGTTTTTCGAAGCCCTTTTGTCTACAAACTGAAACCTCCCCTTTAGGTGGTTTTTTCATATTTTCAATAGGTTCTCCTAAACTAGAATTAGCCTGAACTTACATCTCTGATTTCTAACAGAAAGTTATAAATTTCCCTTTTTTTATTGATCATTGAAATATACCCTTCAAAAAGCGATACAGTCCATCTTCTCTATATGAATGCTCCGTCACTTCATCGGCTTGTTCTTTGACCAGGTCTGTGGCGTTTTTCATGGCAACGGAGTGCCCAGCGAGTTTAAATAGTGGGAGGTCATTTTCGCCATCGCCTACTGCCAGGATATTTTCCGGTCCTAGCTGGAAATGCTTTAGTAATAGATGAACGCCTGTTGCTTTTGAGACGCCTTCCACGGTCACTTCTACATTGTGATGAGTGGAGGAGGCTGTTGTGAAGGCATTGTACTGCTTGATTCTCCCCAAATCCGCTTTCCATTTTCGGATGGTATGCATTTCATTGCTGAAAAAGTAGATTTTGGCTACGCTGCTTATATCCAGTTGTTCTGACCATCTTATTTTATCTTCCACTGCATCCTGCCTTGATAGCCATTCATTTTCATCGACTGTCTCTGGCTTTGGCACCAAACCTTGTTTAACCATATAGTCTTTATCTTTAAGTAATGCCATCCGTGTCCCATCATTCGGATGAACTTCGTAAAAAATCTCACCCGCTCCTGCTTTGGCGACCAATTCTTCCACAAGTTCCGGCGGCAGGGCATGTTCGACGATCTGTTTCTTTCCGATGAAGGCGGACATTCCATTGGCAGTCACCATTCCATCGACTTCCATGCCGGACGGCAATACGTCCCTCACTTCTTCCAGTGTTCTTCCTGTTGCAATGAAAATCAGCTTTCCGCTTTCCCTAAGTTCGCCTATGTACTGTTCCAGCGTTTCATTCACCGTATTCATTTCGTTCAATGTCGTGCCATCCAAATCCAGCACAATTGCCTTGTTAGTCATACAAATCACCTCCAAAATCCAAATGATAATGAAAATGCCAACAGCCCATTATCTAAAAGATCTTAGGCTGCTGGTTTCATTCTTTTTTCCATGTACTTATCAGTATAACAGTTTAGGATAATCCTAAAAGCTTCATGACGCTTAGAATTAGGAGACCGACCACACCGAAGTCCGAATCACCAAATGTGGTACCTTCAAACCCTACATCCCCTAAGAAGACCAGGAGTATCGCCGGCAGGAAACTAATGATGAGTCCGTTGGCAAAGGACCCAAGCATCGCTCCGCGTCTGCCGCCTGTGGCATTTCCAAATACACCTGCTGCAGCTCCGGTGAAGAAATGCGGTACCAGTCCTGGAACGATTACTTTCAATCCAAGTACCGGAAGGAGGAACATGGATAATAGTCCAGCCAAGAAACTGAATAGGAACCCGATGATCACTGCATTTGGAGCGAATGGAAAGATGGTCGGACAGTCTAGCGCAGGCTTCGTGTCAGGAGCGACTTTATCGGCAATCCCTTTGAATGCAGGGACGATTTCAGCAATTAACATCCGTACCCCTGCAAGGATGATGTAGACTCCTGCCGCAAATGTTATCGCCTGGATGAAAGAAAATACGATGAAGTTCGAACCGCCGGATAATTCCGTTTCAATATAGTTCTGTCCGGCAAACAATGCGACGATCACGAAGAACATCGTCATCGTAAGCGATACAGCGACTGATGTGTCCCTTAGGAATCCTAAAGATTTAGGAACCTTGATTTGCTCTGTCGTTTTTTCCTTATTTCCAAACCATTTTCCAACAGTCGCGGATACAAAATATCCGATTGTCCCGAAATGGCCGATGGCAAAATCATCGCTTCCGGTAATCTTCCGTACATATGGCTGAAGGAGGGCAGGGAACATCACCATGCATACCCCTAATAGAATGGAACCGACCAAGATGAGCGGAAAACCGTTAAGCCCGCCGACCGATAGGGTGACTGCAAGTAAACAAGCCATGAATAAGGTATGGTGTCCCGTTAAGAATATATATTTAAATGGCGTGAAACGAGCTAGCAAAACATTGACAACCATACCAAAAACCATGATAAGTGCAGTCGACGTCCCAAAATCACTTTGGGCAGCTGCGACAATGGCTTCATTATTCGGTATGACGCCTTGTACATTGAATGCGTGATCGAACATTTTACTGAATATATCAAGGGCGCCAATGAGCACTGCCGCTCCAGCTCCAATGATAATGAAGCCCATGACGGTTTTTAGCGTTCCAGATACAACATCCGCACTGGATTTCCGCTGTAACAGAAGTCCAATGAGAGCAAACAGCCCCACAAGTATGGAAGGTGTACCCAAGATGTCATTCATGATAAGTTCCAGCATTGCCTTTCCCCCTCTTCTATATGTTTCTTATTATAGATGTGACGCTAATTTCGATGTGATTTCGGGAATGCTCATCATGTTTTCCAGCGTGACGATCGTCCGGGTTCCATCATCCAGCTGACCGACAATATCTGCCGCTCCCAGGAAAATATCCGCCTGAACCGTTTTTGCAGATGCAAGATCCGTATGATCCACCTCGGCTGTCTTACCCATTTCCGTCAACGCTTTCTTCACATTCATCTCCATGATGAAGCTGCTTCCCAATCCGTTTCCGCATACTACCATGATTTTCTTCATATCAATCTCTCCTTTTTTTATCCTACATGCATTTCCAATTTAGATTTGATTTCAGGGATGCTCATCATGTTCTCCAGTGTGATGATCGTTCGGGTTCCATCATCCAGCTGACCGACAATATCCGCCGCTCCCAGGAAAATATCCGCCTGAACCGTTTTTGCGGATGCAAGATCCGTATGATCCACCTCGGCTGTCTTACCCATTTCCGTCAATGCTTTCTTCACATTCATCTCCATGATGAAGCTGCTTCCCAATCCGTTCCCGCATACTACCATGATTTTCATTCCGCTTCCTCCTTCGAATATTTATGAACGTACTCCATAAGGACCGATTTATCTGAAGTGCGTAAGATTTCTTCTATATTGGCTGGTTCATTCAATAATTGAATGAGCTGGATCAATGCCCGCAGATGCGAATCGTTATCTACGGCCGCCAAAATGATAATCAGGCGAACCGGTTTATCTGGCGCAAAGTCCACGGCTTCATCCAATTTCAGCAAACTCATGGATAAAGACCTGACCCCCTGCTCTGGACGTGCATGGGGAATCGCCACTCCAGGCGTAATCACTACATATGGTCCATTCGTTTCTATCGCCTCAATCATCGCATCCACATATCGTTCCTCGACGGTTCCTAAGTCCACGAGAGGCTTGGCCGCGACTTTAATGCCTTCTTTCCAATCGGAAACATGTTGCTGTAATTGAATCGTTTGCATATTGAGCAGTTCTTCTAACACAGGCTTCTCTGCCTCCTTTAATGAAAATTGGGTGATTTTTGGTATTTGGGTATACATATTCGACTTCAAAGCCTTTTCAAGCTGATCCAGTTCATGGATGGTTGCATACTTGGATATGACTTTTAATAATGCTGAAACATCTACACTTTCCGTCGTATACCCATACAATTCCTGCATGACCTGCTGTCGCAATTTATGTTTGTCCTGCATTTCCAAAATGGGCGGTACAACGAATAAAGCCGCTTTTGTTCTCATATGCACCGTTGAAAAAACAAGATCGTACGACAGTGGGTATTCAGCAGCATTTCTAACGGACAGAACATCCAGGAACAAAATATCCGGAAATAATTCCCTCAATGTATATATGAGAATATTGCTGATGCCAATACCATTCGGGCATACGACAATCGCCCGTTTTCGATCATCTAATGTGGTCCCTTGCCTGCGCAGCCATCCGCCAAAATAGATCGTGAAGTATGCGACTTCCTCTTCGGATACTGGACAGCCAATCTCTTTCTCCAACACCCACAGGGATTTTTTGGTCAAATGATGCAGTTCAGGATAGACCTTCTGCACCCGTCCCGTCATCGGGTTCATTTGCGGGAGACCATACCGCAGGCGATGATATGCCGGTTTAAAATGAACGTATAATTGTTGGTATAGCTGTTCTTTGTCTTTCAGGTGAACAAATGCCAGCCTCTCGAACTCTTCCACGATTTCCTGCAAAAGGTGTTGAATGACTTCATCATCCTTTAGAGGGGAAATGTCCTTCGTTCGGTTCATGCTCAATAAATGTAATGTTGCGTATAAGTTTTCCATTTCGCTCCATACTGATTGAAAGGCATTCGTTCTGGTCATTTCCTCAACCATTTTATACTCTTCCGTCGCAACAAACGGAGCCCAGCTCTGGTCGGCTTGTAACTCTTCCCCTTTACCTATGAGCTGATCTGTACATAAAAATAAATAGCTCAGTTCATGAAGCCGTTCATCTGTAAAGGTGATGCCTAAATCACGTTCGATCCTTTCAAGCTGTAACCGGATCGAGCTGATTTGCGTTTCATGATTTCCCCATATGCACTCCATGATCAATTCACTATTGGGACTATTCAGAACATCATTCACGAGACGTTCAATAATATATCTCTTTACTCGGCTTTCCCCAATCACCACGTAACCATCTAGTTTGGAATACTGGATTTTGAGCGATATGTCACTGCTTTTCTCCTTAAGCCTTTTCAAATCCTTCAACACCGTATTTCGTGAAAGCCCGGTGACCGTCTGGAAATGATAGACTGACAATTCTTCTTGGCTTAACAAGATCATGAGGTAAAAAACTTTTTCCCTATCTGTCTCTGAAAATATATAATTCCGTTTTGTCAGTTTTACGTTCAATTCTTCATCCTTGATTGTTTCAGAAAAGGAGTAGCCCATTTCACGATTATATTGAATCGGCTGATATCCATGAAATTGGAGCCAGTCATTCGCTTTGCTCAGGCCATATTGTATTTGCCTTCTCGTCAGACCTGTTTGGGCTTCTAGTTCTTTCATTTTTGAAATAGGCGAATGCTGTAATAGTTTTAGTAAATTGGCGCTTCTTTCATCTAAAAACATTCTCAATTCCTCTCCCTGCCTATACGATATCTTACTTCTTATTAGAAATGTAGCGTTTCTAAGTCCGAATGTTGTCGTAAGTACTGCACAATAATATACTCTTTAAACATTTGTGCACAATACTGCATCTTTGCTTAAGACAATATTCGTTCAGTAATCCGTTTTCAATACAGACTATAATTAGAAGAGAATATTATGTACAATCTGAGGTTTTTTCATACATACAAATGCATGATATAGAACTTATGTTTTTTAGTGTGGATGCCAATGAGGTCATGAGATCGAGCTATAAAAGGGGGGCGGGGTGAAGCTGAGGGTGATAAAAATGCAGGTGTTCATAAAAAAAATAAGAGGGGACAAATGTCCCCTCCCTTATTCAATCAGTGTGTTATCTTTATATCTTGCTGAAATCGCGCTGTGCTCCCGTATAGCTTCCGATTATATTTTGATAACCAGGAAGCTGTCTGGAAAGCAGTGCACCAAAACCTTCGACATCGTTGCGCCAATCACGCTGTAATTCGCATGCTACGCTAAACCAGTTCATAAGCTGCACACCTCCATGGGCCATACGCGCTAAAGCAGCATCAGCTACCTGTTTGCTGACTGTTCCAGAAGCATCAGTGACAGCGAATACTTCATAACCAGCGTTCAAAGCGGAAAGTGCCGGGAAAGCAACGCAGACATCTGTAACCACACCCGCGATGATAAGTTGTTTTTTTCCAGTTTCTTCGATTGCTTTAACAAAATCATCATTATCCCATGCGTTGATTTGTCCAGGCCGAGCTATTTTTGGCGCATTAGGAAAAAGTCCTTCCAATTCTTGCATGAGCGGTCCGTTTGGTCCGTTTTCAAAACTTGTTGTTAAAATAACTGGTAAATCAAAAAACTTAGCGGTGTTAGCAAGAGCCATAACATTGTTCTTGAATTCATCAACACCATAATCACGCACTAGACCGGAAATAAGACCGCTTTGATGATCCACTAGAAGAACGGCAGCATCATCTTTGGAAAGACGAGAATAGAGATCAGACATTTTTAAAATCCCCCTTTTATTAAAGCTATCGAAGAAAGTTCATATGTAGGGAAATCCCCCCAACTCCTTCGTTGGTACCAATCAGTTTATAACTATACTGACTGCTGTTATAATTTTATCTATATACTAATATTATGTCTTCTTATATTAATCTAGAACTGGAGTGTGATCGATCCAATGGATGAATTGTTGTAAATAACGCTCAAGATAACGTTTTGTTTGATCGTCAGTAAGCACTTTCCGATCAGAATCAATCTTTTTATGTACTTGCGAAATCAGCATTTTTTGAAATGGAAGAACATGAACTTGCATGGCTTCTAGTATTTGCCTGATTTGCATTTGAGCAAATGCAGTACCCATTCCACCAGGAGTAGCTCCAATCAAGCCAACTGGTTTTCTGGTAAGAACAGCGGACTCCCGAGGTCTTGATGCCCAGTCCAATGCATTCTTTAATACGCCTGGTATTCCAGAATTGTACTCTGGACTTACGATAATGATACCGTCAACGTCCTGAATGGCGGATTTAAATGACGTCACTGTTTCTGGAACCCCGCTTATTTCTAAGTCTTCGTTATACAAAGGAAGGTCATTAATTTCGATCCAGCGAAATTGATAAGAATCAACCATATCTGTCAATGATTGAGCAATGATTCGATTATAAGAATTTTCACGTAAACTGCCACAAATAAGGCCGATGGTTCTGGTCATCTACTTCCCTCCTCGTTTGAAATCATCTCCTATAATACCATAATATACCAACAGTAAAAAAGTGACGTTATTCCTAATTACATGGCTAACATAGCTAGTAAAAGAACTTCCTTATATTGAACCCTCTTCCATTTTCTGAATATTTCCAACATACTATAAACTAAAAGGTAATTGGGAGGCGTGCAGAAATGGATGAAAAGAAAGTTACATGGTTAGAGCTCTTTTATGATTTGTTATTTGTGGCGGCCGTTGCGGGCGCAACTCATGTTTTACTGCATGTTGAAGATGGATATATCCATCCAGAGTTTTTATTAAAGTTCGTGTTGATTTTTATTCCTATCTGGTGGGCTTGGGTAGGGCAAACCATATTTATTAACCGGTTTGGAAAGGATTTATTTCATCAACGGCTATTTTTGATATTGCAAATGTTTTTTGTCCTAATTATGACATCAAGCATATCAGTTGATTTTGATCCTTATTATCTTTCTTTTTTAATTGGATATATTGGCTTAAGAGCCGTGACGGCTATCCAATATCTTGTTGTACAGCGGATAGAAGAGGGATTTCGAAAAAAAGCAGCACTCTATTTGGGAAGGTATTTTTGGATTGGAATCGTCATTTCATTATTCTCCGTCCTTTTTGATTCCTGGCTGCGATATGCTGTATTGTATTTGGGCATCCTGATCGATATCATTGTCCCGATCCTTGGAAGAAAGTGTTTAGAAAAGGTTCCTACAAATACCGGCCACTTGTTAGAGCGCTTCGGTCTATTTACCATCATTCTCTTTGGGGAAGCTCTTGTGAGCACTCTTGCGGTAATCCAACCTAAACAAGGAAATTGGGATTCGATAGCCTTTTCCATCATTTCATTTGTCCTGATAATAGCTATGTGGTGGCAATATTTCGATAACATGGAGAAGAAAGTCGACAAATCTGTACAATCTTCCGGCCAAATCATCATTTACGGTCATCTGTTTATTTTAATGTCTATAAGCATGATTGCAGCCGCGATCAGATTATTGTATTTACACGAAGTCCATTATTCATTTATCCTATATTTTGTTTTTGGTTCCGTATTGCTCTATTTCATTTCAACCACTTTTGTTTTCCACCAATATAGACATAAGCACCAGCGCTTGCAAATATATCATTTAGCGTTATTCCTAGGGATTTTAGCAGTCTTTTTTATTTTTAATTTGATTGTCCCGGCACCAAATATTGTGATAATAGGCGAATTAACACTGTTTTTTATCATTTTTGCCAAACTAACGACTACATAATAAAGGAATAAAAGAAACCAGTATCAAACGATAATACTGGTTTCTTTGTATGGAAGTTTTTCCATTTGACATCAAATTAGTTTATTCATAAACTGATTGTGACAATAAAAGAATGAGGTGACATTCATGAAAGAAAACACAACGAATCCCTCCACATCTAACAATGAGGAACGACTGGGTTTAATGTTATGGTTCAGAATAACACGAATATATAACCAAAGTATCCGGGAATCCAATCAACATTTAAAGAAATGGAATCTATCGGCAGCCCAATTCGATATCTTGGTTCAAGTGGGTTCCCATGAACGATTGTCTCAGCAAGAACTTGCAAACAAGCTCTTTGTGACGAAAGGCAATATCACTCAACTATTGAGGAAAATAGAAGAATTGGGATTGATTAAACGGGAACAGGAATGGAAAACAAAATACCTTTCATTGACTGAGGAAGGAAAAGAGGTTTTTCATGAAGTGGTTCCAAAACAAGAGCTTTTTCAGGCATCACAGTTTGCCAACTTGAGTGAGACGGAAAAACAACAGCTTTTAGATCTACTTAGTAAAGTTCAGAAATAAAAACAGATCACCTGCTTGAATGGTGATCTGTTTTTCTATCTTTGTTACTTCGGTTTTTTCATGAATAAATTTACAAGTGATGATCCTAAGGCAGCAGCTGCCGGTTATTGCAATTTCACGAGTAAAACAACTAAATTCACGAGTATATTGCTCAAACTCACGAGTAAAATGGCTAAATTCACGAGTATATTGCTCAAACTCACGAGTAAAACAGCTAAACTCACGTATATATCGCCCAAACTCTCGTGTAAAGCGCAATTTCACGAGTAAAATAGCCAAATTCACGAGTATATTGCTCAAACTCACGAATAAAACAGCTAGATTCACGAATATATCGCCCAACTCACGAGTAAACGCCTAAATTCACGAAGTCATGAAGAAAAAATAAACTGAATTTCTATAATCTTGAATGAAAATGATTTTTATTATCAATAATAAAATGGAAGAAGGTAACCAAGTTTGATGGTTACCTCCGATGATTTAAATTTCTGGATCAAATGTTTTGCAATCCGTTTCTTTGCTATTCGATGCTTGCTTCCCTTTATGACTGACAACATAAATAGCATCTGCACTGCATTTGTTTCCAGAATCCCAGTATTTACAATTATCCACTTCACATAGAACATCTTTTGCCATCGTATCACACCTCCTCATTTGCTATCATTAACAAAGTTCGGGTTCTTGATACTTTCCTTTTTCAGGTTCAGGTTCCTTGATTTTAATGCAAACGGAATTGATGGCCTTTTCGAAAGATACACGGAACCTAAGGACCCGTACAGCTTCCTTCCTGATTGTTACGATCATGCCGATTTTTCCAATAGTTCTGCTGGGATGTACCAAAGCTCCCGCCATTTTTTCAAGTCCGATATATGAATGACCAAGCCTAGGCATAACATGGTGATCGATAATACTCCGTTCAAGATGCTGAATCCTGCAAAGTACTACGTTTTTCACCATCCAGTACCCAGCTGGCGCCAATCCTCTGTGCACACATTAAACTCCTGCCAGTATTTTTGGATTGGAAAGGCGATCTTAAACAAATCCAAGAGAATCTGTTTGATATTATTCAAACCATGTTCGGGACAGGCCCAAGTTTCAGCGTTCTTCTATGTAAAGATATACGATTCATATTGGCTCAGGAATGTTTCAGGCTTGCTTTAGTCGGATTGACCGTACATTCATGATTGGCTTCGATTGTTTGTAAGAAGCTTTGCATGGAGTTTGTCATATAAGCATCTTTACGGTGAATGAAGACAGTCGAAATATTGCCGTACTCTTCTGGAATTGCATGAACATGCACATTTTCATTGGCTGCAAGGTGATTTACCGCTGATTGTGGTACGAGGGTAATGCCAAGGCCGAGTGTTACGCTGGTTAAGATGGTTTCCAATACATTGAACTCCATAATCCTTTTAGGCATCACTTCTTCCTCTTTCAACCATTGTTCTAGTTTAGATCGATATCCACACCCCTGACTGAATACTAAAATTGGTTCTGTTAAAAATTCTTCAAGGTTTAATGTTTCATTCCTTGTAACTAAAACCAGCTTTTCTGTACACACATCGTATTGCTGAATGAGTGGATGTTTAATCGGTCCTGTAACAAAAGCGCCATCTAGCCTATGTTCAATAACATCTTTAATTAAATCCTCCGTTAACCCAGCCTTTATGGATAAATCGACATTTGGATACTGTTTATGATAAGAGGCTAGAATCTTAGGAAGGCCGATGACCGTTTCAACAGTACCGATGTTCAATATCCCCGTAGGTGTTTCACTATCCAGGAATACTTGTTTGAGTTCTTCCATATCAAGCAAAATTTTGTTTACATACACGAGCATTTTTCGGGCCTCTGCGGTTAAAGACATACCACGTTTATGCCTATTGAATAAAGGCGTCCGTAACTCATGCTCTAAATGCTTAATCCTCGCCGTTACATTGGATTGGACATAATTCAGCTCAACAGCAGCCTTACTTATGCTTCCATATTTAGCGACGCACTGGAATATTTGCAAATCCCGCATTTCCATAAAAGTGACCCCCTTTTCCAAATATCATTAATAATGATGGTTATATTCACTTTAAGTCATTTTACATGATAATGACTTTATCATAAGGTGTGTATAGGAATTTAATCAATCATTATTTTTTTGAGGGGAAGCTTTAAATTGAAAAAAAATCAAGTTTTAATCGGTGCACTTTTATGTTTGACAGCCAGCATTTCTTGGGGAGCTATGTTTCCGGTTGCAGAAAGGGCACTCATGTATATAGATCCTTTTTATTTCTCTTTTCTGCGATATTTAGCAGTTAGCATAATTTTAGGGATATTGCTTTTAATTAAAGAGGGAACGAAGTCTTTTCGCTTGGAAGGGAAAGGAAAGAAATTATTGTTTTTTGGAACGATGGCGTTTACAGTATACAACTTTCTCATTTTCACAGGTCAAGACTTACTGGACCATAACGGGGTAATCGTTGCTTCCATCATGGAATCATTAATGCCTATGATTTCAATTGTGATAATGTGGGTTTTCAAAAATGTCAGACCTATGAAATATACCATCGCCAGTATGTTCCTTGCCTTAATCGGGGCCATTCTTGTGATTACCAATGGCAATTTATCATTCCTATTTTTATTGAAAGATAGCATCATTCCTATACTTTTCATTCTTATTGGGGTTATAGGATGGGTTATATATACGATGGGCGGCAACCAATTTAATGGGTGGTCAACACTCCGCTATTCGACTTTAACGTGTATTTTGGGAACAACAGTATCTGCAATCGTAACATTCCTTGCAACTTTAATGGGCCTGCCTGTCCCCACAGCAGAGGTTATTGAATCCATTTATGGCGAGATGATTTTCATGATTATTTTCCCGGGTGCCATTGCACTTTTAAGCTGGAATTTAGGTATTAAACTTTTAACGCCCATTAATGGCATTCTATTTATCAATTTAGTTCCAATAACCACGTTAGCCATTGTTTTTATCCAAGGGGGATCACTTACATCATTCGAATTACTGGGAACTTTTTTAGTGATATATGCTTTAATTCAAAACAATTATTATCAAAGAAAAAACTTGCCTTCCCATGTTGAAGAATTGAATCCAAGGAAAGAAAAAAAAATCAGTTAATTTATGGTACAAAACATCAATGGGAGGACAATAATGGATTACTTAACACTTATAATAATTTTTGGATTGGCTGTACTATGGGAATTGGCAACGATTAATAAGAATGTGAAAAAAATGAATGAGCAAAATGCAGAATTAATTAATCTATATAATGATAGAAGTAAAAGAAATCAGTAAAATGGACTTTTGGCGTTACAACGCAAAAAAGCCTGTCATTTAGATAGGCTTTTTTGTACTAACCAGAACCACGACATCGTCTATGAATCCTTTTTCTTATAAACGATTGCATGTCCACAGTTCGCCTACCTTCATTTTGTCGGCGGCAGCGAGCAAATAGAAAAGAGCATGCGTTGAAAAATGATTGATCAAACATGCCCTTTTTATGGATAATCCGTAAGCACTTCATAAGCCTTAACAATTAACAATTCACTATTTTTGATTTTTTATGATAGTTCTTTTTGACATTTTACCATTATAAATTTAAATGGAGGTTTATTTTCCATATTCTTATGCGGCTCGACAATTTCCGAAGATTCTATCAATCCATATTTTCCAAATTCTTGTTTTATCGAATCGGAATCATAAAAAAACATTTTTACCCCTTCCATTATCTCGAAATAGTCTTTATCCAGTTGTTTGCCCTTTCCAAACATTGGCGCTTCTTTTGAAATAGTAGTAAAAATCATATATCCGTTTGGCTTTAACTGCTTATAGCAATCTTTAATAAACTTATCTCTCTCACGATTATTCAATAAGTGAATAAGCGCATAACAAAATATACCATCATAACGTTTGTTATCAAAAGGCATATCGGTTACTGAACCATGAAAAATTCTAAAATTAATCCCATTTTGCCTTGCCAAATCAATCGCTGTTTTTGAAATCTCAATACCTGTTATATTTATTCCATTATCAATAAAAACCTTTGCGTTTCTGCCATATCCAATACCAGGAATCAAAATATCCTTAACTTTATTCTCAAGGAAAAAGTCCTTTGTCAAGATTGCTGAGTCTGAAGGTTCAAATCCCCACATCATTTGATTTTCTATAAAACTTGATTCCCAGAATTCTGTCATGCCTCAATCTCCTTTACAAATATTAGCTCTTTTTCTTTGGCTGTTTTCGCATACTTTGTTGCTATTCACCAAGTAATGCGGTGTGGTTGATTTCTCCTCCATCGCTCGCTTTCCGCGGGGCGGGCGGTGAGCCTCCTCAGCGTGAACGTGTGGTCTCACCTGTCCCGCTGCTCCCGCAGGAGTCTCATACTTCCGCTTTAATCAACCTTAAATAGTTTCGTTTTAAAAACAACAATCTTTACGAAAAGATCTTTTTCTTTTGAAAAATACTCTTATGCAATCAAGGATTTTATGCCTCCAAAAGAAATGCAGCTTCAACTAAATCCATGATGAGTCCAGCAGCCGCTTTATTGCCCTCCGCCGCCGCAATCACCAGCTGAGAAGGCGTGCTGAGTGATGTATCTCCGCATGCATATACTCCTTCAACCGTTGTTCGTCCAAATGAATCCACTTTAATCCCGCCGTTTGGAGTGATCTCGCAGCCGAGCTGTTCCGCAAAAGGAGCAGACTGCACCAAGTCTGTCACCACAATCCCTGCCTCCCTTTTGATTTCCTGTCCGTTTTGCAGCCGGATCGATGTCAGCTGCCCTCCTCTAGTTTCAAGACCTTCAATCTTCTCTTCCACGACAGTCACGTTCTGCCTAGCTAAGATATCCTTCTCCTCATCAAGCATCCGATAGCCATTTGTAAACACAATTACATCACCGCTCCAGTTTGACAGCAGTTTTCCCATATGAAAAGCCCGCTCATTTTCTGCAATCACCGCCAATGCTTGGTCCCGCATTTCCCAGCCGTCACAAAACGGACAGCTGAAAACACTCGTTCCGTATACATCCTTTATGCTTGGAATCTCCGGCAAAACATCCCGAAGACCTGTTGCGAGAAGCACTTTTTTCGCCATGTAATCCGTTCCGCCTTTCGTTTGAATCCGGAACACACCACTGGCTTTTTCAATAATCTCCACACGCTCCTCCTTAATGGAGACGGACGGATATTTCTGGACATCCGTTCTTGCCCGCTTCTTGAACTCTGACGGCTTCACCGCATCCTGTGTGATAAATCCGTGCGACTCCTGTGTCACCCGGTTACGGGGTTTATCCTCATCAAACAAAATTGTTTTCCGTCCAGCACGCCCCATGACCAATGCGGCATTCAGTCCTGCAGGTCCTCCGCCAATAATTACACAATCCAACATATGAAACACTCCTTCTTTATAAAATCTATTAAAGACCCTTAATATCCTTAATTTGTGTAAAAAAATTTATTTTTCTTTTTTTGTCTCATGACCATGTTTTTTTTCTATCTGCTCCGCAATGCTTTGAATCGTTCGTCCAGCCAGTTCTTTCTTCATGTTGCCTTCCGCCTCGACCATCACGCGCTCAATTAAACACTCGCTTTCTTCATGGTCAAACGCACAGTTGAACAATACCGACTGACCCTCCACCGCTTCAATAACATCCAGAAACGAAATGTCCTGCGCGCGGCGTGAAATGCTGTAGCCGCCTTTTGCCCCTGGCACTGATTCAATCAATCCAGCCTTCACAAGCTTCGTCAAAATCTTCGACAAGTACGTCGGAGACAAATCCTGCATGTACGCCAGCTGATCCACGCTTACCGCCTGACCTTTTGGTTCCATCGTTAAATGCACCATTGTATGTAGTGCATAATTGGTTGCCTTTGAATACTTCATAGATGCACCTCATAATTAAAACTATTACAGACTTTTAATATCCGTAATTGATTGTAACTCAAGCTACGAAAAACCGCAAACTTTTTTCACCTCACCTAACGATTGATCATCCTGCTAAAATCTTTTCTTCTAATATTTTGACTTGTTACAATCCACACGGGAAAGGAAGGCAAAAAAAGCATGAGCCCTGTAAATATACAGAACTCATACCCTGCCGATGTTGGTTTTTTACATCAGGTTATTCACCAAGTTTCTTCCGGATATCCGCCGCTACATTCTTTAAAGCCTTTTTTGATCCCCTTTCAATGTCACGGTTCAATTTCCTTTCTTTATAACTGACAAATAAAGAACTCAGATCATAGCCTTCCGGATATAAATCAACGGCTTTTATTTCAAGCTCGAGCCTGTTGGCATGAACCTCCTTGAAGGTATCCTCAAAAAGAACGACGACATTATTATATGAATCCTTTTTCTTATAAACGATCGCATAATCATCCAGTTCACTTACCTTCACCTTGTCGCCGACTTCAAATTCATACAATGCTTCCTTTGGAACCGGCGATACCTTCGCTTTTTTGATTTTACCTTCCTGGACACGCTCCAAGTCATAGTCTTTATTGCCGATATAAAGCTTTGCCTTTTGCAAAACCTTTTCACGGACATTCATTTTTTTCGCTATCCACAGGGCATTACTTTCCCCGGATTGACCGATTAACAGCTTATACTTTGGCTCAAGTGTTTCACTATTGAATTGCATGGCCGCATTCATGAAATCACTGTGTATTTCCGAATAGCGCTTGATTTCACCATAATGGGTCGTCGCGACGGTTATGCAGCCCCTCTGATAAAATTCCTCAAGGATGGCAATCGCTAAAGCGGCGCCTTCATTCGGTTCCGTTCCGCTCCCAATTTCATCAAATAGCAGCAATGAGTTATTGGTTAATGCCCCCATGATTTCCGAGATGTTTTTCATATGCGATGAAAACGTGCTCAGCGCATTTTCAATACTTTGATTATCGCCGATATCAACAAACACTTGATCAAAGACTGCCAGTTCCGTCCCCTCCTTTCCGGCAACATGCAGCCCTGACATGACGGCCAACGTTAGGATGCCGATTGTTTTCAGGACGACAGTCTTTCCACCGGCATTAGGGCCTGTAATGATCAAGCTGCGATAATCATTACCGATTTCAAAATCCAAAGGTACACTGTTTTGTGGCAAAAGGGGATGTTTACAGCCTTTTAACTTAATATAACCATGATCATTGATTTTCGGTTCTATCGCATCCATGCTTTTACTGAACTTGGCTTTTGCGAAGATCATGTCATATTGACTGATTAGTTCTATATTTATTTTGATTGGTTTCAGTTCCTCGTAAATCGTGCCGGATAGAGTGGCTAAAAGTTGATACACTTCCATCGATTCTTCAGCTTTTAAACTCGCTAATTCTACATTCAATTTCGTCACCGAGGCAGGTTCGATGAACACGGTAGCCCCTTTTGCAGATACTTCCACGATCGTTCCGGCCACCTGATTTTTATAGGAGGCTTTGATCGGGATGGTGTAGCGGTCATCCTTTTTACTGATGAAGAATTCCTGAATGAACTCTTTATTGGCTCCGCTCTTCAAGAACTTATTCAGACGTTCCTCTATTTTGCTTTCTGTCTGGATGATTTGGTTCCTAATCCGTTTCAGGTTCCTGCTTGCTTCGGAAACAACAGCATTTCCTTTAATGGTGAATTGGATTTCTTCTTCAATGCTCCTGAATTCAGTCATGGAGCGAGCGTAGGAATGCAGTGTTGGTGCAAAGAACTCTTTATCGGTCATGAATTTCTTGATATTCCTGCAGCCTCTTAAGAAGTCTGCTATCGCCACTAACTCTGACGGCTCCAAAATCATTCCTTTTTCCAGTTTGTCGATATGGAGGCCAATATGTGAAATGCCTTTTAAGGGAATATGACTTTCCGCATTCAGTAAGTTCCTTGCCTCCGTGGTCTCGTTCAAACGACTTTTAACGACTTTCAAAGTGCTGCTCGGCTTAAGTTGATCCAATAACGCTTTTCCCAATCCGCTTACGCAATGATTTTTTACCATTTCCTTGAGTTGGATATATTGTAATTTTTCATAAGTCATTGTATTCATCTAATGTTCCTCCTTGAATGAATGAGTGAATAAAATTCCCAAATCCAAAAAATGCCCGCAATGGTCCCCCTACCTTTACAAATGAACAAGCCATTTGAGTAGAAAGCTCCTGCGGGCATCGGCCTTATCTATAAATAAGGACCTAAAATCGTTAACAAATAAGGCAGCTCAAATTGACCTGCGTACACAAAAAAGCATGATAGGACAAATCCCACCATGCTTTTCGTCGTAACACCTACATGTTACACGATTTATGGAAAAGGAAGCAGTCTTAAGGTAGGTATTCACAATGCAGGATTGCACTGTGAAAAAAGGCATACTTAATCCACTGACCAATCAGTGATCAAATACCTTATTCAACTAAATTAGTTGATACCTACTCCCGACATAAAACACCACACCTTTTCTTAGATTGGAATTAACATACCATATAAGTAAGAAAGAGTCAATTCATTTTTTTGCCTTTCTTTTTTAAATAAAAGGGATATTTTGTATAATTAATAAATTATTCTATTCAAGAAAATTGCAGCCAAGCCCATGATTTAACGATTGCCCCTCTATTCCTAAATGCCAAAGTTTTAACTTCCTCAACGAAGCATTTCCAGGGCTGCTTCAGTAACCCCCTTTTCAATGTCATTCTTGTTTTAACAAAAACCGGAAATTACTTTTGCTTTCTAGACCGTATTTTGGGGTTATTTCCCAGACTAAAAATCGCTGAATTCGGCTCATTTTGCCCGAATTCAGCGATTGACACGAAAAACAACTTCCTTATTTTTAAAATAAACTATTATTAAAAATTCAAATTAATCCCATTTAAATACATTTAAGTTTATAATTGAGATTAGAGGTGGAAATATTGAAAAAATTAATAAGCTTATTAATCTTGGTTTTAAGTATATTTTTTATTATGATGGGTTGTTCCTCTAAAAATGCGGTATCCAGCAATATGTATTCATTTACTCTTGAGGAACAAAATCAATTAATAATTTCAGCTTATGAGTCTCTAGAAGATTCCTTACAGAACGACATAATTGATTCTAAAAAAGGAGAAATTACTGGATTTAAAAGTAGTGGTGAGTTTAAAGTTTTTACTGACAAAAATAAAAAAACAAAAGATATTAACAATATCGAAACGATATTAGTAACCTTTGCTGTAAAAAAAGACTCTAAATTAAAGCCTATTCAAGTTTATTTAAATCATAATGGAGAAGTATTAGGATTTATTACAAAGAGCAAAAAAGAATCTTCTTCTTGAAGATCTTTTTTTGCTATTTAAAAAGTGCTTTAAAAAATGATCCTGCAAAAACCGCCACTGGCTCAAACAACACCCTGCAACCACTATGAATCACCATATTAGGATTTGGAATGATTCTATCTCCCTCCATCAAATCAACATTTCCCAGCACCCAAAATGGAATTTCAGAACTGTAAGAATAGGGGATTAGGTGTATAGGTGCATGCATAAATGGCTTTTTCAGGAGTCATCCCCATTTGAATGGCTTTCTTTAAAAGGACATTCAGATGTCCTCTGTTTTGGAAAGAGTCGGTCATGACATCATCGGTGACAAAGCAGAAATACCAAGTGTCACCATCGTACTTTCAATATGGAGATGGATATCGATCAGACCTGGAACCATATACTTCCCCGGCCCATCGACGATTCTATCCGGCTCGAAGGCATCCAATTCCCGTTCTCCGATATAATAGAACCTTCCATTCTTGATGGCAGCATTTAATAAATCTTTTAAAATAGCTGTTAAACACGTTGATATCTCTTACAAGCATATCCATTCGCATAACTTCCCCTCCTAAGCTAGTCAACAAGCACCATCTGGTTTTTTGGAATTTCAAGGATGATTTCCTGACCCGTCCGATAGGATTCCGCCATTTCCTTGTTCACAGTGAAATCCCCTATTGGAGTTTCAACGACATATTGATAGCTCTTTCCCAGATAGGTACTCACCTTGACTCTGCCAGATAAACTATTTTCCAGAACCGCTCCAGCGTTATCTTTTTCCCTGATTAACAGATTGTCGGGCCTGATAGCACCTATTTTTCCAGTTGAATTGGTCATCTGTGCATCCTTGTGCAGGACAAATGAGTAGCCAGACTTGTTCAGTTCAATTGTACCTTCATGATCCGTCCGCTTATCGAAGTCAATGAAGTTCTTAAAGCCGATGAAGTCTGCGACAAATTTGGTTTCAGGATATTTGTAAATGGTCGCAGGATCACTATGCTGCTCGATGATCCCTTTATTCATGATCGCTACCTGGTCGGATATCGAAAAGCATTCTTCCTGGTCATGGGAAACATATACCGTTGTAATCCCCAGCTCTTGTTGGATACGGCGAATCTCGACTTTCATATTCACCCTTAAGTTCGCATCAAGATTACTCAATGGCTCGTCAAATAATAGGATGTCCGGTTCAATCACCAGCGCCCTGGCAATCGCAACCCGTTGCTTTTGGCCTCCTGAAAGCTCTTTGGGGTATCTCTTTTCAAATCCTTTTAAATTGACAATTTCGAGTACATTCATTACTTTCTTTTCGATTTCACTTTTAGAATTCTTTCTCAGCCGTAGACCGAATGCAATATTATCGAATATCGACAAATGCGGAAATAATGCATAGTTTTGGAACACAAAGCCAAAATTCCGCTTGTTGACGGGCACTTTCGTATAGTCCTTTTCCTTGAATAAAAACTTCCCTTCGTTCGCTTTTAAAAGCCCGGCAATTATACGCAGGGTCGTCGTTTTCCCACAGCCGCTCGGTCCAAGAAGGGATACCAGTTTCCCTTTTTCAATCTCAAGGTTGAAATCCTCTAATATATTCTGTTTGTTATAAGCTACAGATATATCTTGTAAAGTGAATAAAGCCATCCATCATTACCTCCTTTATCGTTTTGTGAAATAAGGCAAGCCCATGAGGCGTTCTGGTAGCGCTGAGGTAAGTACGTTTCCGATTCAGATGCTGACACTGCTTCGATCCTCCAAGGCTCTCAGCAGCTTCTTCAATGAAAAAGTCAAAATTTGATCCGCTTGAAAAATCACACGGATGATGAACGGCAGAATGATAATAGTATGTCCTACAAACAGAGCTCATAAATCCGTTTTTACCGATTATCACCATCAGCTGAATGAGCGAACCACAGGGCTAGTGGAGAAATCGTCATCAAATGCATGATGGCTTTTTTTCATTGTTTCAATTTTGAAATATAATAAGCTGTTGAAAATCCTAATTTGATTTTTTTGATGAACGTTTTAGATCAAATGAATACTTTGCCATAAAAAAACTGCACTCCAATTGTTAGATCGTGTCTAACAATTGGGGTGCAGTTCATTTTTAGAAACAGTCTTTTTTTATGTTCCTTTTAAACTATATCCCTTATTACTGGCATAGAACGTTCTTGGAGGCTCTCGGAAAGAAGACTATACGCAACTACTTTATTCTTGTACTGTTTGACTACATCTATATGGTCGTTGTAAATGTACACAAATAACCTAACATCCTTTTTGCCTCTTTTAGTATCAATGACTAATGGAGTCCCACTGTTCTCTGGCTTCAAAAACAAATGCTCGTTCCCTGGGAATATATGATTTTTTTTCAAAAATATCGCTTTGTTGAAATAATTAATAACTTGAATTTTGTCTTCACCTTCCAAGCGTTTTCCGTCAATGGTTATGTTGGCATTCGCGTCACTAAGTTCTGAATGAAGTTTAAATTTACTGATAATCCAATTCACTGTATCGGTTGGAAGACAGGTAACTAATAGTTTTACCAAGCCTAAGAGAATTGTCAAAATCAAAACAGGCAATGTCATATTTCATCATCTCCGCTACGTTATTAAATGAAACGGTCAGTTTTTCTTTGAAGTGACCGTTTCATTTTTTGTACTTGAAGGAACACAAAGCATAATCAGACTCTATTAATATATTTTATTGTTTTAATTTATCCATAAATGTCAAAAGCCTCATTTGATTGTTCACTCAGCTTACAAAGGTGATTTTTTTCAGGTATCTTTCAGATTCTTTTCGTTCACATTTTCGCCAAATATGTGAACAAATTCACAAATAGAGATATGTCTTGTAAATCACTCGTAACAAAACATGACCTTTATACAATTAAGCCTCTATTTCTATACATTTTTATAATAATCATTCACGTGGTATCTTAAGCTAATTTTATTACGAAGTAGATGATGCCTACAGTTAATACTAGGGCAAGACCAATATAAATATAACTAAGGTTCAACAAATTCCCTCTCGTTGCTGCAGAATAATCACTATCACTCTTCCCCGTTAATGAAAGGGTACCAACCAGAGCAACTAAACTAATGGCTACCACTAATATTACACTTATCGTCATGATTCAACGCCTCCCAATATTATTATCCATTTCCTTGAACCATTTCAAATTATTCCGATTTTTATCGTATATCGTAGTATAACTACATAAAAAATCGTTCTTAATTTGCAGATTAAAATTAAATGGTCAGGTAGATCGCTCTTCGTGTTTACTGAGTAAATATATTAGAAAAAGCCTTCTTCTCTATAATAAAAGAACAACCAATTTTAGGACCATCCAATCAAGTGAAATTTCCACCATCCACTTGTTGAATTCTTTCGATAATATATAAAGAAAAGTGCAGTGTCCTAACTTGCAGACAAAAAAAAAGAATCATGACTTTGTCATGATTCATTCAAGAGTAATTGAGCACACAGCTATAAACTCCTTACAGCATCTGCAAATCTTTTGATTCCTTCGTGGATAGACTCCTCGTTTTCTCTCGCAAAGGTAAAGCGAATATATTCCTTGTTTGTTCCCAATGTTGACCCGGGAACGTAAATGACTCCTCTTTTGATAGACTCCTCTAGTAATTGTATTTCGTTTAATCGTACTTTCAACTTACACCACAAATGAATACCACCATTTGGCGAGTAATACTCAACTTTGTTATTTAGAAATTGTTGAAGACTTGATACCATTGCATCCCTTCTTTTTTCTAGCTGCCCTCTTAAGTAGGTAATATGAGTAGGGAAATGCTCTGATTCAAGAAAATCGTTTGCTATCCATTGAGTGAATGAGCCATGACCGAAGTCAACCTGTTGCTTAGCATCAGACAGTCGCTCTATAACTAGTTTCGGTCCTATTATCCAGCCAATTCTTAAGCCAGAAGCAACAATTTTTGATAAAGAGCTTATATATAAAACATTTCCGTTGTTGTCCATCGATTTAAGAGTAGAGATTTTTTCACCAGAAAAAGAAGTTAAACTATAAGGATCGTCTTCTACAACCGGTATTCCATATTCGGATGAAAGTTCTAGAATCCTTTTACGACGGTTGATATGAAGTACAGTTCCTGTTGGGTTTTGAAAAACAGGGTTCAAAAATATCATCCTGATTCGATGTTTTTTATGTAGTGCCAGTAAATCCTCTGGGTTGATGCCATCCTTATCAACTGGTAAAAGAAAAGTTCTTAGTCCTGCGGATTGAAAAATGGGAAGGTTGTAACTGTAGGATGGATCTTCCAATGCAACGGCATCGCCTGGCTTCAACAAGCATTGGACAACGAGGTGTATGGCTTGTTGTGCACCAGAGGTAATTAGTATGGAAGATGGATGAGTATCAATTTTTCTATACTGTTTAACATGATTAGTAATTGTGTCCCTTAGAACTGCATTGCCCTGGGGGTGATCATAACCTAAACTACCAATAAAGGACCTATTCGAAATGATTTCACGTAAGGATTGGACCGGAAATAAGTCTTCTGATACCTCCCCACTAGCTAAGTTTATAAGATTATTCCCTTCCGTTTCTTTCCGTATTCTTTGGGTTACCGGCAAATTAGGTAAAAATGAACCAGCTTCGATATATCTATTCCAACTAGGCATACGTTTTCTGTTGATTCCCCATATATCCTTGCTGATCATCGTTCCGCTTCCTTTTTTTCGTTCAATTAACCCATTTGCTTCCAATTCATCATAAGCTGCTACAACTGTACTTCTGTTAACCCCCAGTTCATGTGCCAAGAAGCGCTCAGAAGGTAACGGCTTATCTAGTAAAAATGTTCCATCAGCAATACCACTCTCAATATAACCAGCTATTTGTTTATATAAAGGCTCCTTGGATTTTCTATCCGTTTTCCATTCCATAAGCTACATCCTTTAAATTGGTTTTGTTAAAAGCGTTTCAAATTATTAGCTTTATTATTTACTTATTCATTCCCTTATATGGTAAAACCTTTAATATCAGTATAATCCTCGGCCGGGATTATTGCACTCTTAGGATGGAAGCTGTACCATTTTTCAAGTTCCAGGTTTTTTATTAATATTCGTTTTTCCTCATTAATAGAAACGGCCTCCATTCTTTAAAAGGAATGAAGGCCATAGTTACATTTTTTAACTATGCAAACTTCCCTTCAGCCAGGGACGATTCCGATAATGGCCGATCGGGATTTGGATCAGGCTCGTTTTTCCTTGAGGACCACCACTGATCTTGTATAGTTCATCACTCATTTTTACATTAAAACCGAGCAGCGGGTGCCCGTTCATTCCAAGGGCTGACGACGCTATTAGTAATCTCTGGACGAGCATCCCCGCCTCCATGTGCTGGATGCGATATCCTCTATATCCAAGTTGCGTTTTTGAATGATCCTGATCGCCAACTACATGTATGCAAATTGGCACTTGCTGAAAATTCATGGTATCCAAGGACATTCCGTACTGCAATCGGAGCCGATGATCTCCTGGTTGTATCTGTCGTAATGAATGTGTCGTGCTGTCATAATGGTAAGCACCATCTTGAATGTCTTCCACATTATACAAACAAGCGTATAGGGAAACGCGATGTTCGTTATTCTCATTTGTTCCATCCAAATCATTTCGATAAGAGAACGAAGCGCTTGCCTCCTGCAGGAGTGCCGCCAGTTGCAGTTGACTGACTTTCCCTAGAACGAAGTCCATTTCAGGGGAAAATCGATTTCGGCAAACTGATGCTAAATCATAGGACAACCGCTTTACGATTGGAAGTGCTATCACTTTTCCTTCGCATTCCGCCCCATCCTTTGGATTGATTTGCTGGAATGATTGGGTGGACTCGATCATGGATGCTTCATTCAGTTTAGTTAACATCGGAAATTCTCTGATCCTCTGCGACCGAACATAGTGTTCAGGCTGAATGCCCGTCAACTCCCTGCATAATTCTGTAGAAGTGACAGGTCCGTTACTATTCCTTTTATCAGCACACCAAAATTTGGTGTCTGCCGATAAGGGGATCACCGCATATGTGCTTTCCTCCTCATCCGAAAGCCCAAGAAGGTGATTGATGGCCCGATCAAGGAATTGGAAGCACACTCCAGTTGCGATTCCAAACCGTTTCGCCACTTCGAGCAACTGTCCAATGAGAACGCCCGCATCAAGCCCTTGCAGACGGTATGAAAAATTATTATATTTGTAGAAGTTTTTCCAAAACATAGTCGATACAAAAACCGTTCCAAAACTTGCAGACATATCAAAGGTTTCACCAAGAGCCTTAGTTAAATATGAATCAAAATTCCCTTCCCGCAACAATACCAACCGGTGGTGTGCCACATCATAATGGTATATGCCAGCAGGCAATTCATCCATCTTCAAGTACACGTACAATTCACTTGGATACAAAGCTCCCCCTGATGGAGGAAAACGCCGGAATGACTGCATGAGGTCCTCAGACCCTAAGGAACTCAGTGACTGACTGACTTGAGTCAGGCCATATGCATACCAGAGAAAATGACCGATTCCTTTGGGGTCCTGCTTGGATGGCCCGTTGCACCCCTCAAGCGTTAGCGGCACCTCCAGCGATAGTGGAAAAACAGGCAAGTCACGATAAAGCTTATACTTTAGCGGTGCATCATCCCAATCCACTTCCCAATCCGGCGGACTTGCCTTTTCGATATCAAAATGCAAATTGTACAGAAACGCTTCTAGACTCATCCTTCTACCTCCTAAGTCACCGCTTATGGAAAAGGATGCGGATGCGGATTGAGCTGTTCGAATTCAAGCGGCCGGTCAGCATATCCAAGTTCCATCGGAACCCTCAGTATTCTTTCAATTCCTGTTATCCGTGTAAGATGATGCCCAAATGTCATCGGCAGCATCCCCGGGATCAGCACTTTCACACAATGTAATCCATTCCGTTCAATTTCCGGTGTCGTCTGATCCACCACGATCACCTCTAGTTTCAATCGCCGAAACTCCTGAAGAATGTCCTGCAGATCATCGGTCAAGTCCGCATGCTTTGGCATTTGCTTGAATTCTTCATCAAACGTCCGCATTGGACGGTCACCATCCAACAGAAACTGCAGTCGCTCTTCCGCTTGCGGCAAACCGTACAGCATGCCATGATCCTCCATTTGCCGTACCAGTGAGGAATCATATAGCATTTTCTCAAACTCCTCCTGGTTCTCTTCCAATTTATCATCAAGGGTCAGCATCATGCCTGCTAACTCGAAGACCGCGCTTTTTACCGCCCGGACCGGGTCCAGATGAGCCCCTGCCGCACATATGATATTCAATCCTTTTCGTTTCCTATTTTTTGCCAATGCCCATATGCTTGGTATACCGTGTTCCATGGTCGAATTAAACAAGTGGATATCATATCCACCTGCCGCCCTTGCCCTCTCAAGCATCAATTCCAGTTCTTTGTCATTTGCAGAATAAGGGTCAAGACGTGTGAGAGGCAACTGCGCATACCAGGTCAGCAAAAACGAATCACGTTCCACCACTTCCATAATGCCGTAGAAAATGGCCTCCTCCAAACTTCCCCCTAAAGCACAGCCATTGGAAGTTTCATAAACAAATCCATCTCCGCAGCCCAAACTGTAATAAGAAAGCAATTCCGGAACCAAGATCGGCCGCTCTTGCAAAAATGAATGGCCCCATACCCAACGAATCGAGCGGTCAGGATCAAACGGTTGAAACGGGAAATCCCGCTGTGCATAATGTTCCTTCGAGTGTACTCCTATCTTGATGGGATCGAGCGCATGCTCTTTCAAGTTGTTATAGCTGTCATGCATGACTGTCCGTTTGCCACGGGGCTCCAATCCGCAGTATCTTTCCAAGCCCTCCAATATGGCAGTCATCTCACTGACGGCGTATGAGAGAGTCCGGCCTGCCGCCCCCTCATCTCCTATGAACAAAGGCAAATTAACACTTACATCGGCAAAAGGCGGCACAAGGTCAATCATTTTATTATTCAAGAATCCTATGCGGTGGTCCAAGTAATCCTTGGCCAGAACTTCATTCAGATCTTCCGTTGAACGGGTTCGGTAACTGTCGGGACTTACTTTCGGACTTGGCTGTAACGTAATCCTCGCACGATCCTCCGAGTCATCAGGTAATTGGCTGCAAACCATACACAATGGATCAGGTAAAAACGAGTGCCACGAACCATTCAGGGTTTTCATGTTGATTATTGAGACACGTCCTTCCGAACGGGCGTGCTCTCCTTTCATCACCTTCTTTACCTCTGCCCCAATCAGGTGTGCCATCTGCAAAAGGCCTGTGCGGGATGCAGCCGCATCACGCTGTATCCCTCCATTCTCTAGCAGTTGCTTGCGGATTCCCCACATTTCATTACGATCACGCCCAGCTATGAGATGCCTTTGGTCTGCACACTGTGAGCATCCCGGAATACCCGGGCGTACCAGCGGACCTACCACTCCCTCTCCAAATGATACGAAACCCCGCAGCCATGGAATGCCCGCTGCCCTTATCACCTCTTCCGCCATTTGATGGACAGCGGGATTCCAAGCATCTTGCAGCACAAGGACTATGGCCGTCGTTTTCGGTATTCCTAATTCGAAATCGGTTTGGCGATTGACTTGATATTGGCCGGACAGGTCCCCATGAACATGGTCGGCCAACACTCCTTCCCCGACAACCAATACGTCAGTTCTCACCCTGATTCCTCCTCTCGCAAAAACACCCCAAACACACCTGCCAGTTCTTCCTTCAAGAAAGGTTCCTGTTCTAATTCGAAAACGAAGATTCGCTTCTTATTCTTCTTCAAGACTTGAAGGGCGGACTTTAATATCTCGGAATTCCCCGTTACCTCGCACGAAGGAATCACAAGATTCAAGGGTATTTCTTCCTTAAGAACAGGCGTTGCCACTAAATCTGGAGCTGTGAGGCAAACGGTCTGATTTTGGACTTTCATAACTGCCTTTTGCAACGCGTTCCGTATTGCGATCGTTACATTCAAACCGACAGCGCCGGACCAGCCGTCGCTCGTTCCTGCCCAAACTACAGGGAAACCGGACACATCCTCACCCAACGCGATGATTGGATCTCCTTGCAGCCGGGTCAATGCTTGTAAATAATACCGGCAGCGTTCATCATCCACCTCTGCCAACTGCACTGCCACAAGATTCTCCTCGTTGAACTCCTTATTTCCAAGCTCTGCATCCAAACTGCTTTGCAACCCGCGGCAGACACATTCAGCAAATGTTTCCCCTGCTCCGACACCGATGGATTCCTTTATTTCCGCTGCTCCTTTAAGCGGAGATAGAGTCGATACGAGCTGGCTGAGTGTTCGGGATACATATGCTTCAACCCCCGCTAGGCCGGTTTCCCTCCTCGCTTCCTCATGCGTCAGATCTGAACGGATAATATCAGGCAGAAGTTCGGCCGGACCGGACGACAACGGATCAACAACCTGAACGCGGCATTGAGCCAAGGGCAGCTGTTTTAAATCTCCCTCCTCCCAACTATGAAAGATTCCGGATTCCGCCGATGTCAACCGGCTGAAATGCATAAACACTTTTCCAGGCTCACCCCTGCCCGATTTCTGTTCGAGCCGCTGATCAAAATCTTCAATCCATTTAGCGGCCCCTTTTCCCATCACCACCGGATGTGGAATGAATGGATGCCATTTTCCCTCCAACGTTTCCATATCCAACAGATAGAATTGATTGGCTTGTTCTGCTGTAGTAACACCTGTAGCCTCTTTAAACCACTCGAACACCATTATATTGGCTAACATCGCTCCGGCTGTGGAGGAAAAAGAAGAAGACGCCTGATTCTTTTCCAGCACAGTTTGATGTAAACGATGCCACGCTGACTCCCAACACCCCTTGGAATCAGGATGGACAAGCGGACCAGCCAGGCCTACTTGATTGATGACCAATGCAGGGAACAGAACCTTTTTCCCTTGCCTGCAAACTGAATGAAGTTCTCTTAATTCCCCTATATCACCCTCCTGTGACACATATAATATCGAGTCAAAAGGCCGGGTGATCTCCTGCCATTCATTCCCCGCTCTCTTCTCCAGCACGACCTCCTCTATGGCCGCCTCTTCGTCCCTTTTACGCGCATGTTCAACGATTTCCTTCAATCTTCGTCTATTGGTCGGTACCGTGTCCGTAATGAGGATATGGAATGTGGGCAATCCGGATTCGACCAGCGAGGACACCAATGAAAGGAACAATGGGCCAGATCCTATAGCCAACGCCTTTCCCTCTCGATAAGTTTGAAAACGGTAAGCCCCGGAATCGCCGCAACTGTCCAGGAACTCGATTTGGGAAGCATATCTATCAAGAACCTGATCACTTAAATGATGAGGAATATCCTGACTCACATCCCGAGCAAACCCATTCGTGTATAAAACCTTGGCAATTTCCATCACACGATTCCGATATGGGTCAGGCAATCCATTCGTTAATTCACTTAATGTATGATGCCCATTGAACATCGGTAATAGCTTTTCAACCCACTGAACAATTGAACTGCCCTCCATACGGAACGAACTTATGTTGTTCCTGAAATATACACCTCTGTTTGGTCCAGGGAGAAAAAACGTGTCCCTTTTCACTTTCAGACGCATAGATGGGGTCATATTTTCCATTCCGGTCCTCCTAACCCGAAGCTTTTCTGGGTTCTCCTTCAGCACTTCACTTTTATCCTATGTATGACAATTTGTCTCTTATGTCTAATACCTCAAAGAACAGTCCCTGCAGCATCAATGCAGGGACATCTCCTTCTCTTTAGAAAACCTGAACTCTTAACGGCAACGACCGCAGCGACCGCAACCACCGCAACGACCACAACCTCCACAACGACCGAACCCACAGCCCCCAATAAAGCAACCAAGGCAACCAAAACAACCAAAACCGAAACCAATGAGTCGGGAATCGTCAGCAGAATACCCTGGCTGGAACTGGCTTTGATCCCAATGAATTGGCTGGCTTACCTGAAAATCGTCTACATTCAACATTTGAAGTTGATTTTGAAACTCATACATTTATATAACCTCCGTATATTCATTGAGGGAATACTTATTACAGAAAAGGAAATAGGATCAAGATAATTTGGGAACCCATACCACATTAAGTACTCCCTTCAACAAAATATGTAAGGGGAGTGGGTATTGCCACTGAAGAAAAAGCCTATTTTCACCAAATACCGGTTCACGACAAATACCTGATTACCATTAAAAGACAAATAAAAAAACAGAAAACCAGAAGGTTACATTCTTCCGGCTTTCATGCACACCTCTTAAATTAAGATTCTTAAAAGTCACTCGGCATTTTCCTTTTCCTTATTTCAATGGAGGATCATTTATGTATAGCCATATCGATCGGTCGTCACGATATGCTTAAATGGAAAGTCACCTTAATTCTGCAGTTGTTCATAGCGCTTCCAGTTTACTGATTTTTCCAGAACTATAGATATCAATACACCCATTATGAGCCCATTAGTCAAAAAGGGCTGTAAAAGCGTCGGAACGCTCGAAAATGCATTAGGCAAGATATTCATCAAACTCACACCGACCAATACTGGTACGGCAAGCCTGAATATCGTGTCTGAAGTAAAATGCTGGCCCTTAACGCTGTTGAAAGCCGTGCCAAACAGTTGAAGGTAAGCGACGAACAATACAGCATTCCCGACTGTTATGGGCATGGTGGCCAGGAAAGAGATAAAAGGAGGAATGAGTCCAATTATGGTCAACAGCATGCCTCCAAATAAGAACGGCCTCCGCTCATAGATTTGAGTACTTTGCAAAAATCCAATGGATGAAGTAAAAGGTGTATATGGAACAAGGCCAAACACCGGAGCGAAAATGGTAAAACCGCCAGTCATGAATAAAGAATTTCGATACTGCTTGTGGTCAGCTTCATCCCCCATTAGCTCGGATGCGGCTTGAATGGAAGCAAACGTATTACACAAATTCAGTAATCCTGCAAAAAAAGAAATCGCTATTATCCCGAATTCAAGGTTTGGAACACCTAATGGGAACAGTGAAAAAGAGGCACTTGTTGACCCTACACCAGTACCAGCATTTGGGAATATCAACGAATAAAAAATCCAACCCACGATAATTCCTATCAAAATAGAGAAATTGCTAATATTTCTGGATCCTTTTAACTTTAAAATACTTACTAAAAGGACAATCCCCAATGACAGGAAACTGACCGGGATGTTAATTTCCCCATCCTCCGTGATCCCCAGCATCCCCTTAAAAAAGACAAAAATGAGCTGGAACGTCAGAAGGAATAAGTAAACGGTCATGACCATAGGAGTGAAAATCTTCTGGACATAAGAAATCAGGTTGAAGGCAGAAATAATGAGGGTCACGACACCAGCTGCAATGAGGCCAGTCGCTATTCCCCCTCCTATTTCAGCATAACCGAGCCCTATGGATGGTGCAGATAACCCTAAATTCAACATCACTCCCCACAGTAGTCCGGAGTGCCCTTCCATAATTGGATACTTATGTCCCTTCCACCCCTGAATCACGCAAGCGATCCCAGTGAAAATGAGCGAGCTTCTCATGGTCATTTCCGTAACATTTGGAGGAAGATCAAAAGCTGCGCCAATCGATATTGGCACTACTACCGTATTGGCAAAAATAAAAAACAACCATTGAAAAGAAGAAAATAGAGTCACAGAAGATCTCCAACTTTTCATAGATTCCATCTCCTTTGAACATGATACTTTTTAAAGATCATGGTAAATACATGGTTCCATTGCCTTTCCCTTGAACAAAGGCGAAAGGACAACACCCATGTTAATGACTGCCGTCCATCATGCCGGAATAAAGGTGCAGATCCCACGCAAAGTAACAGAGCTACCATTAATATAACAAACGCTGCAGATCCCTGCTAATTTGTTGGCTGGACTCGATTACCAGGCAAATGGAAAAAGCGGAAGCCAACCCCTTTGTATAAGGAGCATTGTTAACCAGTCCTTTTTTGAATCGAATTAATTACATTTAAAGTATATAGGGCAAAAACGATAATGACATGGGAGGGAAGTCCTTAAAAGATGATAGCAAAAAAATTACTTCCTCAGCAAATAACACCAGTAAGTAAAAGTATACGGGAGCGGACACGGCTGACAGCCTGTTTTTACTAGCCTTTCAAAACCCAAAGAAAAAGGAAATCCGGTTTCGCGTCAAGTCCACCGTAAACAAGATTTCCATTGACCATGACTGCAGCGCGCGTGGATCTCCTGGCAACTGCCTCGGCAGCTTGATGCATCCACAAATACCATATTTTCATTATGGAATAAATGTATAGGATTATATGGATTATTTTGAAATGTTTTCATCATCATTTGATATTCAGAAGTGACCTCTGCGTGTATTTGGCTCGGCAGGTCTTGAGAGGAGTCCATATCACAACAAATAAAAAAAGCTTAATCTTTATAGATCAAGACAGTTTGTAGAAAAAAGAGGTTTTATCTATACTTCAAAGCAAAGTTAATTGAACGGAAGGTGCGAGACTCCTGCGGGAAAAGCGCGTCCAAGGGAGACCCCTCGGCGCAAGAGCGCCGAGGGGGGACCGCCCGCGGAAAGCGAGTGCCTGGAGTGGAAATCAAAAAGCAAAATCAATTATCATCTAGTTTGTATGGAGTTTTAATCTTGATCAATCAAGACTACTCTTACCCTTTAAATCAAGGTTCATCGTAAAATATCCAAATCAAGTACCTCTATCAATCACGCAATAACTTAGCTTGCCACCTTTCTGAAATACCGATAAACCTTTTCTAGCTTTTGGGTTTGTTTCCCCTTTGGGCTTTCCATATTACCGAATTCGAAAAACTTCACTTTTTTGATTCCAACAAAATTGAATAAGGCTCTTTTCATCAATATTTTATGTGCATCATTCAACCAGAGAAGCGGATACTTTGCAGGTCCCTTCATCGTGGACACACATACGACCGACTTTCCCTCTAGAAGACCCTCTGGGAACAATCCCTTTTTATCCCTGTAGGCAAAATTCGCAGAAAATAATTGATCAATATATCCCATAAGCATTGCGGGAGGTCTTCCCCACCAGATTGGATAGACAAAGACAATCTTGTCAGCCCAAGTAATTTGATTTCTATATTTTTCAAGGTGAGGATCACGGTGCATATCACGCCTTCGTTTATGCTCATTGAACTCCAAGAGCGGATTAAAGCCCTCTTCATATAAATCCAAGACCTGCAGTTCCTTTATGTTGGTGTTCTCCTTACTTCCCTTGATGACTTTTTGCAAAAAGGCATAGCTTAAGCTTTCATGATTTGGATATGTGTAAATGACCAGCATGTTCATGACGCACCCCCTATTTACTTATCATTTGATAACAATAATATACCACTCTCCCTTTTGTTGTCAAATGATAATTGTATTTTGACAACACTTTTGTTATCTTCTCAGTAAGAGGTGAAAGTTATGGACAAAAAAGCTCTTTTTGATAAATGGGTCACATTTACAACTTCCGTTCATCAAGTGACACATGAACTAACACAAAATGCTAAATCCGATTCCATCACACCGGTTCAATATCATATTCTTGAATATATAACAGTCAGTCAGCCTGTCACTCCAAGTGAAATCAGTGACTGTCAGCATATGTCCATGCCTAACACGAGCCGTGAACTGAAAAAATTAAGCGAAAAGAATTTCATTGAAAAAATAAGTGATTCGGAAGATAGACGGAAACAATACATCCGCCTATCCAATGAGGGGGAAATGATGATGAACGAGGCTTTTGCAATCGTGGAATCCCGATTCCAAAGCCGGCTGCAGCATGCATCAAAAGAAGATTTAGCGGATATTGAGCGTGCCCTGGACATTCTTCAAACAAAACTTTTTTACTAAATAAACAAAAATGGCTCCCGGGATGAAGTTGACAAAGAATCAACTTCAATCCCGGGAGCTCCTTCATAATCTCCATGCATGTTTTATCATCACGTACCGCAAAAGGTCCGGTATGGTTTTGTTGACTCAGGCAGTGCGGCGTATTCAGCTTGTTCCTCGCAGTGTGCATAAGGGTTTGCAAGAACAGCCAAAAGCCTTTCCATCACGCTGTAGTCCCCTTGTTCCACTGCCGCTTCCAAAGCCTCTTCCACCCGGTGATTCCGTGGGATCACTGCAGGATTGCTTTTCTGCATCAACTGATTCGAAGCTTCTTTCGATTCCTTCTGCCTGCCCAGTCTCGCCTGCCAAAGCTCTTGCCACTGAGCGAATTCCGGTGTCCCGAAAAGGACCGTATCCTCCACTTTATCAAAGGTCAAAGCACGGAACGTATTGGTATAGTCGGCACCATGCTTCTTCATCATACCGAGGATTCCATTAATAAGGGCTTCATCCTGAGTCTCTTCGTTGAATAACCCCAGTTTTGCTCTCATTCCCGCTAACCAATTAGTGTGATACAGATCATTAAAAGCAGAAATCTTATCTTGGGCCAGTGTAACGGCTTGATCCTGGTCATCATGCAACAGCGGCAATAAGGATTCAGCGAATCGCGCAAGATTCCAACCCCCAATTACCGGCTGGTTACCATAGGCATAGCGGCCTTGAGTATCAATTGAACTGAATACTGTTGCAGGGTCATAGGCATCCATGAAGGCGCAAGGGCCATAATCGATGGTTTCTCCACTAATCGTCATGTTGTCGGTGTTCATCACCCCATGAATGAAACCAACCAGCTGCCATTGGGCAATGAGCTCAGCCTGACGCTTGACCACTTCCTCTAGCAGCGAGAGATAACGGCTTTCATCGGCTTCAATTTTTGGAAAATGACGCTTAATTGCATAGTCGGCAAGAGTCCGAAGTTCCTCGACCGTCCCCCATTTTGCAGCGAATTGAAAGGTTCCGACACGAAGATGACTCGAAGCGACCCGGGTCATGATGGCACCAGGCAGCCCGGTTTCACGGATTACCGTTTCACCGGTCGTCACCACTGCAAGACTTCGGGTGGTAGGAATGCCGAGCCCGTGCATCGCTTCGCTGATGATGTATTCGCGCAGCATCGGTCCAAGTGCAGCCCGGCCATCGCCCCCGCGGGAATACGGCGTTCTTCCTGGACCCTTCAGCTGGATATCGACCCTCTCGCCTTCAGATAAGACCTGCTCGCCAAGCAATATCGCCCGGCCGTCCCCCAACATGTTAAAATGCCCGAATTGATGCCCAGCATATGCTTGTGCAAGAGGCGAAGCACCTTCAGGAACCTCGTTTCCGGCAAACACCGCCACGCCATCTTCGCCTTGTAGCTTTTTCACGTCCAAACCAAGAGTTCCAGCCAAACTCTCATTGAGAATGACCAACTCCGGTGAACGTACAGGAGTCGGGTTTGTGCTCGTGAAAAATTTCTCCGGAAGACGGGCATAACTATTGTCTAAATTCCATCCTGTTTCATTAGTCATGGTTTCTCCTTTTCTTATTTTGACTTTTGTATAAAGGTTCGTTCTCTCAAGATTCAGTTAAAACACGGTATAAAACTCGGTTGCAGTCCATATTAATGTCTACTTCTGCCAATTTATTATACCGTTTCCAATTAAAAATCGCTCTTTTAAAGTCATGTTAAATCCATGAAGTCCCGAGATTTCATAAAACGGATTGCGGTCCCTTAGAATGAATCAAAGCAGGTCCCCTTATAGGTTCCTGCTTCTTTTCTTAATAATATCTTTGTCAATCACAGTTCCGCTTTTGCAAGGGTGATACGGTTTACGCTCCCTGCCGGAATTAGTTCATGGTTTTAAAGTTCTGCTCTATTCATTTTTACGTTCAGCTTCATTTATCCTAATCTTTGCATCATGGTTCCCACTATTTAGTACTATTTTGATGATTCCTTCTCCGGATATTGATTCAAATGAACGAGTTGTATCTCCTATTATTTTTTCAGAGATTACCTTTTCTCCCGTTGAATCAATTACTATATATTCTAATTCACTACCAGTTTGCTCTATGGAAATTGTATTTTTTTCTTTTAAAATAGTTTTCATTTCTAGCGTTTTCTTTTTATGAATATAGCCAGAGATACTCATATCAGCCACTAATTCTTTTGAGTTTTTTAAATATGTTGAATTAATTTGAATCCCATCACGTGCCATTGTTCCTGAATCAGGATAAACATTCATTAAGATTAGTACAAACAGCAAGGACCCTATTAGCACTATTAATTTTTTCATCATTATAATCTCCTACTTATTTTAAATCATGAAGAATACTCACTTTAGTGGCCTCCATCATGGGAATGGAAAGATAAAAAAGCCCCTTTTAACGGAAATATAACGACAGGCTTTGAAAAAGCGTAATGGTTATAACTAATGCAGATAAAGAAACAGCAGACAGTAATGTTAACATTTTCCGCCAGTTTATTTCTTCTGAAGGTTTTACAGCCTCTCTAGACACCGTAACCGATATAGCCATAGACACTATAACTAAAATAAAAATAACTTCTTTAGACACATTTGACACCTCCATAATTTATATCAATCTGTGTAATATGTATGAATTAGGAAAATTGCATCTCGGTCGGAACTCCATCTCCCCCTCAAGCAATATTACTACAATTATGGGTAATATAGGTATGTGTTATCATAAAAAATATTTTCATAAGCTAAGGGACATAATCATTTTGCATCAAAAACAAGCCTGCCATTGATTCGGCAGGCTTGTTTCATCTCTTCTGTTCCGTCCTCCACCCATTCAAGGGTAGTCTTAATTCAGTAAAGTCAGGCTAATAAAGGCAATGCCAAATATACAGTACAGAATGAGGGTAAAGGGCTGGGGAAAAATAATATATACTATCATACTAATGATCATCAGCAGGATGCTGAAGGCATTTATCCTATCTCTCCACATACTCACCTTTGGTCAACTCCTTTTCCACAAGCGTAAGGTACATTTTCATCGCATACTTCTTCCGGTGCTGCCTGGCCGGCTTTGAGGAAACGCCTTAAAAGCACTCCTCCGACAGTCAAAGCAATTATCAGCAAAAATAGAGTTACTTTCTTCATCCGTCATTCCTCTAAGTTATAATGGCTGTGTGCCTAATTTGTATTTTTTTATTTTTCGTTAGTAAGTAAGCGTATGATAATTTATAATTATATGATTGAACTCATTAAACAGCCATGTAACCAAAATGATAAATCTATAAAAACAATCTAAATATTCAGACTTTTAAGGGGATATAAAGTGAATGATCTATAAAACTTTCAAGGTTGTATTGAGAACCTTGCACAAAGGCCAAACCGAGGAATTCGCCTATGTTTTTGAAGGGAAAAGCCTGCTGATTGGCCGTGCAAGCCAGCACTCCAAAGCTGATTTCAAGCTTTACAATGACTTCGTTTCCAGGGAACATTGCCGGATTTATATGGAGGAAGGACAGCTTCTCATTGAGGATTTGGCAAGCAAACACGGTACCTCGGTGAATCAGATGCCGCTCGTTCCAGGCCATCCCTGTCTCATCGAACCGGGGGATTCCATTACTTTGATTAATGGATTGATTGAATTCATGATTTCCATCGACAACGATTTAACGCGGGATTTCACTCCGGTTAACCCTGAGATCCAGCAAACCGTGGTTATCAATGAGCACCTTCAGACCGTAATCATCAATGAAAAAGCACCCATTAAAATGCCTACTAAGGAATTCGTTTGCTTTAAGTTGCTTTATGAGAATTTGGACAACCTTATCTCAAAAGAAGAGATTGTCCAGCATGTATGGCCCGAGAGAATCGGTGATCCCGAGCAAATTGTGACGGCAGAAGAAATCGCTTCATTGCTGTACCGGGTGCGGAAACGGATAAATGGGCACTTCGTAATAAAAGCCGTCATTCAAAAGGGATATTATATGAAGTCCATCCTTTCATTCAAACTATCGGACCTGTAATGTTAATCAATCGAACTCTAAATCCAGGCATGAAAAAAAGCATTGCTGATACCCAATGCTTTTTTTCATGCTTCAATCATGCTTTTATTTCTTTGGTAAGTCCAGATTAGTGAATTGATCGACTGGAACGACGTCTTCTTCCATATCCATCACTTTCAGCACAACCCGGTCTCCTACATTCGTCAATACAACATCGGATAGTTCATTGACTCCGGGGTCCACTGAGAATCTCTTGCCATTGCCTTCTACAATCAAATAGAATAAGTATCCATTTGAAAGATTGGCATCGTTGATCCTTGTCACTTTCCCCTTTATTTCTTTCATCTCAAATCCTTTTTGAGGCGTTACACCGCTGACTTTCCCTAAAGATGCAATCAGCTTTTTATAATTCCGGAAAGCTTCGTCTTTCGTTTTCCCAAAGACCACTTGGGGGTTATCGCTATTGGCATACACGATCGCCACACCTTGAAACTTGCTGCCCTTTGTAACCGGAATCACATAAGTGGGAGCACCGTAAATCGTATAGAAAATTCCATTAGTGGCTTTCCACCCTGGATATTTAGACAAAAACTCACTCGCATTTGCGTTGGATTTTGCCTCCTTACCAGTCAGAACGGACGTGACGCCTTTATAGTACGTCATTTCACCGGTTTTGGCATTGAAAACACCATAACCTACAAGGGTTTTGGAGTTGCCTTTTGATTTAGCCCTGGTGAAGTCCACTACATAAATCAATTCGCCCTTTTCGTTAAACGTAACTTGCATATTATCCTCATTAGGAATCAGGACATCTTTCTTCGGCCCAATCAAGGACTGGTTCTTCCACCCGTGAACATATTTTCCCCAGTAGGTCCAATATTCCAGGGCTGTTTCCAATGTGTATGTCCGATCTACCCATTTAGGTTCTTTTCCTTTAGGATAGTATTTCGTGTCCCCCGTTTCCGGATTTACTACTACCACCCCGTCCACTACGGGACCGCTGCGATATTTCAAATAATGTCCGACTGAAGCTACGAAGAAAGGCTTTCCATCTTCGTTCGGTTCCAAATATGAATCATGGATGACTTTATTCGGATAGGCCTTGCGGATCGTTCTTTCCAAATCATGATCGAGGTACTGTGAGGGAGCATACAGCATCTTCCCTTTGACAGTACTTGCCCCTTTATCCGTCGATACGGCGGAAATCAGATTATAACCTGGTGTGTATTCCGCTTTCCCTGCTTTCAAAAACCCGTCCATTTCAATGGGCGATGTATAAGTCAATTCACCATTGATATTGGTTAGACGGTATTCGCCTTCAGTGAAATATGATGCATTTTCTATTTTATTAATCGCTGCATCGCCTTTTGCGTCAGCCATTTTCACTGTAACAAGCGGCATGGTTTTTATATCTTGAACTTCTTCCAGCTCTTTTTTCTTATCAACTTTCGCCAATCCATGCAGATCAGCGGAAAAAGTGATGGGGTAAAACAGCATGATGACCCATGCTGCTATCAAAACGACACCTAGCAAACTGTTGAAATGTACGTTCCAAGGTGTTTTTGGTTGCTTCGCAGCTTCGTTTCCCTTCCGATTTCGTCGGGTTATTGAAGATTCCCTGGCACTGTACACATACATTCTGGAATCAATAATGAGAATGATCCCAAGAATGATGGCAAAACTCGAAAAGAATGCAGTGGCAGTAAGATCCAGTAGCATAATATCGATAACGAAAAACAATACGGCAGCAGAAACTAAAAGTCTCAGCACCTGTTCAATGAAAAAAGGTATATCCTTTTTGGTGATTGCGTTTGTCCATCTCTGCGGAATCAAGGAAAGTCCCAATATGGCAAATGGTATTTTCAATAAGATTCCTTTTAAGATGAAAACGAGTAGTGAAAGTATCATGGTTTTAAATATCTCTCCTTGTCATGTATGTTTCCATTTAACCATTTTATCACTTTTGTACAACTAATTTACTATTTTCTAAATATATCGAAATAATATTACATCCATATCATAAAACTTCCAAAATTTTTTTTCCCAACGATGCTATTTTTTTCGTTCTAATGTTTATATAGACGGTGAAGATTGGCCTTTTCTATGTAGATATACCAGTGGGTCGATCCAAACCATTCGGAAGGGGCGAAAATGGAATTGGATACGATACTCGATCAAGAATATGAGGATCAACCCCGATTTGGCGAAAACGATTTGCTTGCAAAAAGCCCTGTTGCTGGTACACCTTCACTCCTTGATCGAAGCTTACGGTGTGGAGTGGGACAGGAGAGAGGATTTGCCATACTTATGAACAGTTGCGAAAGCAGATGCCGTTTTGGACAATGGGCACCATTAAACGGACGATCTAAGATGGATACCTCGTTTCATGAAACGATATCAATAAAACGAAATGTGACAGCATCCGTTACGAAAAATCCAGAAAAAGGCTGATGCCAAAGGGGACGAAACCGTATGATTTATGAAGAAACTTACCAATACCTATTAAGAAATGTGTCTTCCACTGAATTCGATACGTGTTTGTACGCCTTGCTCCACAGTGATTGGGATGGGGTCATTCAAAGCCCGCTTCATATGATGGCCTGCGGAGTCGGAACAACAGAAAAGTACTTAAGGCAGATCATCAATAAATTTACCGCACCTCAAGGACCACTACAAAAAGTGTTCGTTCCTGTTTATCAAGGTGAAGATATTTTATATAAGTTTAACCTTGGACCTGCAAGCAATCTTGGTTTTGACTGGAAAACGGACCGTTATTGCAAGAAATACCGTTTCTTTTATAGCGATGCCTTCAAAACCTTATCGATTCATGGAAAACGGCTGCTTCTTATGGGTGCTTTTCGAATGTCCGTTTTGAAGTCTGAGTCAGTACTATTTGATTATAGTGAAATCGTTCCTGATTCCAGCTCACTATTCACAAGGCAGCGCTTATTGGATGCAATCGATGCAGTCCATGACGCATTAGGCCATTTAGTGACGATTTCTTTTGCAAGCAGGGCTTTTTCAAAGAAAGAAGTCCTGGTGTTCACCTTTAACGAAGGCGTATTGGGGCAGTATATGGAAAATAGGGCGGAACGGACATTGTTGCGGAGAACGGTTTTTAACTCTGGATTCCTTGGGCATATCAATGATTCTGTATGCAGGGAATTGGAACGGGTCGGCAAATACATTTTCCGCTCATTTCTACAAGAAGCAGCAAACCCAAGCATTTCCAATGGCGTCCAACAGGAACTGCTGAAGTTAGCCCGTTTCGTCTATAGTCATTCGCTTAAGAAATTTGGCCAGGCCCTTCCTGCCAATAAGCAGTTACTGCTTGCACCAAAACAAGCCTCTGCTTATTTAAGCAAGATTATTTACAATGAAACATTGGAACAGATGGTAAAGTATGCCCACCAGGCAGAATCTATCAAAAGCTTGCTTGATCGCGTTCATTTTCATAGGAACATCTCTGAGAAAGCTCTCGGCCGGGAAGTGAATGATTTGGAATTGGCTGAACATATCGAACCCATTCTCCATAAGTACCATCAAGCGGACTTCATCCGCCATGTGCTGAATGACTGGTGCGAGTCATGGCTCATTTCCCGTGTAAAGACAGTGACCGAAGAATTCAGGGCAGAAGGAAAAAAGAAAAGTGCTCAAGATGGAAGCGCTGCTGAATATATGACACGCATTAGAAACGATACCTATGGCCAGTTGGACAGGCTGTTGACCTTGACACTTAAATTCGGCAATCATGCAGTGGCCCCGGCTATCCGGAACTTTTCTCTTACAAAGAAAAAGGAAACCCTCCAATCCTATTTCGCGATCCAAAAGAAGCGTCTGGATGTTCTCTCAATTGCCTCTTGTTAAAATTCACACGGACTAATTAATTTCAGTTCAGTCTAATTCCCCATGCCTTTTAATATGACTAATCGAATGTTTTCCAAGAGAACGGATCCGTTCTCTTTTTTTTGTCTTCTTTGGGGACGAAGGCCAACTGTGAATTGCAGAATGATGATTGTGGTTTTGGGATCGCCAACTGTGGATTTCTCCTCTGAATTCGTGTGTTGTATATAGGTCTTGTGGATAGGGGAACTTGGTCAGCAGGTTGTTTTAATAACAGGCCTTAACCCCTTTAATGGCAAGGGTTTTAATGCATAAGCTATCAAAGGGTCTAAGAATGGGCCTATATAAAGGAACTGAAAAAGTTACTGATCATCAGTATGAATAAGGTGTTGAGTGCAGCAGGCCATTATAAAAGGCCTACCATATAGAATGGAAAGCCCTTATATCTTTTATGGTATTAATAATATTTTCCCCGTACTTTTCCTGCTTTCAAGAAGTCTATGTGCATCAGCCCCATTTTCCAGCGAAAAAAGAGTCGGTTCTTCGATGAAGATTTTTCCTGCCATGATCCATTCAAACAATTCTGCTGTTCTTCTTTTCCTTTCTTCATGGGAAGTCAAGACGTTCCAGAGGTCTCCACCTATTAAAGCTTTGGAAGTATCCATTAACATTCTTGGATCGATTTTCTCCGGATCGCCGCCTGCCATTCCAAAGAAAACGACAGTTCCTCCAGTCTTTGTCGCCTCGAAACTATTCAGCAAGGTTTTGCCTACAGATTCATAAACGACATCAACGCCCTTCCCGCCGGTTACTTCCTTAATGGAATTCATCCAGTCCGAACCGTAAAGGAAAACATGATCGGCACCCTTTTGTTTGGCAACATCCGCTTTATCCTTTGTTGAGGTCAAGCCAATGACCTGACCGCCCTTCATCCTGATTATCTGTGTCAGTAATTGGCCGACTCCACCTGCAGCGGCATGGACCAGAATGGTTTCTCCGTCTTTAACTGGATAGCTGTCATGTGTTAAATATTGGGCAGTCAATCCTTGTAGTAAAATGGAAGCGGCCGTTTCAAAGGAAATGCCCTCAGGCAACGGTAGCAGTTTATCGGCTGGAACTGAAACCAGCTCCGCATTGGCATGGGGAACATCAGCAAACCCGACACGATCACCTGCTTTCACATGATGAACATCTTCCCCGACATATTCGATGACCCCCGCGCCTTCATAACCTAAAATAAATGGGGGATCACCCACCAAATGATAATTCCCTTTCCTTCTATATACATCAGCAAAATTTAAGCCGATTGCTTTCATTCGAACGATCACTGCTGATTTCGAATGTTCAGGTTCTTCACTTTCCCTTATAGAAAGAACTTCCGGCCCGCCGAAATTATCAAAGACAAGTGCTTTCATCATCCTATCTCCTTTCAATGGTTATTCATTCTTTAAGATATAGGATGAACCCCTTTATGGCAAGAAATACAAGTAACCGCCCTGCCCCTAAAGGCTAAGCGGTCACTAAGATTACTTTCATCAATCGGTATTGGAACCTGGGCCATTCTTACGTTTATTCGCAGAGTTTTCTTTACCATGCGCTTCATGTTCTGCAATAATGTCCGCTTTCGGAATATGGTTATTCTTTTTCGGTGAACCGGTACGGTTGCGATGTTTTTTTCCCATGATGTATCTCCCCTTCATTCAATGCTATTTAGGTTAAACTGTTTATCTAATGTTAGCTTGTCCGATTATTCACGAAAATACCGGCAAAATAGGCACTTCATAATAAAGGAAAAACCATTAAAGAGACCGAATATATATATAACTGATATAAGGAGGGAACAATATGTTTCCTGTATTGAACACGGAAAGGTTACACTTAAGGGAAATTCGAGAAAGTGATGCGGAAGCTCTTTTCCAATGTTTATCAAAAGATGAAGTAACCCGCTTTTACGGTCAGGATTCATTGGAAAATGTCGGACAGGCGAAGGAAATTGTAGCTTCTTTTGCGAAAAACTATCTTGAAAAACGGGCGGTTCGATGGGGAATTGAACGAAAGGATACACGAGAATTAATCGGTACAATCGGTTATCATGCCCACAGTCCCAAATACAGACGGGCGGAAATAGGGTATGAAATCAGTCCAGCACATTGGCGCAAAGGTTATGCGTCAGAGGCCGTTAAAGAAATTATCGCTTACGGTTTCAACACCCTTGATTTAACCCGCATCGGCGCGGTTGTTTTTCTGGAAAACCAGCCATCAAGTGATCTTTTGGTTAAGCTGGGCTTCATCCAGGAAGGAATATTAAGAAGTTATATTTATCAAAACGGCATGCCTCATGATACATATGTCTATTCACTCCTGAAGTGAAACCCTCTTTGGAAGAAATTTGCGACAGTCCTGCCGAATAACTTGCTTGCCAAGACCCCACAGACGCTTCTTTGAGGAGGCTTGGCAGGCAGTCGGCGGAAAGGAAGCGGATTTCTGAAATCAAACTGGAGTTTTTTGCAACTTCTTCTATAGCCGAACCCTCATTCATATTGATATTAATACCAACCTCAATTCGGTTCATCAACCTTCAACTGCATCTGGGCATCCGTTTTTGATTCCATCTACTTATCCGAATCTAAAAAAACAGCAAATAAATTTCCTTATTTCCAAAATTACCCATAAAAAAGTCACCAAAACATGGCGACTTCACTTCACGATTAGGTGACTACAAGATAGTCCTTCAAGGCCTGCTGCAGCGTACCCTTTGTTTCTGCTCTATTCTCGATCTGAACCCCTGAACGGATCATTTTCGTTACCACTTCAGGGCGTAATCCAGTCACTACAGCTTTACACCCCATCATTGCCGTTCCATCGAGGATTTTCAATAAATCATTAATGATTTCAACATCCATTTCTATGATACCGGATAAATCCAAGATCAAGGTCTGTATCCGCAGTTTACCTATCTCCTGCAATACTTTTTCCTCGATTATCAGTATACGTGAATTATCAATAGTCCCAATTAATGGAAGGACACAGGTGCTGGAAGTGACTGGAATGATCGGGACGGATAGATTTTCCACCAAGTTTTGCTGAGCCAGAATCAATTTGTCTTTGTAATCGGAGTAGCTGACGAAAAAGGATTTTAGAAATACATCAACCTTTTCATTCACTTTTTTCTCTAATTCAAAAAAGGTTTTGGATTCACTAAACACTACTTTTGCACTTTCGAACTTATAAAGAAATGTCCAAAGCGTTCTGCGGATCGCCTGAATCCATTCCAGCTTGAATGAAAGCGTCAAGGAGTGGGTCGCCCACGTAACTCCCTCTTTTTCGGCAAAGGTGATCATATCCGTTTCATTCTGTTCTACTATATAACGGATGAGCTTATGTGCATTATTCAAAAGGTCGACATTTCCAATCAGCAGAATTTCTTCGATTTTATCCCTGACATTGACAGCTTCTGATAAAAGATATTCTTCAAACTCACTTTTATTCTGCAAAAGGAATTCCATTATTTTTTCTTCCTCATAAACAAAACTCACTCTTCCCCACTCCCTTTTTGAACTCCAACTGTGATTTTTGTTACTATTTACTTTCTATATGGGTGGAGTTTTTTCCTGCTAATTGCTCCTATATTAAAAAATAGTAAATGGGTAACAACCGGTTACATCTCCTCGCTAGAAAAAACATTTTTCGATGCGGAAGAAAATATCAGGTGGGTGGACGATTTCCCATATTTAATGGCTTCATCAACGAAGTCCTCCAGTGTTTCCATGGAAAATGTACTTATTTTAATAAGATAACTGTATTGACCGGCTAGCCGGTGGCATTCGAGTACTTCCGGATGGTTCAAGCTAAATTGATAAAAGTCTTTACATCTATCCGTTTCGAATAATATGAATGCTGTTATGCTCCTATCAAGTTTTTCAAGGGATATTTCCGTTTTATATCCTTTTATCACTCCGCTTTCCTCTAATTTATTCACACGTTCTTTCGTTGCTGGGGCTGTTAAGGAAACTTCATGTGCCAGTTCTTTCATTGACATGCGCCCATTATTCTCCAGCAAGGAAAGTATCTTTTTATCCGTTCGATCCAATTCAATCACCCTCACTTTTCATTATTAATAAAATTCACCTAAATACATTATAAAATAAATAGAAATGGGATGATTACATAATTTATCGTATGTATTAGGGAACTCGCTTTTTATATAATAAATACAAATATAAATAAGGGGGATGCACGATGAAAAAAGTATTGATGCTGCTTTCCAATGGATTCGAAGCGGTTGAAGCAAGCGTGTTTACAGATGTATTGGGCTGGAATAAATTAGAGGGTGACGGTACGACTGATCTGGTTACAGTGGGACTTCATGAACAATTGAAATGCACATGGAATTTCATCGTGCAGCCGGAATTGACCCTCGATCAAGTGAACCTTGATGACTTCGATGCTTTGGCCATTCCAGGAGGTTTTGAAGAAGCAGGTTTCTATGAGGATGCTTATGATCAGCGGTTTCTTGATGTGATCAAGTATTTTCATGATAAGAACAAAATCATTGCAACCATTTGTGTAGGTTCTCTTCCACTTGGAAAAAGCGGGATATTGCATGGAAGAAAAGCAACTACATACAACCATCCAACCAGTAAGAGACAGGGGCAGCTAAAAGATTTTGGTGCGATTGTCGTTAATGAACCGATTGTCGTCACGGACAATATCATTACTTCCTACAATCCATCCACAGGATTCGATGTTGCCTTTACGCTCTTGGAAATGCTCACTTCCAAAGATAATTGTAAACATGTGAAGGAATTGATGGGCTTCCATTAGGAATGTCTTCGAAACCCACATGATATTTAAATGTTGATTTCCGCTCAAGAAACTCGCTTTCCGCGGGCGGTAGGGGAGCCTCCTCGCTTGCGCCTGCGGGGTCTCCCCTAGACGCGCTTTTCCCGCAGGAGTCTCGAACACCCGCTCCAATCAACTTAAAATTTAGATAAAAATCATACCCGAGGAGTTGTAGGTGTTTCTTTGGGTCAGTTGGTTCGGGAACATTCCCCCTTTCTCCTACAGTGTTGAAGAAACCAAAGCAATTAAAGAAAGTACCACGTATCGTGGGGTGCGGAATTTTTAAATTCTGCACCCCTTTTTGTCTACAAACTGAGGTTTCGATAGAGGATTTTTCAAAAAAGGAGCAAAATTAAGTAAGCATAACAATTTCGCTATGCTTACAGCATTACTATTTATCAGGTGTTTCCAATGTGCCTTCCTCACTGTTTTTGAGGTAAACTTCAGAAATTCCATTCATGCCTTCCAATAGTTGTTCTTTAGTATAGTCCATACTGCCAACCAGTTTATTTTGCCTCTTATCATTATTCTCTTCTACAAATTTTGATTCTGAATCCGCCACATTTTTCACCTCCATCAATTTAGGATGGCGAATAAAGATGGAAATATGTATGATGATGATAGATACGAACTCTGGGATAAAATATAGATTTTCGTAAAGTATTTCAGATCAAACATAGACCATTCATTAAATTGGTCTATCAAATATGCAGGAAAAGCGCATTTTATGTATATTTTTAAAAAATCAGCTGTTTTCATGAAGCTAAAGGGATATACTATAGGATAGCTTTCATTACATTTTTAAAAGTAATTTTTGTCACACTTTGTGTAATTATTTACAAGTTTTTCTAATTACATCAACAAAATGCTTATTGCAAAGGAGAATTGGATATGTCAGAAACGATTACCCAATCACAAACTGAACAAATTAATGCCCGCCAAAAACAATTAGATGTACTGGACCAATTATTAAAGCCTGAGGTTCAGGAATCATTGAACACTTTAGTTGAGCAGTTACCAAAACTGACTGAATTAGTGAATATTTTAACAAAGTCTTATGATTTCGCTCAATCGGTTGCGACTGATGATGTTTTGAAAAATGATACGGTCAGCGCCATTTCGGAGATCGCGACACCTGTAGTCCATTCAGTGAAAGGGCTAGCGGCTAATGCCATCGAAGCTAAGGATCGTGCTGAAGTGAATAATGATGTGATCGGTCTTTTTGGTCTGTTAAGGATGATGAAAGATCCGCAAGCACAAAAACTTTTCCGTTTCGCCCAAGCTTTTCTTGAAGTCTCTTCAGAACGTAAAAACCAAAAATAATTTCATAAACTTTCAATCAGTAAGGACGGGGGATTAACTATGTCAAAACAAATCGTCATCTTAGGTGCAGGTTACGCAGGATTACTATCTGCCTTATCCGTACGTGAATATTACAGTAAAGATGAAGTGCAGGTTACAGTGGTGAACCAATTTCCAACGCACCAAATCATCACCGAATTGCACCGCCTTGCAGGCGGATCTATTTCTGAACAAGCCGTTTCGATTCCTTTGGAAAAACTTTTTAAAGGAAAAGATATCGACCTTACCATTTCAAAAGTGGAGTCTTTCTCAGTCGATAAAAAAGAAGTGAAACTTGCCAATGGTTCCACTTTATCTTATGATGCCCTAGTTGTTGCTTTGGGAAGCCAAACAGGATTCTTCGGCATTCCGGGACTTGAGGAAAACAGCATGGTCTTGAAATCCGTTAATGATGCAAACAAAATTTACAAACATATCGAAGATCGCATCCGTGAATATGCACAAACGAATAACGAAGCGGACGCTACAATCGTAATCGGCGGCGGCGGATTGACTGGTGTCGAGTTAATCGGTGAAATCGTGGATCATTTCCCTAAAATCGCCAAAAAATTCGGAGTGGACTTCAAGGACTTGAAAATCAAGCTTGTGGAAGCTGGTCCAAAAATCCTTCCAGTCCTGCCTGATCACTTAATTGAACGTGCCATGTCCAGCTTGGAAGCACGCGGCGTTGAATTCTTGACAGGTCTGCCTGTAACGGGTGTTAAAGGAAATCAAATCGAATTGAAAGATGGACAAACGATCGAAGCCAATACGCTTGTTTGGACAGGCGGAGTCGCAGCACTTCCTATCGTAGGCGAATCAGGCCTTGAAGTGGATCGCGGCAAAGCAACCGTTAATGAGTATTTGCAATCCAAATCCCATAATGACGTATTCGTTGTCGGAGACAGTGCCGTTGCTTTCCCTCCAGAAGGCGGCCGTCCATACGCTCCTACTGCACAAAATGCTTGGCAAATGGGTGAGCTTGTTGGCTACAACCTATATGCAGCCTTTGAAGGCAAGAAACTAGAAGAATTTTCACCTATCAACTCAGGTACACTTGCGAGCCTTGGCCGTAAGGATGCAGTGGCAACCGTTGGGGCCAATAACACTTCCCTTAAAGGTCTGCCGGCTACATTGATGAAAGAAGCAAGTAATGTTCGCTATCTATCACACATCAAAGCCCTATTCAGCCTGGCTTATTAATTTATTATAGCCGTGACGTGACATCTAGTTCATTTACATGTCCGCGGTACATGCCCTTTCTTCCCGATCATCGGGATTAAAGGGCATTTTTTTCATAAATTTATTAAAATGCCTGATCATGATGCAATGATTGACGAAAGATGTTAGCAATGGACAGTACTCCATTTTGTTGCTTTTCCATTCTATAAATCTTCTAGGATTAGGCAACTCTCCTAAATCCTCTCCGTTAATTTTTATTAGCCCGTTTGTCGTTAACTAACGCTCAAGTTTGTACCATTGCGCATATCATAAAATTAACCTTATTAAAGGAGGGGTCTGTATGCCGAAAGGGAAAAAAGGAAAAGCAGCTTCATCTGGCAGTTCATCTACCGGTAGCACTTCTACTGGCAGCAAGTCCACTGGCAGTAAATCCACTGGCAGTAAGTCCACTGGCAGTAAGTCCACTGGCAGTAAATCCACTGGACAAAAATCTACTGGTAACACAACTACTGATTGACGAAAGATGTTAACAATGGACATACTCCATTTTGTTGCTTATCCATTCTATAAATCTTCTAGGATTAGGCAACTCTCCTAAATCCTCTCCGTTAATTTTTATTAGCCCGTTTGTCGTTAACTTACGCTCAAGTATGTACCATTGCGCATATCATAAAATTAACCTTATTAAAGGAGGGGTCTGTATGCCGAAAGGGAAAAAAGGAAAAGCAGCTTCATCTAGCAGTTCATCTACCGGTAGCACTTCTACTGGCAGCAAGTCTACTGGCAGCACATCTACCGGTAGTACTTCTACTGGCAGCAAGTCTACTGGCAGCACATCTACCGGTAGCACTTCTACCGGTAGTTCTACTGGTAGCACATCTACCGGTAGCACTTCTACCGGTAGCACATCTACTGGTAGCACATCTACTGGCAGCACATCTACTGGCAGCACATCTACTGGCAGCACATCTACTGGCAGCACATCTACTGGCAGCACATCTACTGGCAGCATAACTACTGGCTGCACAACTACTGATATCTCAACTACTGATATCTCAACTACTGGCACAACTACTGGTATCACAATTATTGGAATCACAGCTACTGGCGACACAACTACTGGCTGCACATCTACTGGCAGCACAACTACTGGCGACACAACTACAACAACTTCAACTTCAAGTTCAACTTCAAGTTCAAGTTCAAGCTCAAGCTCAAGTTCAAGCTCAAGTTCAAGCTCAACTTCAAGTTCAAGTTCAAGTTCAAGCTCATGCTCAAGCTCGTCCACTGGACGTAGCAAAAAAAGAAGAAGAAGATAGATAGTTAAATGTAAAATGCTTCAGCTTGATTAATCCCTGATTGATCAAGTGGAAGTATTTTATGATATTACGGCTTCATTAAGGTCAAGACTGTCCATAAAACATCTTTTACAAGAAAGGAAGGTGAGTGTATGTCTTATCATATTCCATCTTATTTCTTAATGATAGAAGAAGAAGATCTAGAAGATTTACGTGCGGACATATGGAGCGATGACCCCATTCCCGCCTATTTGAAAGTAGAAAACGACATTTATGATATCGATATTGCCTATCGGGGCTCTTATACCCGCAAATTCCGAAAAAGATCCTATTGGATTGATTTCATCGAGCCAGATCGATTCTTTGACGCCCACAAAATCCATCTCAATGCCGAATACAGAGATCCTTCCCTCATTCGCAATAAACTCTCACTCGATTTCTTTCAAGACCTTGGTGTCCTATCCCCTCAAAGCCAACACATCAACCTAATCCGAAATGACACGTTTAAAGGTGTGTATTTACAATTGGATTCCGTCGATGAGTTTTTTTTAGAAAAAAGAGGACTTCCTGCCGGTCCGATTTATTATGCTGTCAACAATAATGCCAACTTTTCATTGGAAAGGGATGGGAAAGCGAAAGATTCCCTTACGTCAGGCTATAAACAAGCGTTTGGCAAACCCGCAGATGATGAATATCTAATCGAATTCATCAAAGAAATCAACACCACCCCACTTGCAAAGTTTCCTGAAGTAGTCTCGCAGCATCTTGATATCCATAAATACTTACGCTGGCTGGTTGGAGTCATTTGCACCATGAATAACGACGGTTTCACTCATAACTATGCACTATATCGCAATAATAAAACGAAGTTATTTGAAATCATTCCTTGGGATTACGATGCCACTTGGGGACGCAAGGTCAGTGGCGGGATCATGGAGCACACATATGTCCCTATCGGAGGGAAAAAGACAAACCACCTTATCCATCTGCTCTTGCAGGTTCCAGAATACCGTAAGTTCTACAAAGACCTCTTGGTTGAAACATTGGAAACCACATTTACTGTGAAGCATATGGAAAATAAAGTATTACAACTGCACCAGGGCATACGCCCCCACATCCTTCTTGATCCATATAAAAAGAATAAGATTGATCTATTCGACAATGAACCTGAATTCATCTTCGAATTCATTCGCAAACGCAGTGATTACTTAAATAATCACCTTGGTGACCTAGATGAAAAAAATGCGACAACACAACTGAAAGCCAAACAGGACCAAAAAAAAGGCGTTGCTGCCGTGTCACCAATCTGCATTAAAAATACGGGAAAGTATGGCAGGGGAGTATATGCTACAAGGGATATTAAAAAAGGTGAACTCATTGAGGTATCACCTGTCATCATTTCACCCAAACATGAATGGAAATATCTAAAGAAAACCGCACTCTTTCATCACTGTTTCTATTGGGGAGATGACGATGAAACTGTCACTGCCTTAGGAAATGGATCACTATTCAATCATTCATACACTCCAAATGCGACATTCGATAATAATTTAGAAGATTTAACGATAGACTTTTATGCACATAAAGATATAAAGGCTGGCGAGGAAATCACGATCAATTACAATGGTGAACCTGATGATAAATCCCCGTTATGGTTCGATGTCATCGAGTAGGCTTTTTCGCTTCCATTTCATTTTGAAAGAATCCATTTTGAAGGAAAATTGATCAAAATGGATTCTTTTTTTTATGGCTCTTTTCGTAAAGATTGTTGTTTTTAAAACGAAACTATTTAAGGTTGATTGGAGCGGAAGTGCGAGACTCCTGCGGGAGCAGCGGGACAGGTGAGACCCCACAGGCGTTTACGCCGAGGAGGCTCACCGCCCGCCCCGCGGAAAGCGAGCATCTGGAGGGGAAATCAACCACACCGCACTACTTGGTAAATAGCAACAAAGTATGCGAAAACAGCCTTTTTTATTCAGTTTTCTTCGCAAATGCAAAGACGCTTTACCTTTACATTTTAGTCGGCGCTGAAATTCCCAATAAACTTAGCGCATCCTTTAATACAATGGCTACGGAAAAAGAGAATGAGAGCTTCATTTGTTTCCATTCATCTTCAACTAAAATTTTTGAATGTGCATAATACTTATTGAATGCGCGTGATAACTGCAAGCTGAATTTCGCGACTTGTGATGGGTCTGCTTGTTCAAATGATTTTTGGACAATGACCGGGTACTGCTCAAGCAGTTGGATGACTGACCAAGCATATTCTCCTAAAGCGTCAAAATGGATAACCTGCTCTTTAAATTCACCTTTTTCCAACAATGATGAAATACGCGCAAATGTGTACTGTACATATGGACCCGTTTCTCCCTCAAAATTCATCATTTGCTCTAATGAAAAGTAAATATCATTCATGCGATTATTTTTTAAATCATTAAAGATTACCGCTCCGACACCGACCTGTCTTGCAACCAGTTCTTTCTGTTCAAGCGCTTGATTTTTTTCTTCAATATTGCGCTTCGCAGTTTCGATTGCCTCTGCCAAAACATCCGCAAGCAGCACGACTTTCCCTTTACGTGTCGACATTTTCTTACCGTCTTTTAACATCATGCCAAATGCTACGTGCTGTAAATCATTTGACCAATCGTACCCCATTTTTCCAATGACGTTAAAGAGTTGTTTAAAGTGCAGGGATTGTTCATTTCCTACAACATAAAATGTTTTCTTCGCCTCATACTTTTCTTTACGATACAATGCTGCGGCTAGATCACGCGTGGCATAAAGTGTCGCACCGTCCGTTTTCGTAATCAAACAAGGCGGCATATCTTCCAATTGCACGACATAGGCACCTTCTGATAGGGTAAGTAAACCTTTTTCATTTAGTTTCTCAACAACAACATCCATTTTGTCATTGTAAAACGCTTCGCCGGAATAGGAATCAAAACGGATGCCTAATAAATCATAAATTGTATCAAATTCTTTTAGAGACGCATCCCTGAACCATTTCCATAGCGCCAGTGCCTCCTCGTCCCCATCTTCAAGCGACTTGAAGCTAGCGCGTGCTTGTTCATTCAACGATTCATCCATTTCAGCTCTTTCATGGAACTTCACATAGATTTTCAATAATTCCTGAATCGGGGAAGCTTCGATTGCCACCTTGTCTCCCCACAGCTTATACGCGACAATCAATTTGCCGAATTGCGTGCCCCAATCCCCTAAATGATTAATACGCACGGCATTGTAGCCATTTTTTTCAGCAATGTTAGCCAGTGCATTTCCTATGACTGTTGAGCGTAAGTGCCCCATGGAAAAAGGCTTGGCAATATTCGGGGATGAATAATCAATCACGACATTTTCCTGTACAGACTGCTTTCCGCCATACTTATCCTTTTCATTTAATATCGTTTGCAACACATTTTCCGTCACCATCTGTTGATTGACGAAGATGTTCAGATAACCACCCACTACGTTCACTTCTTGGATCAACTTACTGTTTAATTGTTCAGCTATTTCAGACGCAATCACTTGAGGTGACTTTTTTAACTTTTTTGCAAGAGTAAAGCATGGAAAGGCGACATCACCTAACTCCATCAATTTAGGCTTTTCCATTAATTTTTCTATTTCACTTGTTGGCATTTCATTGTTCAAAGCAGTTGAAATTAAGGCTGCAATTGGTTTATTCATCGTCATTTTTCCCTCCTAAACAAAAAAGCCCCCGTCTCTAAATAAGAGACGAGAGCATAGTTTCCCGTGGTACCACTCTAGTTGCCACAAATTGTGACCACTTTCAATTGTTAACGAGGTGACTCCCCGATGTTCTCTACTGGACGTTTCAAGAAATTTCTCCAAAGTGCGCTTCATTCATCCGTCCTGCATTAGGCTCACACCATCCCTAACTCGCTTTCCATTTCAAAATGAACTACTCTCTTTATCATAGAATTTTCAATATTATAATTTAATCCATCGTACACAATTAAAAAAAACGTGTCAACAGGATTTAGGAAACAAATCCTAACCAGCCGGTAACTTCATTTTATCCTTGATGGTCGAAAAATATTTCCTTACGGTCCCTATTGTGTCGCTTTGCTTATTAGACGCTTCCATTTTTGATTGACCATCGGCTAACAGGCCTAACACACCCATTTCCCGGGCATTATTGTTGGAAGACTCATCCATAAGTTCAGGGGAGTATATTCGCTTGCCATCCATTATGCTGCGAATCGAGCAGGCTAACTCTTCACTCGGGCTATCCTTCAATAAATAACCATCTACATTAGCTTTTAAAGCAAGTTGAAAATAACCGGTCCTTCGAAATGTCGTTAAAATAATCACTTTACATTCAAATGACTTTAAAGCTTCAGCTGCCTCAAGCCCGCTCTTTACAGGCATCTCCATATCCATGATACAAACATCCGGCTTTAATTGGTGCACAAGAGTAATCGCTTCTTCTCCGTTACTGGCTTGCCCGGCAATTTCTATATCTTCTTCAAGATTGAGTAGAGAACTAATTGCCTCTAACAGCATTTGCTGATTCTCTGCAATGACAATTCGGATCATTTAAGTTCTCTCCTTTATTGAGTCGTTATATGAACCAAAGACTCCCCCAAATCCAAGGATTATTAAGGGAGTCTGGAATGATTCATGAACGTTACAATTCAGATTTCACTTGAACGGAAACACTTTTTTTCGTTAAATATTTTATGTCCTTAAAGCCAACAAAACTCTTGTTTTTCTCATCCCATAAACGGAAACGGAGTGAGCGCAAGCTTGTCGCAAGAGTGATCGTTGGAACGTTCTCTAAAGGCTGCGTATTATTGTGCGCCATTTCCAATCTATAGTTAGGTACCCTTGGACTTAAATGGTGAACATGATGGTAACCGATATTACCAGTAAGGAACTGCATCAGTTTTGGAAGCTTATAAAAAGAACTTCCTTCCACTGCTGCCAATACATATTCCCACTCCTCATTTTCTTCAAAATAAGAGTCCTCAAATGTATGCTGGACGTAAAACAGCCAAATGCCCACTGAACCAGAAATCATGAAGATGGAACCTTGTACCAGAAGGAACGACTGCCAGCCTACTGCCAAGCAAAGCAATGCCACTAAAGCGACGATTATTACATTCGTCAAATACGTATTCATTTTTTCCTTCTTTCTAGCACCTTTACGGTTAAATCTGTTTTTAAGAAGGAAAACATAAATTGGTCCCAAACCAAACATAACCAATGGATTGCGATAAAAACGATAGGCAAAACGAAGTTTAAGCGGTGCAGCCAAATACTCATCCACCGTAAGGGTCCAAATATCCCCAGTACCCCGCTTATCTAAATTACCGCTTGTTGCATGATGAACAGAATGCTCATGTCCCCATTGATCAAACGGGAATAAAGTCAAAACACCCATGATCGTACCGACTATTCTATTCGCACGGCGGCTTTTGAAAAATGAATGATGCGTACAATCATGAAAAATTATGAATATTCTTGTCAAAAAGCCAGCAGCCAACACAGCTGGAATTAAAGTTAACCAATAAGAAACGGAAAGACTTATATATGCTAGGTACCATAAAATGATGAACGGCCCTAACGTATTGATGATCTGCCATATACTTTCCTTTGTCGTTGATTTTTCAAAAGGAGCAATTTGTTTTCTCAAGTTTTTAGTATTTTGTATGGTCATTAATCAATTGCACTTCCCTTTATTTGTCGTTATTTCTTATTATAAAGAAATCAACCTGATTTTATTAGTACCAGGTGTCATGACTAGAAGATGACAAATGTCATGTACAAGATATTTTCGACGGAAAACAAAAAAAACTGTCAAAAACCCCTTATTTGACAATACAACAGTAAAATGATTTTAGGGAGATGTTAATTCTCGACTAATGCTACTTATGATAGGCCTAGACTATAAGGATTTACCAATTGAAAAACTGTAAAGGGGGATTAGATTGGATAAGGAAATGGAGAGAATAATTGTAAAATCATTTTTCACCAAAAGGCTCCAAGATAGAGTTCTGTTCGAATTGTCTTCAGCCAAGAAGCGCAAAGATGCCTTAAGTCGTCTTTGTCATACTTACAGAACAACTCTTCGTGAAGAGTATATCATTGATATTCCAAAACCGAATTCAGATCCAGTAGATATAGCTAAGTTACTGAAACAGAATGGTGCTGAGCACTCTTGTTATATAATATCCTGGGATGAAGATATTGATGGTAAGGAGCTACCCTTATTATCCGCCTAGAAAAAGCTGTTGGGATGGGAATGCCTTCAATCATATCCTGTATACCAAATAAACTCGCTTATTTTGAAGCTGAACAAGAAGTCCTTCCATCTCCAAGATTTTTACTTAAAAGAAACCATATATAATTGCATACACAAATAGATAAACATTAATCTTTAGTTACTCTCCTTTTAAAAATAAATAAAGACCATAATCCGTCGAAATGGAAGCATAACCCATTTTACGTAACATGGCTGTGATATTGCCACGGTAATATGTTCCATGATTCACGACATGTGGCACCAGATTAAGCTACACTTGTTTTCATCAGGCCGCCAGATGGATGGGACGTGTCCATGTTTTCTTTTTGTCGGAATAATTCGTCCTACATGCAAATAATTCGTCCTACATCGAAATAATTCGACCTGCCAAAGTGTGGGGCTACAACAGCAGAATCGTAATCCTATTTAGATGATTCCCTATTTTCTTCTATTATAATAGGGCCTTTCCACAATGTACCTCTATTTTATAGCTATTCCCCATAGTAAACTAGTGAAGTTAAATTTTACAAAGGGGAATAAAATAATCGTGAAAAAATTCTTTGGATGTTTTATTATGTTAAGTCTTCTTTGTATGTGTCTCTTTCCAACCAGTGGTAATTCGTCAAGTAAAACCCAATACATAGGTTCTGTTAAAGTGGACAATACAAAAGTTTTTAGTTCTCCTAAATTAGGTTCTACTCTATTAAAGACCTTAAAGAAGGGCGAGGAGTTTCCCATCATTTCCTCTGCCGTTGGGGATTCCGCGGGCCCTATTATTCATAAAGTAAAGACTGGAAACACATTATGGAAAGTGGCCAATCAATATGGAGTTTCAGTAAGTGAGCTGCAAAAAGAAAACAAATTAACTTCTTCCGAAATTACTGTTGGCCAAAACCTGAAGATTCCCCAGAAATATAAGATCCATAAGGTTGTATCAGGAGATACTTTGTGGAAGATTTCTTCAAAATATAAGGTAACCACCAGTGATTTGACGAAATTAAATAACTTACATGCGGTTACCATTGAAGTTGGCCAAAAATTGAAGATTCCGGATTATTACTACCAGGTTCAATTGCTTGATGGTAAAAAGGGATGGATAAAGAAATCCCAGCTTCAAAAAAAGGCGCAAAAACCTATCGTCATGGGCTGGACGCATAATGTATCGAAAGAAAACTACACCCAACAAATTAAACAACCCAATTTACATGTAGTTTCTCCTCGTTCCTATACGCTGACGAATTCCGGTAATTTCGTTTCCGTTTCTGTGGATGCAAAATTCGTCCAAAACGCTCATAAACAAGGAAAACAAGTTTGGCAACTTATCGGTAATCAATTTGACCCTGTTTTAACTGATTCCATACTGGGCAATACAAAAAAACGCCAGAAATTAGTTTTAGCTTTACGGGATTCACTTGTTGAAACTAAAAGCGATGGAATAAATGTAGACTTTGAAAACATCGACCCAAAAAACAAGAAGGACTTTGTACTTTTCATAGGCGAACTAAAAAAGGCACTAAAACCACATGGAATTAAAGTATCTGTGGATGTCACCCGAGAAAACGATGACCCTTTTTGGTCAAAAAGTCTGGATAGGAAAGCACTTGGCAAAGTAGCAGACTATATAATCATAATGGGTTATGACGAGCATTGGGGAGGAAGCCCAGTAGCCGGGTCCGTATCCTCGTTACCTTGGATTAAAGAAGGAACTAAGCTTTTAATGAAAGAAGTACCTGCCCAGAAGATCATATTGGCCGTACCATTTTATACGAGAGAATGGGTAACCGATTTATCGACCAAAAAGGTGAAAAGTCATGACCGTACCATGGCTGAAGTCAACAAAATCATTTCAACTCATAAACTTAAAAAGGTATGGGATAAAACGACTCAACAAAATTACGTGGAATATACTTCCGAAGGGAAAAAGCATCAAATTTGGATAGAGGATAAAAAATCGATGAAGCTCCGTATTGACCTGGTAAAACAAAATCATCTAGGCGGTGTATCTGCTTGGTACATTGGATCAGAAACCCCTGACATTTGGGATGTCTATCATTTTAATCAATAGTTTAAAAGAAAAACCCTAAAGGAAAAAGGCCTCACATTGTGTGTGGCCTTTTCAGCTTGACATCATTTTTAGGGGATTTAGAAGCCTTAAGTGAATAGATCACCCCAATAAATATTAATGATATACCTAAGATTTGGAACCCGTCCGGTTGAAACCCTGAAATCAGGATATCTAGAAGGATGGCCACTGCCGGATCTACAAAAATCATAAAAGATACTACATTTGTAGGCAAATGACGAATACTATTAAAAAATAAAAGATACACAACGCCTGTATGGATGATGCCAGTAAGTATCGTATAAAGCCATTCGGAAGAATGTAGTGTTGTGTAAACTGAAAAATCAACAAAAGGAATCAGTAATATAAATCCAATGAACATTTGCAGAAAAGTGGTCGCATATACACTGGTCTTTGTAATGCTCTTTCCTAAAAGCATGGTAGCCGCATAGAAAAATGCAGCAATAATCCCATAAATGATGCCTTCCCAATCAGGAGATGATGATCGAAATCCATCTGTTCCCATAATAAATAATGTGCCAATGAAACATAGTGAAATTGCCAGGATAGAGAATATGGTCATTTTCTCCCTAAAGATGAAGCTCCCAATAATAAGTACAATGATTGGGGCTAAATGATAGAGCGAAATGGCAATTGTCACGGAAATCTGTTCAAATGATTTAAAGAGGAATATCCAGTTTAATAAGTTTGCCACTGCGCAGAAGATGATTAGCATCACTTCTCTAAAATTCCATACTTCGTTCTTGAAATGCCCTGTAATTATCCAGGCTGTACATAAGAATATGGCAGCACAAATGCAGCGAACAAATACCAATTCCAATGCTGGGAGTCCTGATAGTTCCGAAAAGAAACCGACAGAACCAAAGATTGTCATCGCTAGTGAAAGTTGAAGAAGTGCAATTTTATTCATTTCATTTCTCCTTATGAAATCACACATTATTTTATATTCATATAGCTAATACTGAAAAGTAATCCATCCGGGAATGGGCAGTAAGACCTTCATGCATATGAAGAAAAATCAAGAATCCCCTTTGAAAAAGGAGATTCTTTTTGTGCAGCTTACTAGCCCAAGAATAGATCCAGCAGATTACTGCCTGCAGATGATTGCTTATTATAAAACTCAGAATAACCGCAATTCTTGCAATACACAACCGTAAATTGATTATTCTGGACATCGAACATTTTTGACAATCCTGTTCCAGTCATTGCTACGTCCTTCTTGGCAGCATCATTGCTTCCGCATTTCATACATCCCTTTTCATTCATGATTCTTCATCTCCTAATTTATCCTAAATTCATTTTAAGTAACTATTTTATTAACAATTCTTCCTAGTAAAATCAATATATCTTGTTCCTTGAAAGGTTAAAGTGCCGACATCCCCTTCTGCAAGAGTACCAAACTCCTTTCCTGAAATATGGAATTCTGATCGGTCGCCACTATCAAATTCAAATGTAATATAATATGTCGTAGAGGAGCCTTGAGAGTGGACATTGTGATTGTGATCGTATGAATGACCATTCCTTATGATATTTGTTCGTTTGACTTTCACCATTGCAGGAACAGATAAACGAGGAGATTCCTCGTTCTTCTTCCATTGACTAAGACCCGAGGATATATTAACCATGATCATTATAATAATAATAACAAAAATAATTCCGATAAATACCGGAGCACCTGTGAAAATCCAATCCCCGCTTCCACCAACATCGTACATTTGATATTCCTCCTACCATGATGACATAATTTACGAATAAAATGGAAATAAGTTTCAGTTCGCGTTCAAAAAAATGGTAAATTAACGCAGATCAATCTATCACCATCTAAGAAATTGGAAGTACAGTTCAATAGAATGGGACCTTTTTATAACTCTCGCTTTCGGATTGGCTCCCTTTTTTATTTCCAATAGATTTTAAAGTAGGCAAAGTATTTGAAAAATAATAGATTAGATGACGATAAGATTCTAATCATTCCTTCCCGGTAAAAAAAACATTAAATAACATCTGCATGATCTAATCTTATTTCTGCAACCCTTCCACCTTGAACACACCAAAATTCTAAAGTAATATTCAGTTTATGGTCAATGTAACCGATAATATCTGCTCCCTGTTCATAACTTTTATAATAATGATCCCCGTACTTTGAAAGAACTTCTGCTTTCTTACTTCCTAATTTAATTCCTTTGCTTGTTTGAAGGGAACTTTCGAAGAAATCATCATCCGTACTTGAAATGATTAACCGCATAATTTTCCCTTTATCTTCGTCTGAATTGAAAGTGGCCGTTTCTAACCCGCCTTTCCAATAATAATAATCATATGAATAGTGATTATCTTGGTCGATGGGTTTTCCATATTCTCTAATAAATTCTGGACTCGATATGTTATCCCAGACTTTATATCCCCCGATAGATTCATCAGACAAATCTGTTGATTTTGTCAATTTCTCAGAGAATGCCGAGTACACATAGAAACCTAATGTTGTTCCAATAATAATGAGTACAATTACTAACTTACGTTTATAATGCATTTTTCCCATCTCTAAAATCTACTCCATCCATATCGGAAATGAAAATATTGACAATACCGATTTCCTTTTTAAACTTTAACCTGACTTGAATAGGCCGAATATTTGGGCGTGAAGTCATTTTCAATTATCGTCCCTGCTGTAAAACTCAAAAGGAGGTACTAACTAGAAAACAGGAAGGAACTGATCCCCATTATGAATCCTCCGCCAATCCCGATTGCTACGCCACAAACCGTCCATTGTGATATGTAAATACCTATTAGAAATAAAATGAATCCTATAAGTCCAATTAACAGAACCCTTTTTTTATTCATTTTGCACCCCTATGGCCAATTAAAATATCCTTATACTATCTTATACGGATAAAATTGGATAAAGGTTTCATTCTATTACCAGATTCGATGATTCATTGAAAGAAAGTCGAGTAAATAAAGTAGGTTCGAATACCCAGCGTTTTTTTGCCCATGATAAAAAGGCTGCCGCAGCAACCTTTATCTTTAAGAGATATTCAATTTATTATATTTCTCGGCGGCTTCAAAAAGAAAAACCGAAATCAGCCACTGATTTCGGTCGTTCTCTTTATTTAATTAGTGATATCTTTTTTCTGGAAGAAGAAGAAAGTTAGCGCTAAAAAGATAAGATAATAGATGCCCAGTACACTCATTGAAAATCCAAGTGTTGCTCCATCAAACATTTCCATGGTTCCGGTAATATAGCCCCTTAAATCAAGATGGGGGAATAAGACGAATTTTAACCACTCGTATTTATCGATAAATGATTGAATGACCATATTTAACATCGAAGAAGAAAATAGGATGAAAATGGATATTCCTACTGCAAGTGCTTGGTTTTTAAATAATGTGCTAAGCATGAATGCGATGGTCGTGATGACCAAGAATCCTGGTATCCAGTAAACGATCATGTCAACGAAATAACTGCCGACTACCACCGGACTGAATTCACCGTAAGATAAAGGATCTAGAATTTTGTCTGAATACGAGCCATTGCCAAAGAATATGATTCCGATCAGATAGCTGAATATAAGTAGGCACGCAAGTAATAACGCTGCAAATAACAGGGAAGTAATATATTTGGAAAGTAGAATCTTCCAACGTTTATAAGGCCTGATCAACAGTTGTTTAATGGTACCATCCGAAAACTCCGAGGAAACTAGCGAGCTGCAAACAATAACCACGAATAAAGTGACAAATGATGTTAATGACGTAGTCCATTCCGCCATATATGTCCAATTAGTGTTTAATTCAGGGTTTATATTATCAGCTAAAAGATGCTTATTTAGATCAATGTCATCCATGATCATGGCTTTTTCATCGTCACTGATATCCTTAGCTTCCAATGCCTTTTGCTGTTCTTTTATATCTGCCTTTAACTCTTGCTTCCAATCTTTACTTGTTTCGTCGGGACTTAATTGATAATCGATGACTGCAGCCCCTATTGCTGCCAATAAAAGAAAAACGATGAATATATAAGTTGATACTTTTGAAAAGATTTTCATCCATTCATTTTTTACTAAGGACATCATACTGACTCCCTCATTTCCTGCTCAGTGATTTCAAAGAATTTATCTTCCAGAGATTTTCTGGTAATGCCAATTTCATAGACATCCAGTTTATTTCCATTAAAGCTCCTGTTTATATCTGCCGTTTGTTCTCGAGTGGCCGATACGGAGATTGTCTTCGCATCATATTTTAGAATCGAAATGTCCACAAACTGTTCTTGAAGGATTTTTTTAGCTAGCTCCCCATCACTGACAGTAAATGAAACTTCATTGATCGTTTCGGTTTTTTCATCTAATATATTTTCTTTCGTATGTATCAGTTTTCCCTTTTCGATAACGGCAAAACTATCACACATCAATTGCATTTCCGATAGTAAATGGGAAGAAATCAATATCCCGACGCCTTCACTTGCCAATACTTTCAAATAATCACGAAACTCACGAATCCCTTGTGGATCCAAGCCATTCGTCGGTTCATCAAAAATCAATAACGACGGCTTATGTAAAATGGCCTGTGCCACGCCAAGGCGCTGACGCATCCCTAATGAATATGTTTTAACCTTCTTATCGATGGCATGATCCAGTTTGACAAGCTTTATGACCTCTTCTATTCTCTCATTGGATATGTCATTGGATGACATTCGGGCATAATGCAGGATATTCTTTCTGCCTGTCATGTACTTATAAAACTCCGGGTTTTCAACAATGGCCCCCAATTGATTCATCGCACCTTCGAAATCTTTATCGAGGTCACTGCCATTTATCATGACAGTACCGCCCGTACGGTTGATAAGACCAGTGATCATACGGATGATTGTGGTCTTACCAGCCCCATTCGGACCAAGCAAACCAAATATTTCATTACTTTTTATTTCAAAGCTAACATTGTCTACAATGGTTGCTTTTCCAATTTTTTTAGTTAAGGATTGAACCTTAAGAACCGATTCAGACATATAATACCTTCCTTTTTTTATATTTTCCAAAATCACACAAATTCAATTTTACCATATTATGCATATTACTACTATACTGTTATTCTTCCATTTGGATAAAAGCACCCATTGAATCAGCTGCAATCAATAGATTTGAATTTAACCGTTCTTACCGATAAATTCCAAGGTGATGGCAGCCTCTCCGACATACCCTTTTACAAAATGCCCAATGATGGTTTCCGTATGCCGCTTCCCTTCTCTATCCTTATAGTGCAATAACATTGAACTCACATTAAAGTCTTCAGTCGGCGTCATCCTCCTCCCCCATAATTCCCATTATCGATAACTCTGCACTGACTTTTTTAGTCGAAATAGCTATGTATCGTTTCTTTTTAATACGTTTCCGAATGAATAAAGTTACAGGATTTTTTTATATTAAAAGGAAAATTTATGTTATTCATAAATAAAGCAACATATAGGTACAGCCGATAGAAATGGCCATACCCAATGCAAAAAGAAAGATTCTTCTAATAATAGAAGGGAAAATTCTATAAACCATCATTACAATAAAATCGATGATATTCGTTGGTGTTCCTGAGCCGAACTCTTTGACTACTTTCTTATCACCAAAAACGGCGAACCACATTACAAAAAGACCACATAAAATGAAAATGAAGGAAAAAATCTTAAACCACATTCGATGTCACCCGTTTCCTTATAGGTTAACGATATTGTTTTAGTCTTATCTTAACTGGGTTTTAGGATTCAAGTTTCAAAAGAAATTCTTCAACCACTATACCTCTTGCATGGGAATCCCCTTTGTCCCTACCTAATCCTTCAAATTTGCATTTTCGAGCACCCGGAAAGATATTAGAGGACGAACCTTTATTTTCATCAAAAAATTGAGCAATATGCTTCCCAATCCAGAACTCACTTCTGGGTTAATGAATTAGCAGATTACTAGTGGAACTTGTCCTTGAAGTAAACGGCAATGAGGCAGCCATTTGTCTATTGATGAACTTGCGGCCAATATAGTTTAGTCTCGTACTCTAGCAAAAAAAATCACAACGCTCAAACAATATAGCCGCCCTTTAGTTCAATAAGGAAATCCAAAATCAAATATTGATTTCGGTTTATGACGATTAAACTTTATTGTACAACTTTATTATAAAGCTAAACGAACCAGCGAAGATAGAAGATTATAAACAAATAGAAACTACTGATATTGTTAAAGACCTTTTCGGTTAGGGTAATTTTTGAAATAAAAACGAATATTATTTTCATTTTTTTTACTGCGATAGGCTATATAAAGTTACTAAAATTGAATGGAATAATAAAATAAAAAAAGCGCATTCTTCTTCTGATTTTCTCTTAAAAAAAGCTTTTTTCATATATTTGAAACGGGGTGAACATAGTTGGCTTTAATCAAACCTTTTGTAGCTACTATAAGAATAAAATGACACATGGAATAATAGAAATATTGATACCTCGCCCTAATACAGCCACGGTAACTAAATTAGGAAATGATTCTACAGGTTCTATTGGTGGATCGCCTTTTAAAACGATTAATGGGGCTATATCTGCAATTAACAGGGTAGGGGCTACTGGAATGACCATCCTTGTATATCCAGGAGTTTATGATGAAACCGTAGTAATGCCTCCAGGTAATTCATTAAGAGGTATTGACCCATTAACTGTAACAATCCGACAACAAAATGTAACATCAAGCACTACCCTATTAACTATGGGAGAGGGTACAAGAGTAGAAGATCTTAATCTTATGCTAACCTCAACAAATCATGTAAATTTAATTGGGGTTGCTTTTCCCGGAACCACTTCACAAACAGCCAAGTTAAGAAGTACAACAATAATAGTCGATAATTCAACTGCATCAACAACTGGAACCTCTAATGTTTACGGTATTCATTCATTTGGGACAGGAAACCCGGACGGGAGTATAAGTGCGGTAAAATCTGTAAACACTGTAGTTAAGTCAACTGGTTTAGGAAATAAAAGAGCATTATTGGTTAATACAAATGCACATACTATTCATTGTCGAGATATAAATTTAATAGTAACCCGTGTCTCAGGGGCTGGTTCATATATTGGAGCTGAAGTTAATCAAGCAGGAGCACAGCTAGACTTATTCTTAGCGTTTGTTCAAGGTGTTACAGCAGATATATCTCAAATAGCAGGAACTATAACTCTTGGTTCTACTAATCTGCAAAATTCAAATGCCAACAACTTAGGATTTACTGCACTTTTACAACCTTCCACAATTATTTGGGCAGATCAAGGTCGTTTACCCAATAATGCAACCCGTTTCTATCGACCTGGGACAGCTCCTGTTTCTACTACAGAAGTTTTTATCCGGCTAAGTCAAAAAGCCATTATAAAATCATTAAGTGTACGATTATTAACAGGACCTGGCACTTCAAGTACAGATACTTGGACAGTTAGAAAAAATGGTGTTAATACACCTCTTACACTTTCAATAACTGGTACACAAACTGCTGGTATAAATAATAATGTTTCTGTTACATTCCAAGCAGGTGATAGTCTTTCATTAGAAGTCACGACAGGAGGGGTTACAAATACAACCGATTCGGTAATCCAAGTTGATATTTTCTAAAATAAATATGAGAAATCAAAATCCACTTATTTATCAGATCATTTACCGTTCCCAAAACAGAATAAAATAATAGACTAGAAAAGGACAAGTAGTTTTTTAAAAAAAATTGTCCAATATATTTGAGAAGAGGTGAATCTAAATGGCAATTATCAAACCTTTTATGGCTTCCAGAAAATTTAGTAGCACAATAGGTGCTGGTACAGGAACTGGTGCTACATTTGCAATTGCGGCAACAGCCTTTACGGATGATGCTGGTACACCTGCAACAGCCTTCCCAGGGTCATTTGCTTATTATGTTTTATATATAAATGCGCAGCCTCAAACAGCAGATACCTCTACCCTCACGACTACAACTATAACTATTCCAGGTGGGGATGTACTAGATGACGCAACTCCAATTCTTATTGAAATTGTAGTCAACTAATCCTGTTTCATAATCAGAAAGGAATGAATTCTTTTTGAAAATTCGATTCCTTTCTGACTATATTCACCTTTTTTATTCTTACTTAAGAAACCTCGATCCCTCCCGTTTTCACCCATAAAAAATATATACGTACTTATAAAGGATTTAATTGATTAATAATTATAAACTGAAGAATAATCGGTGAACCCTTATGGGGGGATTCATCTAAAATTAATTTTCCTTCTTCAACTGTGTAACAATTTTGGGGTTCAAGAATCCCATTAATAAACAAATTCATATACGAAACTTCGCTTGGTGACAATATCTGAGTTGTTCCGTATTGTGGTAAACCATCAATGTTTGTATATTCAAGTTTTTGTCCATCAGAATAGGTAAAATACATCAGATTAGTAGTTGCTATTGGTCCTTGAATTGGAGGCCCTGCTGGACCTTGTGGACCCGCTGGACCTGTTTGACCATCCGAACCTTGTGGACCCGCTGGACCTGTTTGACCCTCCGGACCTTGTGGACCCGCTGGACCTGTTTGACCCTCCGAACCTTGTGGACCCGCTGGACCTGTTTGACCATCCGAACCTTGTGGACCCGCCGGACCTGTTTGACCATCCGAACCTTGTGGACCCGATGGACCTGTTTGACCCTCCGGACCTTGTGGACCCGCTGGACCTGTTTGACCCACCGGACCTTGTGGACCCGTTCGTCCCACCTGGCCTCGTGGACCATTTTTTCCTTGTGGCCCCTCTGGTCCTTGTCGGCCCCTTTTTCCTTGTGCCCCCTCTGGTCCTTGTCGCCCTCTTTTTCCTTGTGCCCCCTCTGGTCCTTGTCGCCCTCTTTTTCCTTGTGGCCCTCTTTTTCCTTGAGATGAACAACAAGTTTTCAATTTCTTTTTCCTATAACGTATTTTTTTCAAACTAGAAAATTCACATTTCATCTTCATTTCATCATTTCATCCTTTCACCCTTTCATCCGATTCTTTTTTTAATTTATTCGTAAATAAAAGGGAATCTTTGATTAAACCCTTAGAATAAATTATTCCTCAGGGTCTTCCAGGAAGGCTAAAAAGATGGAACCACGGCTAAATCAAGCTAACTACACTATATGTTTCCATTCTCCATGAGTAACTTGCCTAAACTCAATATTTTTCCCATTTTGGCCTACTCAGGATTTCGCCAGCATGACTAGTAAGTTTTATAACATAGTCAAGCTCTTTTCCATCATAGATTAAAGACCTAAAATGATGATTTTCAAAAGCCAAAGTTTCCGTCACGGAACCTGGAACGATGTCCCACTTTAATCGAGCATTTAGCGCCGAATGAAGCCCATTTAATGAATCTTCAAATGCTATAGCTTCTGCGGATTGAATGTTTAAGACTTCAATTTTGCCCTCGATTCGATTTCTTCAATATTGAAAATGATTAATCTGTTCCGATATGCTTAACAGAATGTTCAAGAGGCAAGTCAGATTTACAAAACCCATGTTTCTTTATAAGCCTCATGACAAGACATTTCTGTGTCTAAAATTAAACCACCAAACTTGAAAATAACTGCTTTAATCAAAATAATTTCTTCCTTACAAAACAACATCCAGGTTATTAAGGAGGAACACGATTGCTGATGCTTTTTTTGAACTCTATCTTTTCCTGATCTTTTTAATAGAATCCAGAATTCGCTAATTACTAAGGATATGGTAACCCGTTCTCCGCCTCATTTCTTTTCTTCCTGTTACATGTTTTAACAATTCTTTAGTGCCTTCGCGGTGTTTTTCCCTATCTGCGCCTAAAAGAGTGATCGTTTAACGAATAGTTTAATTGCAGGAAACAACGAGGAGGATAAACATGAAGAAAATTATAATAACGATCCTAACGGCTTCTGTATTCATTCTAGGAGTTTGCATGCCAACTAAAGGCGAAGCCGCTACTTTGGATCGCACACTTTCATTTGGAATGAGTAATAGTGATGTTAAAGACTTACAGGAATTATTAATGACAAAAGGGGTTTTTCCCTATCATGAAGCAACAGGTAACTACGGATCGATTACAAAAGAATCCGTAAAGAAGTTTCAGGAAAAATCAGGACTAAAAGCCGATGGAATAGCAGGAACACAAACGAATCAGAAAATCCAGGTATTGAAAAGCGGGGATATAGGACGACCTGTAGCTGAACTGCAAAGGTTATTGAAAGCCTGGAATGTTTACACATCAACTATTGATGGCATTTATGGTACAGGTACAAAACAAGCCGTCATCAGCTTTCAAAAGCAAAAAGGATTATCCGCTGACGGTATAGCCGGTGCACGGACCTTCAGTAAATTAGAAGAAAGAGCTAGTTTAGCAGGCTCAGCCGTTAAAGAACTGACGGTAACAAGCACCGCATATACAGCCAGCTGCAAGGGATGCTCAGGCACCACAAGAATGGGCGTTGACCTAAAAAAATATGATGATGCCAAACTGATAGCAGTCGATCCGAACGTGATTCCGCTTGGATCCATCGTTGAAGTCGAAGGCTATGGACAAGCCATTGCTGCAGACACGGGCGGAGCGATCAAAGGAAACAGGATCGATGTATTCATCCCAAAAGAATCGGATGCTTTAACGTGGGGAAGAAAGCAAGTTAAGGTGAAAGTAATTAAATGATGCATGACATAAACATCGTTTCAATATAAAAATAGATACATAACCAAACCGAAAGAGCATTGGAATCAATCCATGCTCTTTCGGTCTGGTCAAACCAACTTGTACATGATAATATCATCGACGTATTCATGTTCGCTCATCTTAAATTCCTTGATTTTACGGCCTTCTTCCGTAAACCCCAGACTTTTATACAGTGATATTGCTCGATGATTTGTTGAAAAAACTCCCAAACTCACCTTTTCAATGAACGGGTTGGCTTCTGCCCATTCCAATAATGCTCCAATAAGCTCTTTTCCAATTCCCATTCCTCTGAAATTTTTTCTAATCATGACCCCAAATGAGCCCTTGTGAGACATTCTCTTTCTATTTTCCGTTTGAAATACTATCCATCCAATCACTTCACCATTCATTTCGGCCACGATGATGGTTTCTCGTTCATTTTCCAATAACCTTCGTATCCAATCTCTTTGTTGTTCTAGTGTTTTATCAAACTCCTCCGATACCGCAATAAAATACTCTCCTTCGGAAATAACGGAATTATGAACATCCAAGACGGCTTCTGCATCTTCCAATTCACCGGTCCTAATCATATATGCAAGGCCATTATTTTTCATTTCTGACATTCCAATCCCCCTTATTTTTAAAGACTGCCCCCACTTGGATTCATTGACTGTGAAAACCTTAATAAATAACCATCTGGATCTTGAACTAAAATCTCTTTTTTTACAAAAACCTCCTTATCGCTTTCATAATGGTTTTCCATCATTTCTCTAAATAATTTTATTCCATGCCTTTTTAAAGCAGCCGCCAATTTTTCAATATCATCAATATCAATTTGAAAATTAATTCCTCTGCCTAATGGATATATTAATTCTCCCGTATCCCAGCTTCCATTTATTTCTTCTAGCATAATTTGCGATTCTCCTAAAGAAAGAAAGGCAAATTTATCATCAACACGTTCATATTCTAAATGAAACCCCAAAACTTCAAGGTAAAAATTTTTCGATTCACTTATATTCGATACTGATAGTTCAGGTACTAGGGCATTGAACTTCATAATCAGTTAAAGCCTCCTTGTCAGTGACCCGCTTAAATGTTCAGATACATCAATCTATCAATAAATCAGGTTCGAATTGAATTGAACAATAGGACGGCCTTCGATGATTCTTTTTTCGATTTTTTGAACGGTTTTATATAATTGATCATCCGCATTCTTCAAATCGTACTTTTTATGAAAAAAATTATATAACGTTAGATCCCTCAATTTTAAAAATAAAGGAATCGTTTCGTAATCTGCAGGTGCAAGTTTATTTTCCGTCTCATAACCTTTTATAAATTCCCTCATGAATTTCGCTGCATATCCATCGAGATTTTTTACACCTTCACGTTCTAAACTCCACATAAGATAATACAGAGGTATGGCCAAGTCGCTAGCTAACCAGTGATAAGAACAGTCATCAAAATCAAAAACATGAATCTTGCCTTCATGAAAATGGAAATTGCCATTATGTATATCAGAATGGATCAATCCAAAATTATCTTGATGAATTGGAAGTGCATTTAACTTATTCATGATTAATTCTTGCTGGTGCATCACTTGCTCTGGAACATCAGATTGATAGAGCTCGGCATCCAATAATTCTTCTTCATGCCAATCGAGCCTTTTATATTCTGTTTCAGGCTTGTAACTTTTTGTTTTTTTATGCAGGTGGCCTATTGTTCTTCCCCACTCAAAAAATAAATGTCCGTCGAAATTTTCATCGGTGACTTCCATCCTTACACCAGGGGCTTTTTCAAATAGGCAACAATAAAATTCCGTGCCATCCAGACCCTTTACAATTTCAACTAAGTTATTTTCTATCGAAGGGATAACTTTCGGTATTTCACTTCCATTATTCTGTAAATGCTCTATCCACTTTAACTCAGCAAGCACTTGGTCTTTTGAGCGATGTGATTGGTGCGTCATTCTTAAAATGTATGGTGTTCCATCCCTGTGAACCTCAAATACGTAGTTCTCTGCATCTCCAAGTTTTACTGAACTCTCTGAACTTACTAGAAAAAAATGCCCAGCCAATTCCACCAATGCATTAGAAAAAATCCGCTCTACCGATGCTTCCATTATCTTCACTCCCATAAATGATTAATCTTACTTATGCTTTATACGATATCAAGATGCCTTTTCCCTTTATTTGTATATCAGGTATATTTTAAATTCTTATGGCAACAAGGCGAAAGATATGTTTATAGTGTCGAAGCGATTACAGATTATCGCCTTTTATCAATGGAACATTGCATGTACCGCGTAAACGGTTCAATAATATCTCATCTGTAAGGTCCAATAGTGATAAAATCAAACAAATAGAGCTATGAAACCTCATATATAAAATATGGAATGGGCTAATAACAGGCATCTTAAAAAAGTCATTAGAATAAAGGGGAAAGATATGAATGACAGAATTAATCGATTGGAAAAATAGTGCTCGCGGGCATAAATTTATAGCTTCTTTTAGCGGTGGAAAGGATAGTGTCTTAGCCTTATATAAAGCAGTGAAGGTTGGCGAAGCTGTTGGACTGATTGTCATGATGGAGGAAGAAGGGAAACGTTCCAGATCCCATGGAATGCCTCCGGAACTCATTCATGCCCAAGCTAAATCAATAGGTTTGCCCGTTTATACTGCAGCTGCAAGTTGGACAGATTATGAAAAAGTATTTATGTGCCTTTTAGAAAAAGCTAAAAATCAAGGAGCAGAAGTGTTAGTAACCGGGGACTTGGATATGCCTGCTCATGGCTGTTGGCACGAAAAGGTTACGAAGAATGCTGGGTTAAAGCTTGGGATGCCTTTATGGGAAATGAACCATCGTGAAGCTGTCGAAGAGTTCATAAATCTAGGATTTGTAACGATCATTGTAACTGTTAATTTATCACTTGGAATGCAAGAGGACGATTTAGGGCGAACGTTAACCCATGAATACGTGAAGGAGCTTGAAGCTCGTGGTATTGACCCTTGCGGAGAAGGTGGAGAGTTCCATACCACGGTAATAGATGGGCCCATTTTTAGACATCCTATTTCAGTTCGTAAATGTGAGATCATTAAGGACGGAGAATATGCTTTTTTACCTTTGGAGCTAGATCAGAAATTAACATAAAAAAGCGACAGTTTTCACCCAGGATTACATGGCCTTGCCACTCAATTTTCAGGGTTAAAACTACTACGGTTGTGAGGATACCCCTCACAATCTTTTTCTGTTAATTTGCTATTTAGCGGAAAAGCTAATATGAATTTTCTCCATATCGATCAAGGATTTGGCATGATTCTTCTGCTTCAAAAAAAACGCCCTATGGGGCGTTTAAATCAAGATTCCTTTTCTTCTTCATTCGCTATTTTATTGAATTTCAAGATGGATTCTTGGATTACTGGATTATTGAATTCTTCTTGGATGGCTGATTGTACAAATGAATCTTCAACATTCGTTTCGTCCCACGCATTAGCCATGTAATCTGGATCATTGTTCGAATGCTCTTTGCTATATTCTGAACCTTGCCGACTATTTGATTTACCGTTTTGTTTCTCATTATTTGACAACTATTTTCACCTCATATTAGAGTTCGTAATATTTAAAGTCCCAAGACTGCTAAAAGCCTTTCACTATTTCTAAAGATCCTGGTCCCTCATTGAAATGGGTGATCCAGTAGAAGTATGCTGATTTACCCAGTCCAGCGACACTTTTGAAACGGCGGGCCACTCAGGTATTTGGGTTTTATGTTGTTCCACCCAGCTCATGCAATATTGCGGGTCTATATTGCTTTCTTCGGATTTTGCCAAGAATGACTGAATTGTAGTTTCCGTACAGTTTTCCCATGATCCACATGTATCCTGCCAAATGTTTTCCATTTTCATTTGAATATTTTCGTTAGACATACGGGTTCCTCCTTAAGATAAATGGCTCTTTTATATATCTTAATTAAGTATGTCCAAGGCTAAATAAATCATTACAAAAATTTTAAATAAGGCTTTTCAGCGAAAGAATGAATTTACAGTTGAATAAACTGATTCCGATGAACCCAATAACTGCTTATGAAAGGAAAATTATTGCCTTCTTCAATCTCTTTTACACCCTTATACAGCCAATTGTATTGAAACAAACCAAAATATGGAAAAACGACTCCCGTTATAAAAAACAAACTAGCTTTTCCAACTTGCAATAATCGTGCGAATTTCTATATGTTGTTGAATTTGATGGGTCTCGATCATTTATATTCAAATTTTAATCGTTTACTCGTGAGTTTCAGCAATTTACTCATGATTTTTAGCGATTTACTCGTGAGTTTTAGCGATTTACTCGTGAGTTTCACGCTTTTACTCGTGAATTTATTTTAAATGATCTAATTACTAAAGATGTTTATAATCCAATACATAGTGGGTGGACAACGTGCCTTACATTCACTCCATTTCCTCCATCAATGCAAAAAAAAGCTGATTACTCAGCTCTTTTCCATCGCTATTTCCACTCACAGCGTTTTTCTAAATGAGAAGCACCATTTATCATAATCTAATTTCTCTTCATAGAAACGGTGGGCATCGTTTCGCTGGATTCCAGATTCCAATGCCACATATGCAGCTCCGTTTTCTTTTGCCCAGTTATGTATATAATTTAATAACTTCTCTCCATATCCAAATGAACGGTGGGCAGAATCTGTTACAAGGTCATAAATAAATACGTGACGTTTATTATAAAAGTTAACTCTCAGGCTTAAACCAGCTAAGGATACAACCTCGTTATCCCTATATAAAGCAAACAAACGGTACCCATCTTTCCTCATTTCTTCAAGTAACTCCAGATATGTTTTTTGAGTTAAGTCAGTACGCAGCTGATTCATGATTGGAAAGGCATCTAACCATTGTTCTTTATAAGTTAATTCTTGTATTGTTTCTATCGAATTCACATTAACACCCCTGATGTTGACTTGGAATAAAGATTGATGAAAAGTATGCTGCAAACGTTGATTTTATATATAGTAAAAACCCACTCATTTTGAAAAAAGATTGATCATTTTGTGAACCTTAATGAACTATCCTGCTTCGTTAGTTCACTAAGAATCGCTATTTACATTGAAGGTAGATATACTCTCCATTCTTTCCAAGCTTTAAGATAGCCACTTAAGTCATGTGGGTGAACCCTAATACAAATGCCTATACGTGTGTATAATTGAAAAATAACTTCCTCCAAAAGCCTTTCTTTATTAAATGGGACATCTTGAGTCAATAATGAGAAAGATGACAACAGCGTCTCTAAATTTAAATCGTCTGGAGAAGAGCAAAAAGCATACGTAAAATCATAAATTTTTGGACCGATTAAAGGCATAGGGTCAATAACCCCATTTAATTCGTTGCCCTTATATACAAAATTATGAACACCAGCATCTCCATGAAGGTAATACTTCTCTTCTTGATGTTCGTATGTTTTCAATTTATTAACCAATAACTCTACTTTTTTATGATCATCACTTGGTAATAAATCGCCTATATCCTCTTGGGCGAATTCCAAACTACTTAGATTGTAGTCCGCCCATGAATTTCTATGTATTCCATTTACTCTTCCCCAGTTTTCTTTGTTTACTTTTTTGTATTTATTTAATAGTTCCTTAATTAAAATAGTCATCCATTCTATTTTAGAACCTCGATTAAAATGAGTTTCTCCAGAAATATAAGAGTATACTATAAATTCTTTTTTCTCGTCTGTATAAAGTACATTAGGCAACAAATTTACATCTTTATAAGTAAGGAGAAAAGCCTCTGTTGCAGCTATTAGTTTAGGTTTGTCTATTTTAATTACATATTTCGGTATTTCATTAATATGTAGAGTATATAGAATTCCATTTGTAGTACCACTTTTTAATTTCTTTATGTCTATATCATCATTTTTTATTAAGCCTTGGTTTATAAGACCATAAATAATTTCATTTATTTTCTCCATTTATTTAGTCCTCTCGATTAATTTTGGTAAGTCTTTATACTATGTAAGTTCGCTCTTCTTATGGCACTAACCTGCCCCGTTAGTTTAAGTACATTTCTTCACAATCTTTATAGTGATATTAGCATAAATATCCAATAAAAAATCATCTCACCTCTAAGAAACCTATAGAGGTGAGATGATTTTAATCAAACTTTATTACAAATTATCAATCTTTATTATAAATAATCAAACTTTTTTACAAAGCTACCCCTGAAAGTTTTATTAATATTAAATTCAACTTCTCTCACCTTAATTCCTTCCTTACTGAATTGCTTAATATTGTTGTAATCGCTCGCAGAAGTAATCTTATGGGAATCATGATGTTTAACCGTACTTTGTAACGGCTAAAGTATGACTAGATCAATAGTTTAAGAGGAGGAGATTTTCTTTGAATATATATGAACAGCAAAAAAACGGACAGCCCGGACAAACACAGGAAAGACAGCCTGGCATTGAATCTGAGATGAATCCACTTCCGATTCAGCCAAAGGATTACATAGGAAGCGGTAAGCTAAAGGACCGCGTTGCCTTGATTACAGGCGGAGATAGCGGCATCGGACGTGCGGTTGCCATTGCTTATGCAAAGGAAGGCGCCCATGTGATTGTGAATTATTTAGATGAGCACAGTGATGCCGAGGAAACAAAACAGCTGATTGAAGCGGAAGGCGTTCGCTGCCTCTTGCTTCCAAGTGACGTTTCCGTGGAGGCGAATTGTAAGGAATTGATTACGAAGACGTTGGACGAGTTTGGAAAGCTGGACATCCTCGTCAATAATGCAGCGGTGCAATACCCGACGGAAAACATTGAGGATATCACGGATGAGCAATGGGACAAAACGTTCCACACCAATATTTATTCAGTTTTTTACATGAGCAAGCATGCGGTTCCACATATGAAACAAGGCAACTCGGTCATCAACACAACATCGATCAACCCATATAGAGGACATGCAACTTTGATGGATTATACAGCGACAAAAGGGGCAATCGTCGGATTCACACGCAGCCTTGCACAGAATGTGGCTAGAAAAGGGATCCGGGTCAATATGGTAGCACCAGGCCCGATTTGGACTCCGCTCATCCCGGCGACGTTCGACGAACAATCCGTTGCCGAGTTCGGTACCGAGGCACCACTTGGCCGCCCTGGGCAGCCGGCAGATCATGCAGGCGCCTATGTGCTGCTGGCATCTGATGAAGGTGCTTATATAACGGGACAGTGCATTCACATCAATGGCGGAATCACGATGTCTTCATAAAACCCAAAACGACCGAAAAGCACCATGCTTTTCGGTCGTTTTCATTTCCATTGCTAATTCGAAATTTAATTTCCTATGCCGGGCGAATTCATTAAAACTATTCTCCAGCCATCCGGATCTTCAATGGTAACACCGGATTTTTCCCAATATGGATTTTCCGGAGAAACCGGTTCATACCCCATACCCTTCAATCTATTCATTATATCCTCAATGGTTTTACGTTCAGGAATGTAGAAGACAAGCAGATTATCTTTTGATGGGGCAGGACAAGGACTGCCATCCTTATGCTGGGTAAACTCCAGATGATAGCTGAAATCAGGAAGCCCGATCATGATGCCGTCATATCCCTCATGCCCTTCAAAAGAACCGATTTTTTTCAAGCCTAATCCTTCACAATAGAAGTTTACAACCTTTTTTAGTTGATCAGTAGGACGTGCAACCCGGATTTGTGCTACTTTCATTTCATTTGGCCATTTACTTTCCATTGTCCCATCCCTCTCTGTATTGAATTACGGCGGAAACCCTTATTTGTTAATCGAATTTTCTTCTTTCAAGTTAATTTTACCAATATTCGTGCCTAATCCTAATGCAATGGCAGCACCTAAACAACTGAAAAGACAGCCAGCAGCCAAGTAAATGGATGGATCTGATTCACCAATCATTACTGAAGCCACACCTCCAATTGCTGGAAATAGGGCAACCATGTATCCACTTTTCGCCCCGCCTATTTTCTCTACAAGCTTGAGGTAAAATAGCCAAGCTCCAAAGGAGGCGAATATAGTTAAATAGAACAAAGCAGATAAATATGAAATAGATGTCGGTATACTGACTGCTTGTCCTTTTATGAACACAATTGCCCCTAAAAGAATTCCTCCTGCTGCAAATCCAAGTACATTAGCATAGATTGGGTTTACTTTCTTCTTAGCATTTCTAGCTGAGCATGCATCGCCCATTGCAGTAAGAATGGTACCAAGAACGGCTATCATGATTCCTTTTATATCATTAAATCCATGAATGTCATTCAAACTTGGGTAAATAACAATACAAACAGCCAGTACACCAATTACCCCTCCAATTAAGATACGCGAATGTAATTGTTCTTTCAAAAAAAGACGAAGGGCTATAGGTGTTAAAATAACTTTCAATGAAAATATCAATGTAACCATGGCCGCTGAACTTAAGATAGTCGCGTAATAAAGACATAAATAGCTTAAGGCAAAATTACATATTCCAAACACAATAATAAATGGAATATCCTTTTTCATGGGTTTTCCTTTAGGTCTGAGAATGCATAAAAGAATGAAAAATAGGATTGCCGTCATACTTAAACGATATGTTAAAGATAACTCTAAACTCACAGGTGTACCTTGAATCTTTACTGCAATAAAATTAAGCCCCCATACCAATAAACAAAATATGTACATAAAGTTTGTCATAATATAATGACCATTTTGCGATATTGCCCACTTTCTATCAGGTTATTAAACTCGTCGTAAATGATTTTCCCATCCATAATTTAGCCGCCTTATATTAAAAATCACATTAATGTAACAATAAAGTAAATATTACCAATTCAAAGAGAATTGTCAATATATAAAAATACCTTCCGAAAAAACCCTCCAGTTAAAATCCCCTTTAAATCCACACAAAAAAAAGGCTGCCGCAGCAACCCCTTTTATTGAAGCTTTTCCAATGCCATATTAACAGTATCAACGGCATGGATTACGGCCGTATCAAATAATGGCACTTCTGAATCCTCTTGTTTTACCAATAATCCAATTTCGGTGCAGCCTAATATTATTCCTTCCGCTCCATCATCAATCAACCCCTTGATGACCTTTTTGTAATAATCTCTTGATGATTGTTGGATTTCCCCTAAACATAATTCTTCATAAATTACTTGATTGATCACTTTTCTATCCTCTTCATTTGGTATCAAAACCTTGATACCATTAGCCTCAATTCGTGTTTTATAAAAGTCTTGCTCCATCGTATATTTAGTGCCAAGTAAACCAACCGTGCTGATTTTGAACTTTTTAATTTGTTTTGCGGTTGAATCAGCAATGTGTAAAATCGGTAAACTGACTTTTTCTTCAATATATCCGACCACTTTATGCATCGTATTTGTACAGATGACAATCATTTCGGCACCTGCCTTTTCCAAAGACAGAGCTACATCGGCTAATAATTTACCGGAACTTTCCCAATCCCCTTCAGCTTGATAGCGTTCGATCTCTTCAAAATCCACGCTATATAAAATGCACTTGGCTGAATGCAATCCTCCCAATTTGGCTTTTACTTCTTCATTAATGATTCGATAATATTCCAGCGACGATTCCCAGCTCATTCCGCCAATAAGGCCAATAGTTTTCACAAATATTCCCCTTTTCATCGTTTAATTATCAGTCGAAAAACTCCATATGTGCTTTTTCTTGTTTGTAGTAATCTATTCTGTTTTGTAAAGTACCTGTATGAAACTCGAACTTATGACCATCTGGATCAGTGAAATAAATGGACTTCTTATCTTTTTCATTCCTTGGACGTCCTGACAGGATGCTTACATTCAATTCCTTTAGTTTCTCGTACATGTTCATAAAGTCAGCTTCTTCTATGGAAAATGCTATATGTGTGTACGATTGGCTTATTTCATTACGGGGTATATCCTTTTCTGCATTCAGGGCAAGCCACATTCCATTCAAGTCAAAATAGGCAATGTTTCTCCCCTTAACTAACAATTTTGCATCAAAAACATTTTGATAAAACTCTATGGATCTCTCTAAATTAGAAACTGAAAATAAAAAGTGATTCAAACCTTTTATAGACACTCTACCACCTCATATTATGGTTGCTTTTTTTTTCGCCATTAGACGCTTATAAAGAGAATCCTGAAAATGACAGCAGGATTAAGGATAAACCGGTCATTGTGAGGATACTGTATCTATACCAATCGCCAAAGAAGGTTCCACCATGCAAAGTGATGAGGAACGTCGAGTAATCTGGATTTGTGGATAACACTTTTCCCGTACTCACATCTATTTAAACACCTTGACCGTTATTAAAGCGAACCTGGTCCACATTTGCACTTGGTCTATATTCAATTCTAAATACCGAATTCGCACCATTTTTCAGCTTAATTCATACAGCTTTAAAGATTTCGACAATGTTCCATCACATCCCTTGACTATTTCCCAAAATGGTAATATTCATACAATTATAAATTTTTCTTCATAACCACCCGATCTTCATTTACAACATAATCATTTTTCAAATAAAAAGTATAGTAGACTTTTTCAGGATAAAAAAATCCTCTTTCATTTTCTAATTGAAAGAGGTTTTTTTAAAATATTAGGACAAATCGGAGACTACTTTTTCTGTTTTGAATGCGTTTTGAAGATTGCCAATCTCTTTAATTTCACATTCCATTCGGTCACTCCGTTTTCAGCTCCTATAGGGCTTTCTGTCAAATAGCATTTCCCGCTTTCAGTTTCATCACATTTGAAAGATATGAAATCATTTTACGTAACGAGATAATCATTAGCTCTGTTCCGCTGTATTGCTTCTCTTTTCCATTCAATCTAGCATTAATCCGAACTTTAAAAGGATCTAGTTCTGTTTCAAGGACTTCCCTAAGGGGTAATTTTATTTTTCCATTTCTGCCCCTTCAACTGGTTGATTATTACGAAACTTTATCAGTTACTTGTCCAGGTATATCAACAATTACGCTGGATTCGTTTTTAGTTTTCGCGACTATTAGCCCAATCAAAAAGCCCACTAATCCTGTGCTAATCCATCCAACGCCATGCTCGAAAAATGGAATGAATCCAAATGTATTGTTAATTGCATTTGTTAAGATATGAGCTTCTTTTAAAGCATCAAGCAGAGCAACCATTCCTACTCCTGCTACTGTACTCACATACACAGACTGATAGCCTTTAAACATGTTATTGGTAAATATTAAAGCAATCAAAGCAATTGCCAATGGATAAAGCAGTAGCAATATTGGAGAAGCAAGTGTTAAAACAGTATTCAATCCAAAGTTTGTAATAATTGTTCCTATGATTGCAAAAGCTATAATCCATTTTTTATAGCTAACAGACGGAACAATTCGTTCAAAGTATTCAGAAACTGCTGCCAGACATGCTACATTTGTTGTAATTCCTGTGAGGAAAATAATTGTTCCTATGATATAAATTCCATAATTCCCAAACAGAGCAATAGCACTCTCAGCTAAAACTTCTCCCCCGTTTTCTTTTAACCCAATTGCATCTACACTGGAAGCACCCATCCAAGCCATTGAAACTTGTAAAGCAATTAACCCAATTATTGTTATGATTCCTGCTTTGATAAATAGCTTGGAAACTTCTTTTTCAGATTTTCCTAACGAACTAATTGACTTAATGAAAATGCCGCCAAATATAAAAGCAGCTAGTACATCCATTGTATAGTAGCCTTGCGTAAACCCTTTTAAGAAAACGCCATCTATGTATTCTTCTCCAGGAGCCCCTATTTTGCCCATCGGTGTTATAAATGATTTTATAATCAATACTGCTAGCAATATTGAAAAGATGGGGGTAATAATTTTACCCAGGTTATCTACCAACTTTTTTGTATCCCAGGTAAGCAGGATCGTTAATAGAATAAATAACACTGAAAATACAAGCAGATACAGCCTTTCATTTGCTACATTTTGAATTAAGGGATTTAAACCGATTTCATAAACAACAGAGGTTGTTCTGGGAATAACATAAATAGGTCCCAAAGTTAGAAAAAGTAACATTGAAAAAAATGTTGCAAAGCGTGGGTGGACCCTTCCTGCAAGTTTTTCTACAGTACCACCACCACGAGTTAGAGCAATGATAGCTAGTAAAACTAGCCCAACGCCTGTTATCAAAAAACCTCCCATGGCAAGCCAGGTGTTTGTTCCCGCCTGTTGACCTAACATCGGAGCAAATATAACGTTCCCCGCTCCTAAAAACATGGCAAAGAGCATTAAACCAATAGACAGCACTTGTGAAAAGGACACTTTCTTATCCATTGTTATTCCCCCTTAATACTTATTAAAGCTGCGGGAACGGCTGAAAGAGCCCTTCCTAAAATATCCTGTGAATAGATGGCTGTTTATTTCTTTATACTTTAGTTGGTTTCTTCTTGCTTAATCTTCCTAATAGAAAGGCACCCGCTCCGATCCCGATTAGGGTGTTCGTTTTTTTGTTGAATGTCTGTTTGGCTACTAAGTTAAGGTTTTGGGGACGCTCCGCCAAACGGCGCATAAAGTATCCATACCAATCCACTCCAAACGGAACGTAAGTACAAAAATTGTATCCTTCCTTGGCTAAACTCAACTGCATATCTTTTCGGAATCCGTAAAGCATTTGGAATTCATATTTCTCTGTTGGTATGTTATTCTCTTTCGCGAACTTTTTCACATGATTAATTATTTGGTGATCATGTGTAGCAATGGATGTAAATTTACCATGCAGGAGATGGTACTCGATTAACTCAATGAAATTTTTATCGATATCTTTTTTGTCTTGATAAGCGACATTTTCAGACTCTTTATAAGCGCCTTTTACGATTCTTAACCGGTAATTTTTATATTTTGTAATCATATCTTTCGCATTATAAAAATAAGCCTGAATAACCGTTCCAATATTACTATAGTCTTTGGAGAGTTCATCAATTAAATCAAATGATGACTGAAGATGCCCATGGTCTTCCATATCAAAATTGATAAATACATTATATTTGTACGCGTTTTCAACAATTTCCGATAGATTTTCAAGGCAGAAACTATAATCAATATCCTGGCCCAGTTGAGTAGGCTTTAAGGAAATATGGGCATCTAATTGATGCTGATAAATAGCTTCAATAACGGCAAGAATCTTTTTTTTCGCCTGCAAGGCTTCTTTCTTTTCAAATACAAACTCACCAAGGTTATCGATTGTTGCCGAAATTCCATTTGCATTCAATTCTTTAACACTCTTCACCATTTCTTCAATATTCGTCCCTGCTACGACAGACTGGGCACCAAGTTTAAGCCCCCATCGTTTTGCACCGCTATTAAGTATCTTATTTTGTGAAAGCATAATAAAAAAATCTTTTGTTATTGTCAAAATAGTGACCTCCATCATTTTGAACTGGACTTTTTACCAATTCAGTTATATTTAGCGTTAATCCCAGAATTTCAAAGTTCTAATATTGTAATCTGTTGCTTCTAGTGCTTGAAACAAATTCTCCTAAATAATCCATTGTACAGACCATGCCTTTTTCATCTAAAGTTTGAGATGTTTTAATAGCACTTTCGATAGTCTCTCCTGCAACCACATGAGAAGCCCCCTTATTGGCTTAGAGAACTTTCGAAACGGTTGCTAACATCCTTTATCCTATAAAAGGCAGCATAAAAGCTGCCTTATTTCTTAAATTGTTTCACTAATCGTTTTTGCCTGCATGTGTAAAATAAGATAGTCAGGGCCTCCTGCCTTCGAATCTGTTCCTGACATGTTAAAACCACCAAATGGCTGGTAGCCAACAATTGCTCCTGTGCAGCCACGGTTAAAATAAAGATTTCCTACATGAAATTCTTCTTTTGCTCGCTTAATATGATCAGGATTATTTGAGAGTAACGCTCCAGTTAGCCCATAATCCGTATTGTTCGCTATTTCCATCATGTGATCAAAATCGCGGGCTTTACAGAAAGCCAAAACAGGACCAAAAATTTCTTCCTGCATAATGCGCGCTTTTTCATCTACATCAGCAAAAATTGTCGGCTGAATAAAGTAGCCTTTAGAGTCGTCCCTTTCACCGCCTGTTATCAACTTGCCTTCTTCTTTTCCAATTTCAATATATTTTGTAATCTTGTTAAAAGAAGCTTGATCAATAACTGGCCCCATGTAGTTATTCATGTCTTCTGGATTACCGATTGATAACGTGTTTGTTAAAGCAGCTGCTTTCTCTAAAACTTCGTCATAGACATCTTGGTGTACAACCGCACGTGAACCAGCCGAACATTTTTGCCCCGAGAATCCAAATGCTGAGTACACAATCGAGGATGCTGCTAAATCTAAATCAGTATCTTTATCTACTACAACAGTATCTTTTCCACCCATTTCAGCAATCACACGCTTCAACCAGATTTGGCCTGGCTGTACTTTTGCGGCACGTTCATAAATACGGCAGCCAACCTCACGTGAACCAGTGAAAGATACAAAGCGGGTTTTAGGATGATCAACAAGGTAATCACCTACTTCTGCACCACTTCCTGGAATGTAATTGATTACTCCTTCAGGAAGGCCAGCTTCTTGTAATAGTTCCACAAATTTAGCTGCTATTACAGGTGTATTATTCGACGGCTTTAAAAGAATGGTATTCCCTGCTACGATAGCTGCTGCCGCAGTTCCAGCCATAATCGCCAATGGAAAGTTAAATGGGGAAATAATGATCCCTACACCAAGTGGAATATAATTAAAAGTATTTGCTTCTCCTTCTCTACTTTCTACAGGAGCCCCCCCTTTTAATTGCATCATTTGGCGTCCATAAAAAGTCAGAAAATCAATCGCTTCTGCCGTGTCTGCATCCGCTTCTTTCCATGGCTTTCCGGCTTCCTTCACTAGATAAGCAGAAAATTCATGTTTTCGTTCACGGAGAATCTTTGCTGCACTAAATAAAATATTCGCCCGTACTTCAGGATCTTCTTTTTTCCAAGTATCGAAAGCAACTAGCGCAGCATGCATCGCCTTTTCAGCCAACTCTTTATTTGCTTTGGAAACACTTCCAATTACTTCTTCCTTATTAGCTGGGTTAATCGAAATGATTTGTTCATCTGTTGTAATCGACTCGCCCCCGATAATTAGGGGGTAGCCTTTACCCATCTCTGATTGAACAACTTTTAATGCTTGATTAAATGCATTTTTTTTTTCTTCAATCGTAAAATCAGTGAATGGCTCGTGCTTATATTTTTCTTGTAATGTAGTATTCATAGTCATGTAGTTTTCTCCTTTTATAATAAGTTCGTAAACAGGCTTAATAAATAATGTGGAAACCTCATCAAATTTTGGTCAAGTGAAGCAAGCCATATAGGTATACTTCACTGTCATCGGCTTCCTGTGCATTAAGCATTTTCCAATACAAACTGTTGATTTAAGGTAAAGCCTTGTTGATATGGATCGGTTTCTTCTAAAGCAAATCGATGTAATCCGGTAACCCAGGCTGCCCCTGTAATCTCAGGAATAATGGCATCGAAACCTGATACTGTCGTTTTCCCAACTACTTTACCTATAAACCTGGAATCGATAATACTTTCTTGAATAATACTTTCACCAACATGAAGATCCAGGGTTGCTAATTTGGCTGAAGTACCTGTACCGCATGGGGAACGGTCAATTTGTCCATTCCCAAAAACAACAACATTACGATAATGATTCTTCTCCTTTTTTAAGCTGAACTCTATAAGATCCACCGTGCAAATATTGGGGTTTTGAGGATGCTCAAAATAAAATTGCTCATTAAGTATTTGTTTTATTCTCATACCAAGTTTAGATAAGACAAGAGTTTCGCTTGTTTCTAATTTCAAATTAAATTGTGACGCGTCTACAATAGCAAATATGCTGCCGCCAAATACAATATCTAATTTGATGCTTCCATAGCCTTCAATAAAAACATTCACATTTTTTTCAAGAACAAAAGATGGCACATTCCGGAACGACACTTGACTAACTTTCTGATCTTTATATTTAACTGTGCATTCTACCTTGCCTGACGGTGTATCAAGAAAAAACAATTCCTTTTGAGGTAACAAGCCAAACTGTATACCTGCAGTAATGGTACCGATTGTGCCATGACCGCACATATTAAGGTAATCACCGCTGTCCATAAATATTAAGCCCGCATCACAACCTTCTTGAGAAGGTTCACAAAGAATAGCCCCAAACATATCCTGATGACCGCGTGGTTCGTTCATTAATAAATTTCTTAACCAAGGTATTTCTTTTTTTAAATTATTTTTTTTTCTAACATTGTATCTCCTGAAATTTTTGGAACCCCACTTACAATAATTCTTGTTGGCTGGCCCATTGTGTGGGTATCGATTGTTTCAATAAACTTAGAAAAATTGATCATCACTACACCTTCTCTTTTTTCACAAAGATTTGCGTTCTATTAGACATAATGCAATTTGCATGCCAAAAACTTTTTTCAGCTTTACTGCGATCAAAAAAAACAAAATTAACAATAAGTCATTCTCTTTTATATAACGTGTTTGTTCCTTATTCTGAACGGATAGAGCTGAGTTAAAGGGATAGTACAATGGCAAGATTAATACGTAATAATAAAAAAAAAATCAAACTCTAAATATAAATATTGAATAGACTTCATTTTTAAAATATTATAAAAAGTGTAAATATTTTTTACATATTGTAAACCTGTAAACTTACAAAAAAGAGCTGTAAAAGGAGGCAGATCAAAATAGCGGATTTTAGTAGAGATAATATCCTTTTTTATTTAGAAGCTATTTTAAAAACCAGTAAAGATGCAGTCACGGCTGTTGATAAAACGGGGCGGGTTGTTTACTGGAATGAAGCAGCAGAAAATACTTATCAAATTAAATCAAATGAAATAATAGGGAAAAACATAGAGAACTATTTTCAAATGAAGGATATTAAATTGTACGAAATCTTAAAAAGCAAACAGCCAATATTTGATGTTTATCATCAACCGCGGCCTGATAAGCATATTTTAATCAGTTCTTCTCCTGTTTTTAACCATGGTGGCAACCTGATTGGCGCTATATCGGTAGATCGTGATATTACAGCTACCGTAAAACTAAATGATAAGCTTTCCGTTACAAACTCAAAGCTACAAGATTTAAAACAGCAAATCATTAATCAGGCTAAAAACTTACCGTTCTCTAGCATAAAAGGCAGCAGCAAAATTATTAATCAGATAAAGGCATCCGCTATTAAAGTAGCAACAACGGATGCAACAGTTCTGATATTAGGAGAAAGCGGTGTAGGGAAGGAACTTTTTGCACAGGCCATTCATGAGTCAAGTTCTAGAAAAAGAAAACCATTTATTCCTATTAATTGTGGTGCAATCCCTTCCCCTTTATTTGAAAGCGAATTCTTCGGCTATGAAAAAGGTTCGTTTACAGGAGCTGAAAAAGGTGGCAAAGCGGGAAAATTAGAAGAAGCAAATGGTGGTACACTTTTTTTAGATGAATTAGGAACAATGCCTTTAGATATCCAGGTTAAATTCTTGAGAACTCTTCAAGAAGGAGAAATATATAGAGTAGGTGGCACAAAAGCAATCAAGGTAGACATAAGGGTAATAGCAGCTACAAACAGCATGCTAGAGGAGATGGTGGAAAAAGGGGAATTCAGAGAAGACTTATATTATCGTCTAAATGTGGTTCCACTTCATATTCCTTCACTTCGAGAGAGATTAGAAGATGTTCCAGAGCTGGTAAATTTATTTATAGAAGAATTCTCTATTAAATATCAAAAAGAAGTACAATTTCTATCTAATGATATCATGGAGTTATTTTCCTCATACCACTGGCCTGGTAACATAAGAGAATTAAGAAATTTTGTAGAAAGACTTGTGGTCATGACTGATGACGCTGTATTACAAGCCAGTGATATATTGAATATTCTTCCGCAAAGGTCAAAAAAAATAACGTTTGAAAATGCTACTATCACATTTCAAGATGAGATAAGCTTAATAGAAAAAGAACGAATAAAAAATGCATTAGAAAAAACGCACGGTAATAAGACATTGGCAGCTAAGGAATTAGGCTTTTCAAGAGTTACTCTATACAAAAAAATAACAAAGTATGGACTTTAATATTTACTTTCCTTTTCACCTTTAAAAACACAAAAATCATTTAAGGCCAACGCAAACATTAATAATAATGTTTCTCATACCTTTTCCAATAATGCTTTCAGAATTAATACTCGCCTATTTCAAGGAAAAAAAGATATGTACCGTAAAGAGGAATTCCCTTCTGTATTTATACTCGAACTCATGTCTAAAGATCTAGGACTGGTAATAGCTGAGACTGATTGCCTGGAAACCATATTATCACTTGCTGAAGTAGCAAATACTACCTATCGTTCTGCAAAAGAAAATGGAAAAACAAAATAAAGTTGAAGGATAAAAATAATTTGTAATATTAGGGCATCCCCTTGGGTGCTCTTTATTATGCAATCAAAAGAACAATGATACTTATAGTATTCAAATTTTTACTTTTGTAGTTATTGAAGTAAACTGCCCCTTAGCTCCATAAGAAAAAGAGCTGCCAAAGTGAACTGCACCCCAATTGTTAGACAACATCTAACAATTGGGGTGCAGTTCATAAAAGGCAGTTCCGATTTAGCTAACGCAGCCGTTAGTGAAGGAAGACTTTATTTCTCAACTTTCACTAACGTTTTTACCTGAACAATGTCAAAGCCATTGATTCTAAGAGTTATCTCGCCTTCTCGCTTCTCAATTTCTTCACCTACCCAAGAGCTATACAATTCAAAAAAAGTCTTCAAGATGACCATTCAAACCCCTTTAACTTATGACTTTCAACAATGGGGCAAGGATAGCAGGTCCTTGCTACTTGTATCATTGCTTTTCCCAATACTTCTGATGTAATGATGCTGTTAACGTATCATCAAAATGTTGGTGGTACCTGCCGAATGCTTGACTTTTCGGTTTGAGCTTTAACCCATTCTTCCTGTCGGAACTCTTTTTCCCACTTTGAAACCACAATACAAGCGAGAACATGCCCAGGAGTATTACAAGCAGTACGTGCCATATCCAGCACACGGTCAATGCCTGCTATAATTGCGACGCCTTCTGCAGGAAGCCCTACCGCTGAGGCTGTGGCTAAAAGGACAACCAGCGAACCGGATGGAACTGCCGCAATTCCTTTTGAAGTTGCAACAAGAACCCCCATTATAATCAACTGTTGGCCAAAATCCATCGGGATGCCATATGCCTGCGCTAAGAAAATGGAGCAAACAGAAAGATACAATGTGGAACCATCACAATTCAATGATAGCCCAGAAGGAATAACGAACGAAACAACACGTTTCGAACAACCGTATGCTTCCATTCGATCCATTAACTGGGGCAGAATCGTTTCCGTACTTGTGGTAGAAAATGCGATGAGGAACAGATCCCATACCATTCGAAACACTTTAAAGTATGAAATCTTCAAGAACCAAGCAATGACGGGAAACAGACCGAAAATAACAATAGCAAGCCCAAGATACACAACCCCAATCAACTTGCCCATAGGGATTAAAAGAGCGATACCATACTGACCAACAGAGGCTGCCATGAGAGCGAGTACACCAATCGGTGCAGTTACCATCACCATTTGTGTCAGTTTAAACATGATATTTGCAACTGATTCCATAAACTTCATTGCCGGCTCTGCCTGTTTACCAATTGCTCCCGCAGCTGCACCAAATAAAATAGCGAAGAATATAACAGCTAATAAATCACTTTTTGCCATCGCATCAACAATGTTGCTTGGAATAATGTTAACAAGCATCGTTTTAAAATCGATAACTTTGGTAACGCTTTCATTTAATTGTGTGATATCTTTCTGGGCAAGATGGGACAAATTAAGCCCGGCACCAGGCTTTAAAATGTTAACAAGTAAAAGACCAATACCTAGAATCAGGGTGGTAATAAATTCAAACCAAATAATTGTTTTAAGTCCTAATGAACCCATTTTTTTTATGTTTCCGTCGCCTGATGAACCAATGACAATAGTAGTGAAAACAATAGGTACAACAATCATTTTAATGAGATGAATAAAAGCGTCGCCAATCGGTCTTAAGGATTGGCCAAGTTCAGGAAAAAAATGTCCGATAAGTGCCCCAATAAACAATGCAATTAACACTTGAAAAGCAAAAAACTTTTTCATAGGTTGCCCTCCCTGAACGAAAGATTAATAGCACCATCACACAATATTTCAATAAATAGAATAAGCTTTCCCTTTTTATCATTGAATGAGAAAGAAGAAATAGCTTTTATAAACTGTTCCGGATTATTCCGTACATAACCTCCCGTGTATTTTTTTGTAAATATAGTAAATAATGTACCATTTTTCAAAAATTCAGTAAAATATTGAAATACTATAAAGTTATAAGAATAAATTATTAATCCCGTTACGAATAAAAATTGCAGTTCCAACATAGGTCAGCTTTAAACAAAGTTTAATCATATTAATACAAGACCTTTTGATAACTGAACAAAAAGAAAGAGCATGTTTTGAAAAAAGATTAATCAAAACATGCTCTAATAATATTTAGTTGGATCCATTAACCTATCTCCCCTTTAGTTCCATAAGAAGTAATCTTCCTTATTGGAAAGCACCTATTAGCTTAACAAGGCTGGTTTTAATTATCTATCAATCAATTTTCTAATACTTTTCTATTTCAGAAACAGACATGAAAACTTTATGAGTAGCAGCAATTTTCTTAAAATCATCTAAGTGTTTGTTTCTTCTGAATTAATTGCCTCAAGAAATAATGTGAATTCCATAAGCAAAACTCCTTAAATATAATAAAAAAACTGCCTTAAAGACAGCTCCGACCTTTAGCTATGCACCCGTTAGTTAAGTACATTTCTTCACCAATCTACCTAGTGATATTAGCATAAATATCCATAAAAAAATCACCTCACCTTAAGAACTAGGAGTTAGATGAGATGAATTCAATCAAGATTTACATAATCCCCTTCTTTGATTTGATTCTTTTCAAACCATCCAAGATTCACTTCAATTGCATAATGATAAGAAAGCTCTGGTTCATAGGTAGGACATTCATCCTCTTTACAAGGTTCCATATCAAGTATTTTTAAAATTTCCCCATCTGAATCAAGAAAAGCAATAGATAAAGGAATTAATGTATTTTTCATCCAAAAGCCACCATATATTTTTTCTGAAAACACAAATAACATCCCCTCATTTTCGGGTAACTTTCCAACAAACATTAAGCCCTTTTCTCTTTTTCTTTGAGTATCTGCAACTTGAACGATTAATCTATTTTCCCTGTTTCCACTGAGTATTTTTATCATTTTTGTTTTTATTCTATTTTTCATGTTCACTCACCTTCGATTATTATTTAAGCAGGAAAGAAACTTGATGTCTTTTTATAAGAAATTCATGATATAAAGGAAGAAAGTTGGAGATAAAACGAAAACTAGAAGAAAGCTCCTTTTCACTTCTAATACTTATTCTATGGTTTTAAATTTAATACTTTCAAAATCAGTGAAAGGTTAGGGATTAGTAATCATACTGTTAAAAAACACTTTAATAATATCTTTGGAAAGATTGAAGCTACGAATAAACTGGAATTGATAAAGTTTCTGATAAAAGAAGGTTTTGAGATATAGAGTTATTTGGCATGTTAAGAAGGTTTGGCGAGGATTTTATTCAGCAATGGTGGAAAAAGATGTGTAAGTAATTAACGATTATTTTTAGTGATCCTTAACAAATTTTGTTTCAAATAAGAAAAAAGTTCCCAAAGTTTCTCTCAACAAGCTAGTGAATCTTCTGCTCGTTTACTATTTTTTATACCATTTATCTGTTTTAAATTCCTCTGGAATCGATTGCTCAACTGGGTCATCAAATCCTAATTGATCAAGGATTTCAAACCATAAATCTCTTTTAGAATCAGGTAATTTCGAGCCACACCAGGGACAATATGTTATCTCTATACTTGAACTGCCTCCATCGTGGATTATTAACCCATATTCATCAAACTTTTTATTATAGGTAATCAAAATGTCTGGACAATCAAATGAGCTAACGTGAATTTTGCACTTAATATTAACTTGGTCTTTCATAGTTTCGCAGCAGTGATTATTCATAAAAATCTCCTTGGATTAGAACCTTTATTGTTTCTATGTACATTGTTTATTGTAATTTTATCATAGTTCCTTCTTAAGCTAACCTCCCCCTCATAAGGAAAAAGCTGTCTTAAAGACAGCTCCAATCTTCAGCCTGTTAATTCTATAAGAAAAGCGAACCTTATTCAAGAATCGCGCCCGATTACTGAAGAACGAATATAAAACCTTGGTACCAAATGGCCTTGTTATTTATTTATGATACGGTTCACCGCACCTATTCAATCAGTGATTTTTTAAAAACTGTCAGCCTTTTAATTCTACACTTCTACTTTAATTCGATGCTGAGGAAGCTGCTGCTTGATCAGCCTTCACACAATCAATTGCAACAACGAGTGCAATAATAATGGTTTCCATCTCTTCATCTATTATTTGAACCTTGTAGCTATCGCCCCAAGTGAACCACTCCTTGCCCACTTTACCTACGATTTTACCATGCTGTAAAACTTGAAAATCCATATCCCACCAATTACCATGTACTTCAATGCCTGCCGCATCAATTGTATATCGTGCTTTTAAGAAGGATAATTCCTTCTTTATTGTTAATACCTCTCGACCATTCACCTCAACCAAAAACTTTGGTAAAAAGCTGAACACCTTTTTCGTAATGAGTGCTACTTCATCTCTTGCTGTATTCATAATGGAGAAAGTCTTTGGAACCTGCATAAAACTTCCCTCCACGTAATATATATCCTTCTCCTGCTGATCCTTTACTGTAAATTTCCCGCTAAGACTGAATACCTTTTGCTTTATATAAAGCTGCCTCATACTTTTGCCTCCCAACCTTAAGTCTTTTACATTACTTACGTTTGAAATGAGCATTGGTTCCAAATCTTATGCATTAAATTCCAAATAATAGCCCCACTCAAATGCGCCTTCTTTTCGGTTCACCACTATTTATCCTTAACTAATTTACCTTTTGTAAAGTCAGCAATTCTTCCTTCGCAACCTGGCCCAATTGTTGAACAGCTCCTTATGGACTCTTGAACTATCCTGCCCCGATAGTTGCCAATCGAGTAGAGGGAAAATAAATGTATTATTTTCGCCCCTCTCACAACACCGTACGTACGGTTCGCGTATACGGCGTTTCAATTTATATCACAG